>CP058667.1:0-334285 GCA_020544305.1 Staphylococcus taiwanensis
ATGTCAGAACAAGAAATTTGGAAGAAAGTATTAGAAGTTGCTGAATCAGAAATATCAAAATCAACCTTCAATACTTTTTTAAAGGATACGGAACTCAAAGAAATTCGTGATGATATCGCAATTATTTTTGTAATTCATGAATTCTATGCCGAATGGTTAAATTCAAATTACAAAGAAGTTATACAAACAATTATGAAAGACGTTATCGGCTATGAAGTAGAGCCTAAATTTTTCACAGCAGAACAATTGGCTGAGCTTGATGAATCAACTCGCAAACCGCATAAACCTAGTCAAAGTCCACAACAAGTCATTGATGACGGTCATGAAGGCACAGACCAATTCAATACGCACAATACTTTCGATACCTTTGTTATTGGACCTGGCAACCGCTTCCCACATGCAGCAAGTTTAGCTGTTGCTGAAGCGCCAGCTCAAGCCTATAATCCACTATTTATTTATGGTGGCGTTGGTTTAGGTAAAACACATTTGATGCATGCAATTGGTCATCATGTGCTAAGTAATCAACCTAATGCTAAAGTGCTTTATACCTCTAGTGAAAAGTTTACAAATGACTTCATCAAGTCGATTCGTAACAATGAACCTGAAGCTTTTAGAGAAAAATATAGAAATATCGATGTGCTATTAATTGATGATATTCAATTCATTCAAAATAAAGAACAAACGCAAGAAGAGTTCTTCCATACCTTTAATGAATTACATCAAAACAAAAAGCAAATTGTTATTTCTAGTGATCGTCCACCTAAAGAAATCGCTAAATTAGAAGATCGTTTACGTTCACGCTTTGAATGGGGACTAATCGTTGATATCACGCCTCCTGATTACGAGACACGTATGGCGATTCTTCAAAAGAAAATCGAAGAAGAGAACTTAGAAATTCCGGCTGAAGCCTTGAATTATATTGCAAACCAAATTCAATCTAACATTCGTGAATTAGAAGGTGCTTTAACGCGTTTACTTGCCTATTCAAAACTACAAGGAAGACCGATTACAACTGAATTAGCAGCAGAAGCACTTAAAGATATTATTCAAGTTCCTAAGTCTAAAAAAATTACTATCCAAGATATTCAAAAAGTAGTAGGACATTACTACAATGTGCGAATTGAAGACTTTAGTGCTAAAAAGCGTACGAAATCAATCGCTTACCCGCGTCAAATCGCAATGTACCTTTCAAGAGAACTTACTGATTTTTCATTACCTAAAATTGGTGAAGAATTTGGTGGTCGTGATCATACTACGGTTATTCACGCACATGAAAAGATTGCTAATGACATCAAAGCTGATTCTATTTTCAAACAAGAAGTAGAAGATTTAGAGAAAGAAATTCGTAATCAATAACAACTAAAACAAAAATTACACTCTACTGTTATATAACAGATTACAATTCATTAAAGTGGGAAATAAAAATAGTGGTGTTTTGAAATGAAAATGGCTAAAAATTAGCCAATCACCTTTTGCAAGATCAAACAAAGTATTGTGGATAATGTTTAAAAGTAATACACACCATCAACAGTTTATCCACATGTGTATAACTTTGACATTCAAGGCTTTACTTAAGATATCCACTAATCCACAGGCCCTACTACTATTACTATGATTTTAAAACCTATATAATTATATATAAACGACTGGAAGGAGTTTAAATTAATGATGGAATTCACTATAAGAAGAGATTACTTTATTAATCAATTAAATGACACATTAAAAGCCATCTCACCAAGAACCACTTTACCAATTTTAACGGGTATCAAAATAGACGCTAAAGATAACGAAGTGATTCTTACTGGTTCAGATTCTGAGATTTCAATTGAAATTACTATCCCTAAACAAGTTGATGGAGAAGAAATTGTAACAATATCTGAAACAGGTTCAGTAGTTCTTCCTGGTCGTTTCTTTGTAGATATTATCAAAAAATTACCAGGCAAAGATGTTAAATTATCAACAAACGAGCAATTCCAAACACTTATTACATCAGGTCATTCAGAGTTTAATTTAAGTGGTTTAGATCCAGATCAATATCCATTATTACCTCAAGTATCACGTGATGATGCGATTCAATTATCTGTTAAAGTGCTTAAAAACATTATTGCACAAACAAATTTTGCAGTGTCCACCTCAGAAACACGCCCGGTATTAACTGGTGTAAACTGGCTTATACAAGAAAATGAATTAATATGCACTGCGACAGATTCACACCGCTTGGCTGTAAGAAAGTTAAAGCTTGAAGATGAATCTGAAAACAAAAATGTCATTATTCCTGGTAAAGCTTTATCTGAATTAAATAAGATTATGAGCGACAACGATGAAGAAATTGACATTTTCTTTGCCTCAAACCAAGTATTGTTCAAAGTAGGCAATGTAAACTTTATTTCTCGTTTATTAGAAGGTCATTATCCTGATACAACACGTTTATTCCCAGAGAATTATGAAATTAAATTAGGTCTTGATAACGGAGAATTTTACCATGCGATTGATCGTGCATCTTTATTAGCGCGTGAAGGTGGCAACAACGTTATTAAATTAAGTACAGGTAACGACACCGTAGAATTATCATCAACATCTCCTGAAATTGGTACTGTAAAAGAAGAAGTGACTGCAACTGATGTTGAAGGTGGCAACTTGAAGATTTCATTCAACTCACGTTATATGATGGATGCGTTAAAAGCGATTGATAACGACGAAGTTGAAGTAGAATTCTTTGGCACAATGAAACCATTTATCCTTAAACCTAAGGAAGATGATTCAGTGACACAATTGATTTTACCAATTAGAACTTATTAGATTAATAAACTTAGCGAGCCTGGGACATAAATAATATATTAATGTTATTTTTCAAATTCGCAGTAGCTGACTGAACTGAGAAGGCGCTTAAATCAAGCTTTTCTCAGTTCTAGTCATCCTTGCGGGGGTGGGACGACGAATTTAAAAAGAATTCTGTCCCACTCCCTTTTTATTTTAAAATTAATTTTAAGACCTCTCAGCCACGTTTTAAGACAAATTTATTATTATCTTGTGGATAAATATAGTTTCAATTATTTTGTCGCTAAAATGGCCCTTAAAATTAAAAATTAAGATATAAGCCACTATCAAGCACATTTCTTATTCCACTGATTGATATCAAAATTTCATCTTAAAACATCAAAAATGAGCACACGACTTCCTCAAAATTAAAAAAAGTGAAAACTTCTAACAAAGTAAACGGTTTCACATTCCATTTTAAATGAAATTTACTTCTAAAAAAGGTATAATATATTAATGACATATAAAGAAATGGAGTGATTATTTTGGTTCAAGAAGTTGTAGTTGAGGGCGACATCACGTTAGGTCAATTTCTTAAAACAGAAGGTATTATTGAATCTGGAGGCCAAGCAAAATGGTTCTTACAAGATGTTGAAGTTTTAATCAATGGCGAACGTGAAACACGTCGAGGTAAAAAGCTAGCTGACCAAGATAGAATTGATTTCCCTGATATTCCAGAAATTGATTCTGTAATCATTATTCATCAAGGTGAACAATGAAGCTTAAAACACTCCAATTAGAGAATTATCGTAACTATGAAGAAGTTACGTTAGATTGTCATCCTGAAGTGAATATCCTTATTGGAGAGAACGCTCAAGGAAAGACAAATTTACTTGAATCAATCTACACATTAGCTTTAGCTAAAAGCCATCGTACCTCTAATGACAAGGAGCTTATACGGTTCAACTCAGAATATGCTAAAATAGAGGGTGAGCTAAGTTATAGACATGGAACGATGCCACTTACAATGTTTATAACTAAAAAAGGTAAACAAGTAAAAGTGAACCACTTAGAACAAAGTCGACTAACTCAGTATGTTGGACATCTCAATGTGGTTCTTTTTGCGCCAGAAGATTTAAATATTGTTAAAGGTTCTCCTCAAATACGAAGACGCTTCATCGACATGGAATTAGGTCAAATTTCTGCGGTTTACTTAAACGATTTAGCTCAATATCAACGTATCCTTAAACAAAAGAATAATTACTTAAAGCAGTTACAACTTGGACAGAAGACTGACACGACAATGCTGGAAGTCTTAAATCAACAATTTGCGCAGTATGCACTTAATGTGACCTTAAGACGTGAGCATTTTATTAAAGAATTAGAATCATTGGCTAAACCGATTCATTCTGGAATAACGAATGACAAAGAAACATTGTCATTGAAGTATTTACCAAGTATGAAATTAAGTGATACTAACAAGGATAAGAGTGAATTGTTTGATGAGATTATTAACTTGCTAAATGACAATATTAAACGCGAGATGGATAGAGGTGTGTGCTTGTACGGTCCACATAGAGATGACTTAGGGTTTGATGTTAATGACATGGATGCACAAACATATGGCTCTCAAGGACAGCAGCGTACAACTGCACTATCCATTAAATTGGCTGAAATAGAGTTAATGAATATCGAAGTAGGAGAATATCCGATACTTCTTTTAGACGATGTGTTAAGTGAATTAGATGATTCCAGACAAACGCATTTATTAAGTACGATTCAACATAAAGTACAAACCTTTGTTACAACGACTTCAGTAGATGGCATAGATCATGAAATTATGAACAGTGCTAAACTCTATCGAATTAATCAAGGTGAAATTATAAAGTAATAGAAAGTGATGGTGAATACATTGTCAGATGTAAACAACACAGATAATTATGGTGCTGGACAAATACAGGTATTAGAAGGACTAGAAGCGGTTCGTAAAAGACCTGGTATGTATATTGGTTCAACTTCAGAAAGAGGTTTGCACCATTTAGTTTGGGAAATTGTCGATAATAGTATCGATGAAGCCCTTGCTGGTTATGCAAATCAAATCGAAGTGATTATTGAAAAAGACAACTGGATTAAAGTTACTGACAATGGTCGAGGCATTCCTGTTGATATTCAAGAGAAAATGGGACGTCCAGCAGTCGAGGTTATCTTAACTGTACTGCATGCTGGTGGTAAATTCGGCGGTGGCGGTTATAAAGTATCTGGTGGACTACATGGTGTAGGTTCTTCAGTTGTTAACGCCTTGTCTGAAGATTTAGAAGTATACGTTCATCGTAACGATACAATTTATCATCAAGCCTATAAAAAAGGCGTACCTCAATTTGATTTAAAAGAAGTCGGCGAAACTGATAAAACGGGTACAGTGATTCGCTTTAAAGCAGATGGCGAGATATTCACTGAAACAACTGTTTATAACTATGAAACACTTCAAAAACGTATTAGAGAGCTTGCATTCTTAAACAAAGGAATTTCAATCACTTTAAGAGATGAACGTGAAGATGAAGAGCAACGTGAAGATACATATCACTATGAAGGTGGTATTAAATCATACGTTGAATTGCTGAATGAGAATAAAGAACCAATTCATGATGAACCGATTTACATTCATCAAATGAAAGATGATGTGGAAATTGAAATTGCGATGCAATATAACAGTGGCTACGCGACTAACTTATTATCATATGCTAACAATATTCACACGTATGAAGGCGGGACACATGAAGATGGATTTAAACGTGCGTTAACACGCGTGTTAAATAGCTATGGTACACAAAGTAAAATTATCAAAGATGATAAAGAAAGATTATCTGGTGAAGATACACGTGAAGGCTTGACAGCAGTTGTGTCAATTAAACACGGTGATCCTCAATTCGAAGGACAAACTAAAACCAAACTAGGTAACTCTGAAGTACGTCAAATTGTCGATAAACTTTTTGCTGAACATTTTGAACGTTTCTTATACGAACATCCAAATGTAGCAAGAATTGTTGTTGAAAAAGGTATTATGGCTTCTCGTGCACGTGTTGCTGCGAAGAAAGCACGTGAGGTTACGCGTCGTAAATCAGCTTTAGAAATTTCAAGTTTACCAGGTAAACTGGCTGATTGTTCTAGTAAAAATCCCGAAGAAAGTGAAATCTTCTTAGTAGAGGGTGACTCTGCCGGGGGGTCTACAAAAGAAGGCCGTGACTCTAAAACACAAGCGATTTTACCGTTAAGAGGTAAAATTTTAAATGTAGAAAAAGCCCGTTTGGACCGAATTTTAAATAATAATGAAATTCGTCAAATGATTACCGCATTTGGTACTGGTATTGGTGGCGAATTTGATATTTCTAAAGCACGTTATCATAAAATTGTTATTATGACCGATGCCGATGTAGATGGTGCACATATTAGAACATTGTTATTAACATTCTTCTATCGTTTCATGAGACCACTTATTGAAGCGGGTTATGTATATATCGCACAGCCACCATTGTACAAATTGGCACAAGGTAAACAGAAATACTATGTCTTTAATGATCGTGAATTAGATAAATTAAAATCAGAATTAAGCCCTACACCAAAATGGCAAATTTCTCGTTACAAAGGTTTAGGAGAAATGAATGCGGACCAATTATGGGACACAACAATGAATCCAGAACACCGTATGATGTTACAAGTAAAACTTGAAGATGCGATTGAAGCTGACCAAACATTTGAAATGTTAATGGGCGACGTTGTTGAAAACCGCAGACAATTTATCGAAGACAATGCTGTCTATGCAAACTTAGACTTCTAAGTTATGACAAACCAATAAATTGAAAGTAGAGTCTGGCACAAGGTAATTGGATCAGGCTCATTCATTAGCAAGTGCTAATTGAATTGATTATAGAAGGAGGATATCTTGATGGCTGACTTACCTGAATCAAGAATTAATGAACGAAATATAACCAGCGAAATGCGCGAATCATTCTTAGACTATGCAATGAGCGTAATCGTTTCACGTGCGTTACCAGATGTACGTGATGGTTTAAAACCTGTACACCGTCGTATCCTGTATGGCTTAAATGAACAAGGTATGACACCTGACAAACCTTATAAAAAATCAGCACGTATCGTTGGGGACGTAATGGGTAAATATCACCCACACGGTGACTCTTCAATTTACGATGCCATGGTTAGAATGGCACAAACATTCAGCTATCGTTATCCACTTGTTGATGGTCAAGGTAACTTTGGTTCTATGGACGGCGATGGTGCTGCTGCCATGCGTTATACCGAAGCGAAGATGACTAAAATCACACTTGAATTATTACGTGATATTAATAAAGATACAATCGACTTTTTAGATAACTATGATGGTACTGAAAGAGAGCCGGAAGTCTTACCTTCACGTTTCCCTAACCTATTAGTAAATGGGGCATCTGGTATCGCGGTAGGTATGGCTACAAATATTCCTCCTCATAATTTAACTGAAGTCATTGATGGTGTATTACATTTAAGTAAGAATCCTGATGTTACAATCGCAGAACTTATGGAAGACATTCAAGGCCCTGATTTCCCTACAGCAGGCTTAATTTTAGGGAAAAGTGGTATCCGACGTGCATATGAAACAGGCCGTGGCTCTATTCAAATGCGTGCCCGTGCTGAAATAGAAGAACGTGGTGGCGGTCGTCAACGTATCGTTGTCACTCAAATTCCATATCAAGTCAATAAAGCACGTATGATTGAAAAGATTGCAGAACTTGTACGTGACAAGAAAATCGAAGGTATTACTGATTTACGTGACGAAACAAGTTTACGTACGGGTGTTAGAATTGTTATCGATGTACGTAAAGATGCGAATGCGAACGTGATCCTAAATAATTTATATAAACAGACCCCATTACAAACATCATTCGGTGTGAATATGATTGCACTTGTTAATGGACGTCCTAAATTAATCAATTTAAAACAAGCATTAGTTGAATACTTAGAACACCAAAAAGTAGTTGTACGTCGTCGTACGGAATATAATTTGAAAAAAGCGAAAGACCGTGCCCATATCTTAGAAGGTTTACGTATCGCTCTAGATCATATCGATGAGATAATCACAACGATTCGTGAGTCTGAAACAGATAAAATTGCGATGGAAACATTACAAGAACGCTTCAAGTTATCAGAACGCCAAGCACAAGCTATTCTTGATATGCGTTTAAGACGTTTAACAGGATTAGAACGAGATAAAATCGAGAATGAATATAATGAATTGCTCGGTTATATTTCTGAATTAGAAGCAATCTTAGCTGATGAAGAAGTATTACTTCAATTAGTACGAGATGAATTAACTGAAATCAAAGAACGTTTCGGTGATGAACGTCGTACTGAAATTCAATTAGGCGGCTTAGATGATTTAGAAGATGAAGATTTAATCCCTGAAGAACAAATCGTTATCACATTGAGTCATAATAACTATATTAAACGTTTACCAGTTTCTACATATCGCTCTCAAAATAGAGGCGGTAGAGGCGTTCAAGGTATGAACACACTTGAAGAAGACTTCGTAAGTCAGCTTGTGACATTGAGTACACACGACAACGTCTTATTCTTCACTAACAAAGGTCGCGTTTATAAACTTAAAGGTTACGAAGTACCTGAACTATCTCGTCAGTCTAAAGGCATCCCAGTCATTAACGCGATTGAGCTCGATAGTGACGAAACAATCAGTACAATGATTGCGGTTAGAGATCTTGAAGATGAAAATAGTTTCTTAGTATTTGCGACTAAGAACGGTATCGTTAAACGTTCTGCATTAAATAACTTCTCGCACATTAATAAGAACGGTAAGATTGCGATTGGTTTCAAAGAAGATGATGAATTAATCGCTGTACGTCTCACAGACGGTAGTCAAGACATCTTAATTGGTACATCTCACGCATCACTCATTAGATTTGCAGAAACAAACTTACGTCCATTAGGTCGTACTGCAGCTGGTGTAAGAGGTATCTCATTACGTGATGACGATATTGTCGTAGGTTTAGACGTTGCACATGCTGATAGTGAGGATGAAGTTTTAGTTGTCACTGAAAATGGTTACGGTAAACGTACGCCAGTAAGTGAATATCGTTTATCTAATCGTGGTGGTAAAGGTATCAAGACTGCTAAGATTACAGAACGTAATGGTAATATCGTATGTATTACAACTGTAACTGGTGAAGAAGATTTAATGATTGTCACAAATGGTGGCGTAATTATTCGTCTTGATGTAGAAGATATTTCTCAAAATGGTCGTGCAGCACAAGGTGTACGTCTAATGAAACTAGGTGATAATCAATTTGTTTCAACTGTAGCTAAAGTTGTTGATAACACAGATGAAGCAGATTCAACTGAGGTAGCTCAAGGTGATGAGACTGAAGGTAGTGCTGAAAGTACTGAAAGCCCAAATGAGCAAGTAGTTGAAGATGAAACACCAGGCAACACACTTCATACCGAAGCAGAAGAAGACACTTCAGATGATGATGAACGTATTGAAGTAAGACAAGACTTTATGGATCGTGTAAATGAAGATATTGAAAATGCTTCAGACAACGATGACGATAATGAATAATAGATATTAAATAAGACTTCCCTAATCGTAGGGAAGTCTTATTTTTTGCTTATTTGGATGCGTTATTGTAATCCATGTGATAATACGAACAAACTAGATTAATTTTCTAATTCTTTCATCACGTATGGAATTTCACTTATTAAACGTGAAGGTGGTACGACGTACATTGATTCAGATAATTTTTCTCCAATGTAACTATGTGTATAAGTCGCACTTGTTACAGCATCTTTTAAATTATCGAATTGACCAACAAAACTTGTAATCATGCCAGCTAATGTGTCGCCCATACCTCCTGTAGCCATGGCAGGTGTACCAATTGCTAGTTTATATTCCTCATTTTTAAAGAAGATTTCTGTACCATGTTTCTTTAATACGACAGTTGCACCTAATTTATCCACAGCTTCTCTATTACGTTCATACGTTTGTTCTTCAATAGGAATACCACTTAAACGTTCCCATTCTTTTTGGTGCGGTGTGAAGATGACACGGCATGTTGGAATATCGGGTCTCAATTTACTAAAAATTGTAATCGCATCACCATCAACAATTAAATTCTGATGTGGTTGAATATTTTGTAATAAGAAAGTGATGGCGTTATTACCCTTGAAATCTATACCAAGTCCTGGCCCAATTAAAATACTATCTGTATTCTCAATCATCTTAGTTAACATCTTAGTATCGTTAATATCGATTACCATTGCTTCAGGGCAACGTGAATGAATCGCCGCATGGTTTGTTGGATGTGTTGCTACTGTAATGAGTCCACTTCCACTATAAACACATGCACGTGCTGCTAACATGATAGCGCCCCCTAAATTTGCACTACCACCGATTAATAGAATCTTTCCGTAATCGCCTTTATGTGTTTCGTCTTTTCGTTTAGGAATATTAACTGAGGTTAATGTTTCCATGAATTAAACCCTCCCAGTATAAAGTTTGTAACCTATCATGTTTAGATGATGTGTTTCAGAACTTTATATAATAAACTCAACCTTTGAAATGATATGTGAATGTGTAGCGATAATTTCAGGTTCAGTTATAGTCTTTATTCATAGTGATGCTAATGCTTGAGTCGTTTTTCGACCTTTTAAATACAATAGAAAATATTATACCTGCTATCGTCTTTCGTCAACACCATTTGGCTAATAATTTTCAACTGTAATTAAGAATCATAATGATTCACTTTTAAATCATAAATACATATTTTTTGAAAATTAAAACAAAATAGGAAGTCGACGGATAATTGCTTGATAATTATAAAGGAGTTTGCTATATTAAAAATAACTTAATAAGTTATTGTTCGTAGGACAAGTAACATAAGCAGTTAATTTCAGAGAGCTTGTGGTAAGTGTGAACAAGTAATTGATTGTTATGCGAATCTCCCTACAATTGTGAGCAATCGGTAATAACCGTTATTTTTGTTAAAGTGCAATTTAATGCATATAATCATGTATTGAATTGTTAAATAGGGTGGCAACGCGTAGACCACGTCCCTTGTTGAGGGATGTGGTCTTTTTTATTTATTTTAAAAAGTGTGCTATCCGAAATTATAATTTTCAAAAAATGGGAAGGATGAATGTTACATGTTAGACATCAGAAAATTTAGAGAAGAAACTGACACAGTTAAAAGCAAAATTGAATTACGCGGAGATGATCCTAAAGTCGTTGATGAGGTTCTAGAATTAGATAATGAACGTCGTCAATTAATTAGTAAAACAGAAGAAATGAAAGCACGACGTAACAAAGTAAGTGAAGAAATCGCTGAAAAGAAACGTAATAAAGAAGATGCTGATGACGTTATCAAAGAAATGCGCGAACTTGGCGACGAAATTAAAGATAACGATGCTAAATTAAATGAAGTAGACAATAAAATCAGAGATATCTTAATTCGTATTCCTAACTTAATCGCAGACGATGTACCACAAGGTGATTCAGATGAAGATAACGTTGAATTGAAAAAATGGGGTACACCTCGTGAATTCGATTTCGAACCAAAAGCACACTGGGATTTAGTTGAAGAATTAAAAATGGCTGACTTCGAACGTGCTGCAAAAGTATCAGGTGCACGTTTCGTTTACTTAACTAAAGACGGTGCATTATTAGAACGTGCGTTAATGAACTATATGCTTACTAAACATACAACACAACACGGTTACACTGAAATGATGACACCTCAATTAGTAAACGCAGATACTATGTTTGGTACAGGTCAATTACCTAAATTCGAAGAAGATTTATTCAAAGTTGAAAAAGAAGGTCTATATACAATTCCAACTGCAGAAGTACCATTAACTAACTTCTACAGAGACGAAATTATCCAACCAGGCGTATTACCTGAAAGATTCACTGCACAAACTGCATGTTTCCGTAGTGAAGCGGGTTCAGCTGGTAGAGATACTAGAGGTTTAATCCGTTTACACCAATTCGATAAAGTTGAAATGGTTCGTTTCGAACAACCAGAAGAATCTTGGGAATCTCTAGAAGATATGACTAAAAACGCTGAATCAATCTTAGAAGAATTAAACTTACCATATCGTCGTGTAATCTTATGTACTGGCGACATTGGTTTCAGTGCTAGTAAAACATATGACTTAGAAGTTTGGTTACCAAGTTACAATGACTACAAAGAAATTAGTTCTTGTTCAAACTGTACTGACTTCCAAGCACGTCGTGCAAACATCCGCTTCAAACGTGATGCTGCTTCTAAACCAGAATTAGCACATACATTAAATGGTAGTGGACTTGCTGTAGGTCGTACATTCGCAGCTATCGTTGAAAACTATCAAAACGCAGACGGTTCAATTACAATCCCAGAAGCATTAGTACCATTCATGGGTGGTAAAACTGAAATCCGTCCAGTTAACGACTAATAGATAATACTTTAATATAGGGTAGAACTTGAGAGATTAAATGAATCGTTTCAGTTTATATGGCTAATTCTCATGAGTAGTTGAAGCTAATTGAGAAAGTGCTTATCATCAAACGTTACTCAGTTCTAAACATCCTTAAGGGGTGGAGCGATGAATTCGAAATGAATTCTGTTCCACCTCTCTTTTTTGTCTTAAAGTCTACTTTTTCTTAATAAAGTAGTGAAGTAAATTTGATAGATTTAGACTTCCTTAATAGAGATAAATAATAGAATTAACTTTTAAAATACATTCTTCTAAAACGCTTTGATATCAATGATTTTAACCACTTCGTCAGTCTTACTTCACACAACCCTACGTCTAACAGTATTGCCACGTTAATAGCAGTATATTAGACTAAATTTATCTATACATTTAATGTTCTACAATAATAAAAACAGAAGGGGGTACAAAGATGACGTCACATGTGACATTTAAACAAGGGGTCAAAGAATGTATACCTACTTTACTAGGATACATTGGAATTGGATTGTCATTTGGAATCGTGGCAGCGTCTCGAGACTTCAGTATTTTAGAAATTCTGTTATTGTGCTTACTTGTTTATGCAGGTGCAGCACAATTTATTATTTGTGCCCTTGTGATTGCTGGAACACCCATTTCTGCGATTGTCTTAACGACGTTAATCGTTAATTCACGTTTCTTCTTATTATCGATGACATTAGCACCGAATTATAAAGATTATGGACTTTGGAACCGTTTAGCACTGTCATCCATCTTAACAGACGAAACATTTGGTGTTGCAATCACACCTCATTTAAAAGGGGAGACGATTAATGATCGATGGTTACACGGATTAAATATAACCGCTTATACATTTTGGGCACTTGCCAGTATAGCAGGCGCAATATTCGGTAAATACATCTCAAACCCGGAAATGTTAGGTTTAGACTTTGCCATTACAGCGATGTTTATCTTCTTGGCTATGGCACAGTTTGAATCAATTACACGTTCCAAATTAAAGGTGTATCTGGTACTCATTGCCTTTGTCATAGTAATGATGTTGATACTTAGCTGGTTCATGCCTTCGTATGTGGCAATATTAATCGCATCTATTTTAGCAGCAACATTAGGGGTGGTGATGGATAAATGACAACATCTTGGCATATGTTTATACTCATCGTCTTATGTGGACTTGTAACTTTAATTGTGAGAGTCATTCCGTTCTTAATGATTTCACGTATTCAGTTATCAGAAACGGTCATTAAATGGTTATCTTTTATTCCAATTACATTATTTACAGCATTAATCTTAGATGGCATTATTGATCAACAACAGGGCGTTCAAGGTTATACACTAAATATTCCATTCATTATCGTTACAATTCCAACTGTAATCATCGCACTTGTGACACGTAGCCTGACTACAACGATACTTGTCGGTATTGCACTTATTGCTGGTATACGCTTTTTCTTTTAAAATGCAGCCCCAAACAGCTAACCATTGAAGTTATGCACACAATTAGATAAAATATATTCAAATCAAATGTGATTGAGCAACGAAACAGATAAATAAATTAAACGATAAATAGCAATGTATACAAAGCGTAGCATTGTCTATTTAAAAACTAAAAACTTATTAAGAGAAGTGGAGGGACACGGCCCTATGAAACTTCAGCAACCGGCGATTTAGACGTACGGTGCTACTACCAACGAGATACTCGACTAATAAGTACAAGAGCCTAATCGTCTCA
Organism: Staphylococcus taiwanensis; assembly: GCA_020544305.1. Lineage (NCBI taxonomy): Bacteria > Bacillati > Bacillota > Bacilli > Caryophanales > Staphylococcaceae > Staphylococcus > Staphylococcus taiwanensis. The sequence goes on from CP058667.1 coordinate 13,997, forward strand.
TACTTTTTCAATAGAGTAGGGGACGATTTTTTTATCATTAAAAGGAGGTAAGCGCATGACACATTATACGGTAGATACACTAGACTTAGGGAAATTCACAACAGAATCAGGAGAAACGATTGATCAATTACAATTACGCTATGAACATGTAGGTTATTCCGGACAACCGCTCGTAGTAGTATGTCATGCGTTGACCGGTAATCATTTAACGTATGGCACAGATGAACAGCCAGGCTGGTGGCGTGAAATTATCGATGGTGGATATATGCCCATACATGATTATCAATTCCTAACTTTCAATGTCATAGGTAGTCCATTTGGGTCAAGTTCTCCGTTAACAGATCCTCATTTTCCAAAGCATTTAACGTTAAGAGATATTGTTAAAGCTATTGAAAAGGGTATCCAAGCACTTGGCTTCAATAAGATTAATATCTTAATCGGTGGTAGTTTAGGCGGCATGCAGGTCATGGAATTACTATATAATCAGCACTTTCAAGTTGATAAAGCGGTTATCTTAGCAGCTACGGATAAAACGTCGTCTTATAGTCGTGCATTTAATGAAATTGCACGTGAAGCGATCCATATTGGAGGTAAGGAAGGACTTAGTATTGCACGTCAGTTAGGATTCTTAACCTATCGTTCATCTAAAAGTTACGATCAACGCTTCTCTCCAGATGAAGTGGTCAGTTATCAGCGCCATCAAGGAAATAAATTCAAAGAAACATATGATTTGTCATGTTATTTAACCATGTTAAATGTGCTAGACAGTCACAATATTGATCGTGGACGTGACGATGTCGATGAGGTATTCCAAACACTAGATACTAAAGTTTTAACCATGGGCTTTACGGATGATTTATTATATCCAGATGATCAAGTAAGAGCAGTAGGGGAGCGATTTAAATATCATCGCCATTTCTTTGTGCCAGACAACGTTGGACATGATGGATTTTTATTGAATTTTAACGACTGGGCACCTAATTTGTATCACTTTTTAAAAGTAACGAATTTCAAGCGTAAATAATTGAAGCGGATACAATGCTTTAGATGCTTAGTTTAGCTCATATTGATAGATAAATGCTTGGTCTTAGCTATTTGTTTTAATTTTGCTTAGAGGTTAAAATAGAAGTTATAGTCAAAAAGTATAGGAGTGGCGAATGTGTTTTCAAAAGTACATCCTAAAGCAACCATTATAGGAACTATTGCACTTGTTATTGTTGCTTTAGTTACGTATGTATCACCAGTAATTGGAATGATTCTATGTTTATTCGCTACAATTCCAGGTATTATTCTATGGAACAAGTCTATTCCATCCTTTGGAATTGGAGCTTTAGTCACAGTAATCTTAACCACGTTATTAGGTAATACATTTGTATTAAGTGCCATGATTTTAGTTTTATTACTTAGCTTTATTATTGGCCAATTATTGAAAGAACGTGCTTCTAAAGAACGCATCTTATATATTGCAACTACATATATGAGCATATTTACTTTAGTCGCATTTATGCTATTACAAACGTTCAAAAAGATACCTAGCGCAACGACATTAATTAAGCCGTTTAAAGATGCAATGCATAATGCGATTGTGATGTCAGGTGTGGAATCTGATTATAAAACTATCTTAGAAGAAACTTTCCGCCAAATGGCAGTTCAACTTCCAAGTTTTATCATTATCACTATCTTTATTTTTATCTTAATTAATTTAGTAATTACATTTCCAATTCTTCGTAAATTTAAAGTAGCTACACCCATTTTTAAACCATTGTTTGCTTGGCAACTGAATCGCTCATTATTGTGGATATATATGATTGTCCTATTATGCGTAATGTTTGCAACTCAGCCAAGTACTTTCCAGAGTATCGTATTAAATTTCGAAGTTGTGTTATCATTACTCATGTATATCCAAGGATTGAGCTTAATTCATTTCTTTGGTAAAGCAAAACGTATGCCAAATGCAGTAACAATATTATTGATGGTCGTGGGGACAATTATCACACCGGCAACGCATATTATCTCGTTACTTGGGGTACTTGATTTAGGAATTAATTTAAAACGAATGATTAAAAAATGACTTTAAAAAGTGAATAGAGGTGTAATAATGAACCGTCAATCCACTAAGAAGGCACTCTTAATACCTTATATTTTGATGGTACTTACTGCGATAGCGCTCGTGGTCGTCTGGTTTATCTTTAAACCATTAATCGCCACAATTGCTGCTGCTATTTTAGTCGTGATGATTATTATTAGCATATTGTTAGTAAGAAAAGCCTTATTAAAAATGGATAATTATGTGGATAATTTAAGTGGTCACGTTTCGGCAGGTAGTAACAAAGCAATCAAACGCTTGCCGATTGGTATGGTTGTACTTGACGCTGACGATCATATTGAATGGATTAACCAATTTATGTCTGAACACTTAGAAACGAATGTCATCTCAGAACCAGTCAACGAAGTATTTCCAAATATTTTAAAGCAACTTGAAAAGGTCCAAGAAGTTGAAATCGAACATGGACAATATCATTATCATGTGTGCCATTCTGAAGAAGAGAACTGCTTATACTTCTTCGATATTACAGATGAAGTACATACGAATGAATTATATGAAGAATCGAAACCAATTATTGCAACGCTGTTCTTAGATAACTACGACGAAATTACGCAGAATATGAACGATACACAACGTTCAGAGATCAACTCAATGGTGACACGTGTCATAAGTCGTTGGGCATCAGAATATGGTATTTATTTCAAACGTTATAACTCTGACCAGTTCGTCGCATATTTAAATCAAAAAATCTTATCAGAAATTGAAGAATCGAACTTTGAAATTTTAAGTCAATTGCGTGAAAAGAGTGTCGGTTATCGTGCTCAATTAACACTTAGTATTGGTGTAGGTGAAGGTACAGAGAATTTAATCGATTTAGGGGAACTATCACAATCTGGTCTTGATTTAGCCTTAGGTCGTGGTGGTGACCAAGTTGCTATTAAACACATGAATGGTAACGTACGTTTCTACGGCGGTAAGACTGACCCTATGGAGAAACGTACACGCGTAAGAGCGCGTGTTATATCTCACGCATTAAAAGATATTTTAACCGAAGGCGACAAAGTTATTATTATGGGACATAAACGTCCAGACTTAGATGCGATTGGTGCCGCAATTGGGGTATCACGTTTCGCTCTAATGAATAACTTAGAAGCTTATGTCGTGTTAAATGAAGAAGATATCGATCCAACATTACGTCGTGTGATGGACGAAGTCGATAAGAAACCAGAATTGAAAGAGCGTTTCGTCACTTCAGACGAAGCTTGGGATATGATGACATCTAAATCAACAATTGTGGTTGTAGATACACACAAACCTGAAATGGTCTTAGATGAAAATATCCTTAATAAAGCAAATCGTAAGGTAGTTATTGACCACCATAGACGTGGAGAAAGCTTTATTTCAAATCCATTATTGGTTTACATGGAACCATATGCAAGTTCAACAGCTGAGCTTGTGACTGAGTTACTAGAATATCAACCAACTGAACAACGATTAACACGTTTAGAATCAACAATTATGTACGCAGGTATTATTGTTGATACACGTAACTTTACATTACGTACAGGTTCAAGAACGTTTGATGCAGCAAGTTATTTACGTGCACATGGTGCGGATACCATCTTAACGCAACATTTCTTAAAAGATGATGTTGATACGTATATTAATCGTTCAGAACTTATCCGAACGGTTGAAGTTCAAGATAATGGTATTGCGATTGCACACGGATCTAATGAAAAAATTTATCATCCCGTTACAGTTGCACAAGCTGCGGATGAGTTGTTAAGTTTAGAAGGTATAGAAGCTTCTTATGTTGTAGCTAAACGTGAAGATAACCTTATCGGTATCTCTGCACGTTCTTTAGGTTCTATTAATGTTCAATTAACGATGGAAGCTTTAGGTGGCGGCGGTCACTTAACAAATGCTGCAACGCAATTGAAAGGCTTATCAATTGAAGAAGCGATTGAACAATTACAACAAGCAATAACAGAACAAATGAGTAGGAGTGAAGACGCATGAAAGTAATTTTCACACAAGATGTTAAAGGTAAAGGTAAAAAAGGCGAAATTAAAGATGTACCAGTAGGTTATGCAAATAACTTTTTAATTAAAAATAACTATGCTGTTGAGGCAACTCCTGGTAATTTAAAACAATTAGAACAACAAAATAAACGTGCTGAAGCGGATAGACAACAAGAAATTGATGACGCTAAAGCATTAAAAGCGAAATTAGAAGATATTGAAGTTGAAGTAAGTGCGAAAACTGGTGAAGGCGGTAAATTGTTCGGTTCTGTAAGTACGAAACAAATTGCTGAAGCGCTTAAAGCACAACACGATATTAAAATTGATAAACGTAAAATGGATTTACCTCAAGGTATCCATGCGTTAGGTTATACGAATGTACCTGTTAAATTAGATAAAGAGGTTGAAGGTACAATTCGCGTTCATACAGTAGAGAAATAAGTTTTCCTTTCCTAGCGGAAAGAAATTTTGTTGGTTGGCTTTTAACTACGCTTAGGTTGATACGCTTTCCCAGGGTACAGTTTTAGCCAGAATTACCTCATAGATAAATCTGTGGGTAATTCTAAGGTCTTCAACTTGTACTGTTCCCTCGGGAGTCTTTCAACTACGCTTCGTTAGCCAACCACAAAATTTCTCTTTTTCTAAAAAGAATTTACTATTTTATCTTAAGTGGAATTCTTCAAAATAGTAATTTTAAAAATAAAGTTATTATTTAACTTGAAAAAGTAAAACAAGTTTTTAATTTTAATTGCTAATTATAATAATTTGGGAAGATAAGTAACTCAAACAAATAATTCTAAGATAAATAACGCAGCGTAGTTGTGAGACTCCTAGTGGAAAAGAAAGAGTCTCAAGACTACAGGCTTGAGCCTTTCTCACAGGAAAGCGAAACAACTTAAGCAAGTGACCATTTATCTTAGAATTAAAATTTAATTAAACAATGTTGCACTGTGTTTGAGAAATTTTAGATGGATTGGATTTAGAGGTGTAATGATTAATGGATAATATGTACGAACAAAAACAAATGCCCCATAATAATGAAGCTGAACAATCTGTCTTAGGTGCAATTATTTTAGATCCACAATTAATTAATTCGACTCAGGAGGTACTGCTTCCTGAGTCCTTTTACAGAGGTGCCCACCAACACATCTTCAGAGCGATGATGAATCTAAATGAAGATGGTAGTGAAATTGATGTCGTTACGTTAATGGATCAATTAACTAAAGAAGGCACGTTGAGTGAAGCTGGTGGTCCTCAATATTTAGCGGAACTCTCTAATAATGTGCCAACGACACGAAATATTCAGTATTATACAAATATCGTCGCTAATCACGCGTTAAAGCGTAGATTAATTCAAACTGCAGATAGTATCGCAAATGATGGTTACGATAATGAACTTGAATTAGATGCAATTTTAAGTGATGCGGAACGTCGTATTCTGGAATTATCATCTAATCGTCAAAGCGATGGATTCAAAGATATTAGAGATGTCCTTGGACAAGTTTATGAAACAGCTGAAGAGCTTGATCAAAATAGTGGGCAAACGCCTGGTATTCCTACCGGGTACCGTGATTTAGATCAAATGACAGCTGGATTTAACCGTAACGATTTAATTATCTTAGCAGCGCGTCCTTCAGTAGGTAAGACTGCCTTCGCTCTTAATATCGCACAAAAGGTAGCTACACATGAAGACAGCTATACAGTCGGTATCTTCTCACTTGAGATGGGTGCGGACCAATTAGCCACACGTATGATTTGTAGTTCTGGTAACGTTGACTCTAACCGTTTAAGAACAGGTACAATGACTGAAGAGGATTGGAATCGTTTTACGATTGCGGTTGGTAAGTTATCACGAACTAAGATTTTTATCGATGATACACCTGGTATTCGTATTACAGATTTACGTTCTAAATGTCGTCGTTTAAAACAAGAACACGGTTTAGATATGATTGTGATTGACTATCTACAATTGATTCAAGGTAGTGGGTCACGCTTCTCTGATAACAGACAACAAGAAGTATCGGAAATTTCACGTACATTAAAAGCGATTGCGCGTGAATTAGAGTGTCCAGTTATCGCATTGAGTCAGTTGTCTCGTGGTGTTGAACAACGTCAAGACAAACGTCCAATGATGAGTGATATTCGTGAATCTGGTTCTATCGAGCAAGATGCGGATATTGTCGCATTCTTATATCGTGACGATTATTACAATCGTGGCGAAGGTGAAGATGACGATGATGCTGGTTTCGAGCCACCAACTAATGATGAAAATGGTGAAATCGAAATCATCATTGCTAAACAACGTAACGGCCCAACAGGTACCGTGAAGTTACACTTTATGAAACAATACAATAAATTTACAGATATTGATTATGCACATGCTGAAATGTCATAAACAATTTTTGAAAATATTTTTTTACCGTACATTTTGTTTTTAAATATAATGAATGTACGGTTTTTATTTTATTTTGAGAATGCTTTTTTCTTTGAAGTATGTATACTAGTTTTTATCTGATAACCAACAAAATACTACCAATACAAGGATTTGAAGTATTTAATGATGAAAATCATTTTCAAGAATAAAAATACTATATATGAAATTTAATGTTCGATTTTTATTTGCATTATGTGGTTTGTATTGATAGAATACTTAATGGTTAATTGAGAAAACTTTGGAGGTGCTCACATGTCATCAATCGTAGTAGTTGGGACACAATGGGGAGACGAAGGTAAAGGTAAAATTACAGATTTCTTAGCGGAACAAGCAGATGTTATTGCGCGTTTTTCAGGTGGTAATAACGCAGGTCACACAATTCAATTTGGCGGAGAAACATACAAATTGCATTTAGTGCCATCAGGTATTTTTTATAAAGATAAATTAGCAGTTATTGGTAATGGTGTGGTTGTAGACCCAGTTGCATTATTAAAAGAATTAGACGGTTTAAATGAACGTGGTGTATCTACTTCAAACTTACGTATTTCTAACCGTGCACAAGTGATTCTTCCATATCATTTAGCACAAGATGAGTACGAAGAACGCCGTCGTGGTGATAATAAAATTGGTACAACGAAAAAAGGTATCGGCCCAGCTTATGTAGATAAAGCACAACGTATCGGTATCCGTATGGCTGATTTATTAGAAAAAGAAACATTTGAAAGACGTTTAAAAGAAAACATTGAAATTAAAGATGCTTATTTCAAAGGTATGTTTAATGAAGCTTGTCCACGATTCGATGAAATCTTTGATGAATATTATGCTGCAGGTCAACGTTTAAAAGAGTTTGTTACAGACACAGCTAAAATCTTAGACGACGCTTTTGTAGCTGAAGAAAAAGTTTTATTTGAAGGTGCTCAAGGTGTGATGTTAGACATCGACCATGGTACATATCCTTTCGTAACTTCAAGTAACCCTGTTGCTGGTAATGTAACAGTTGGTACAGGCGTAGGCCCAACTTTCGTATCTAAAGTGATTGGTGTATGTAAAGCATATACATCTCGTGTAGGTGATGGACCATTCCCTACTGAATTATTTGATGAAGATGGTCACCATATTAGAGAGGTTGGTCGTGAATACGGTACAACAACAGGACGTCCACGTCGTGTAGGTTGGTTCGACTCAGTTGTATTACGTCACTCTCGTCGTGTAAGTGGTATCACAGACTTATCTATTAACTCTATCGACGTGCTTACAGGTTTAGATACAGTGAAGATTTGTACAGCATACGAATTAGATGGAGAAGAAATCACAGAATATCCTGCAAACTTAGATCAATTACGTCGTTGTAAACCAATCTTTGAAGAGTTACCAGGATGGAAAGAAGATATCACTGGTTGCCGTACATTAGAAGAATTACCAGATAATGCACGTAAATACTTAGAACGTATTTCTGAATTATGTAACGTACGCATCTCAATCTTCTCTGTCGGCCCAGACCGTGACCAAACTAATTTATTAGAACAATTGTGGTAGAAAAATGTGCGAAGAAAAGGTGCGAAAGTGAGCGCTTAGGTTGCGAACAATTACTAGCATCAAGCAAAAACTGTTCTTTAGTTTTAGCGCGATGCGTATAATTGTTGAGCAATCTGCTCACTGTAGCCCGTCTATCATTCCAGAAATATCATTTATTTGTAGGCATTGATTCGTTCAGTGCCTATTTTTTATACAAATATGAGTGTAAAAAGATTAGAAAATATAGCTTTTGTAACATTGAAACCATTGATATCACAGCATTTTCAACAAAAGTTAAGGATTTATAAAAAAATATTAAAATTATGTAAAAAATGTCTTGTCTTCAAAATAAAGCCTGTGCTATAATCTATCTTGTGCTTAAGAACGGCTCCTTGGTCAAGCGGTTAAGACACCGCCCTTTCACGGCGGTAACACGGGTTCGAGTCCCGTAGGAGTCACCATTTTTTAGGTCTCGTAGTGTAGCGGTTAACACGCCTGCCTGTCACGCAGGAGATCGCGGGTTCGATTCCCGTCGAGACCGTATTGCTTATCCAAAAGGATAGGCATTTTTTTTATATTTTTATCCCCACTTAGTAGTTCAATTATTTTTCTTCAAGCTTTAAATGTTTTAATTCAATTCCCATATCGTTGATTATCTTGAAAAATTTTTTGCGTTACAAAATGATGACGACGCAATAAAATCTTAATATTCACGCCTAATTTAATATTGAAATGTTGTCATTGTGACGATGAACGCTATTATATATTTGTAATAATCTGCAAATTAGGCATCACTACGACTTTTGTACCGTATTCAAAGGGTCCAACATATTTGTAATATTAAATTAGAGTGGTAAACTTTAAACTAATATTATTCTATAATTTTAAATATGAAAATAGAATTACATGAATATTAATGGTAAATTATATAGTAGGCTAATATGCGCGAATAACTTATTTAAACGCATCAAATCGCAGTTTAATCTTTACCAAATTATATAAACTAATATTGAAATATAGAACTACAAATTGAGAAATGAGGTTTATAATATGGCAAGAAAAGTTGTTGTTGTAGATGACGAAAAGCCAATTGCGGACATCCTAGAATTTAATTTGAAAAAAGAAGGTTACGATGTTTACTGTGCTTATGATGGTAATGATGCAGTGGACTTAATTTATGAAGAAGAACCAGATATCGTTTTATTAGACATTATGCTACCTGGTCGTGACGGTATGGAAGTGTGCCGTGAAGTTCGTAAAAAATTCGAAATGCCTATCATTATGTTAACAGCGAAAGACTCAGAAATTGATAAAGTATTAGGTCTTGAACTTGGTGCAGACGACTATGTGACGAAACCGTTCAGTACACGTGAATTAATCGCACGTGTGAAAGCGAATTTACGTCGTCATTATTCACAACCAGCGCAAGAAGTAAGCGGTACGACTAATGAAATTACAATTAAAGATATTGTAATCTATCCAGACGCTTATTCAATTAAAAAACGTGGCGAAGACATTGAATTAACACATCGTGAATTCGAACTCTTCCATTACCTTTCAAAACATATGGGTCAAGTCATGACACGTGAACATTTATTACAAACAGTATGGGGCTACGATTACTTCGGTGACGTGCGTACTGTAGACGTAACTATTCGTCGTTTACGTGAAAAGATTGAAGACGACCCTTCACATCCTGAATATATTGTGACACGTAGAGGCGTTGGATACTTCCTCCAACAACACGATTAGGAGCTTACGATTATGAAGTGGCTGAAACAGTTACAATCCCTTCACACGAAGCTTGTTATTGTCTACGTGTTGCTGATTATTATTGGAATGCAGATTATTGGTCTGTATTTCACTAATAGTCTTGAAAAAGAACTAACGAATAACTTCATGAAGAATATTAAGCAATATGCGACACAACTTGAAGTTAATATTGAACGGATTTACAGAGACGATCCATCCAATGCTCAAAAGGAAGTTCAAAGTTTATTAAATGAGTATGCCAACCGTCAAGAAATTGAAGAAATTCGTTTTATAGATAAAAACCAAATTATCATGGCAACAGCGAAATTATCATCTCATAATTTGATTAATCAGAAAGTGAATGATAACTCTGTACAGAAGGCTTTGTCATTAGGTGAGCCAAACAGTCATAACGTCTTGAAAGACTATGGTAGTGGTAAAGAACGAATTTGGATTTACAATTTGCCCGTGAAAAACGGCAATAAGACGATTGGTAATATTTACATAGAATCGAATATTAATGATGTGTATAATCAACTGAATAACATAAACCAAATCTTTATTATCGGTACAGCTATCTCCCTATTTATCACTGTTATACTAGGGTTCTTCATAGCAAGGACGATTACACGACCGATTACAGATATGCGTAACCAAACAGTGGAGATGTCTAAAGGGAACTATACCCAACGTGTTAAGATTTATGGTAATGACGAAATCGGTGAACTAGCACTTGCATTTAATAACTTATCTAAACGTGTGCAAGAAGCACAAGCTAATACAGAAAGTGAGAAACGCCGTTTAGATTCTGTTATCACACATATGAGTGACGGTATTATTGCGACAGATAGACGTGGACGTGTACGTATCGTCAATGATATGGCTATTAAAATGCTAGGAATGTCTAAAGAAGATTTAATTGGTTATTACATGTTAAGTGTATTGAATTTAGAAGATGAATTTTCTTTAGATGAAATTCAAGAAAATAATGATAGTTTCTTATTAGATATGAATGAAGATGAAGGCATTATTGCCCGAGTGAACTTCAGTACAATTGTGCAAGAAACAGGTTTTGTAACAGGTTATATTGCCGTATTACATGATGTTACGGAACAACAACAAGTTGAACGTGAACGTCGTGAATTCGTAGCAAACGTATCGCACGAATTACGTACACCTTTAACATCTATGAACAGTTATATTGAAGCACTTGAAGAAGGTGCATGGAAAGATGATAACCTAGCACCATCATTCTTATCTGTCACACGTGAAGAAACAGAACGTATGATTCGTTTGGTCAATGATTTACTTCAATTATCGAAAATGGACAACGAATCTGAACAAATCACCAAAGAAATTGTCGACTTTAATATGTTTATTAACAAAATCATTAATCGACATGAAATGGCAGCAAAAGATACGACATTTGTGCGTGAAATACCAAATCAAACAATCTTTACAGAAATCGATCCAGATAAAATGACACAAGTATTTGATAACGTAATTACAAATGCTATGAAATACTCTCGTGGTGAGAAACGTGTCGAGTTCCACGTGAAACAGAATGCGTTATATAATCGTATGACTGTACGTATTAAAGATAATGGTATTGGTATACCTATCAATAAAGTGGATAAAATCTTCGATCGATTCTACCGTGTTGATAAAGCACGTACACGTAAAATGGGTGGTACTGGTTTAGGTCTAGCGATTTCTAAAGAAATTGTAGAAGCGCATAATGGCCGTATTTGGGCAAATAGCGTTGAAGGACAAGGTACATCGATATTTATTACGCTTCCATGTGAAGTTATAGACGATGGTGATTGGGATGAAGAGTAAAGAGTATATTAAATCAATTATTCTTTTCCTATTGGTAATGATGAGTGTTGTTTTAACGTATATGGTCTGGAATTTCACGCCAGATTTAAATAATATAGACAGCGCGGATAGTAAAAAAAGTGATACGAAGACGATAGGTAAACCTATGTCTGCTAATATCGATAACGTCATTTCACCGTATCAAATTGTGGAAGTCCAAGACGATAAAGTGAAAGGCATGGCGCCGACACGTGAACAATTAGGACAAGTTACGAGTGCGCTAAAAAATCATGAGGTTAGTAAAGTTGAACATATACAACGTGATTATAATTTAGCCATTCCAGAGTTGAAGGATCATTTCACAGTGTTAGATTTTACATATGATATGCCTTTAACAACTTATCTTGGACAAGTGTTAAATTCAAATGCGAAAGTACCTAAGAATTTTACATTTAACCGTATCCTAGTAAATCAAAATGCTAAAGGTAATTTAGTATTATATGCGATTAGTGAAGACCGTCATCAAGTGATGAAAGTAACGATGACTGCGAAAGCTAAGAACTTTACTAAAGTGATGGACCATTTAAATAAAGAAATGCAGAAGTATTCAGAAGTAATCACTAACAAAGATACGATTGATAAAGCAACACATCTATATGCACCTAGTCATCCTAAGAATATGCGTTCATATCGTATGGTTTACGATACCATTCCTGTTGAAACAATGAATTCAATCTTATTCGATGATTCAGTGATTATTCGAAGCGGTAAAAGTGGTTCAACAACGTATAACAATAATACCGGTGTCGCAAACTATAATGATGAAAGTAAGAAATATCATTATAAGAACTTGTCTGAAGATGAATCCAAATCGAGTGATATGGATACAACAATTCCAAGTACATTTGAATACATTAATGGTCATGGTGGTTTCTTCAATGATGATTATCGTTTATTTAAAACGGATAACTCATCAGGAGAGCTTACGTATCAACTCTTCCTTAATGGTTATCCATCATTCAATGATCAACAGTTGAATGACATTATCGTGACTTGGGGAGACAAAGGTATTTATGATTATAAACGTGCGTTATTACGTTCTAGTGTACCGTTAGAAGGTAAACGTACATCACTTGAAAGTCTTGAAAGTGTACGTTCGTCATTAGCGAATAATCATAGTATTGATTTTGACAAGGTGACGAATATGACGATTGGTTATAAGGAAGACGATAAACCTGATAAAGATGATATTGAAGTGCAACGTAATAGTGAGTTTGTGCCGACATGGTATGTTGAATACGATGGCGAATGGTGCGCTTATGAGGATGGGAGGCTTGAATAAATGAACTGGAAACGAACGAAGACATTGTTTATTTTCGTATTTGTTCTTGTCAACATCCTGCTCGTTTTGATATACATCAACAAGGTAACGAAGTCTCAGATTAATGAGTCTGAAAGCGATAATGAGGTTAATTTTCAGCAAGAAGAGATTAAAATTGCGAAAGATATCTTGAACAAAGATGTCAGTGGTACGAAGATGCAAATGATTACTGGGACGTCTAAAGATTTCGAGAGTTATGCGAAAGATAAATCTTCATTGGAAGCTGAGGATTCTGGTAATACGTTGACAGGTGATATTAATAATACGGTTAATGTGAGTGATAGTAATTTAAGCGATTTGAAGAATTATATTATGGATAATATTTATAATGGCAAGTACTATCAATTAGGTGATGTATCATCGAATACAGTGACGTATGAGCAAACGTATGAGGGTTATCCGATTATGGATAATAATAAAGCACGATTAAGATTTAATGTGAGTGATGGTAAGGCGACGAGTTACAAGCAGACTGTGATGAGTAAGATTGAGCCTGCGAAGAGCGATAGTAATCCTAAGAAGCAGGTGATTACGCCACGTAAAGCGATAGAATCATTGTATTTTAATCGTTACTTAAAATCTGGCGACGAAGTGCTAGATGCACGACTTGGTTATTATTCAGTCGTGAGAGAAACGAATGTGCAGTTGCTACAAGCGAACTGGGAAATTAAAGTGAAACATAAAGGTAAAGATGACGTGAAAACGTATTATGTTGAAGCGACATCATCAAATCCTAAAGTGATTGATAACTAGGGAGCAGGGTTGTAAAGAAATTCTTAGATGAACATTTACTCATTCTGTTGAGATGCTTGCCTAGGGGGCTGGGTCGAGCCGCGGTCTTGTAAAGTAGTTCTTAGATAGATAAACACTCACATAAGTTGCTTCGCGTTCCTGGGGGTGCCGTCTCTAAAGCAGCTCTTAGATGGATAATATTCTTTTGTTGCGACGCTTTCCTGTGGGAAAGGCTCGTGCCTGTAGTCCTCTAAAGAAATTCTTAGATGAACATTTACTCATTCTGTTGTGATGCTTGCCTAGGGGGGCTGGGTCGAGCCGCGGTCTCGACACTCATCCTATTCCCTCAGGCGTCACACAACGTCATTCGTAGTTCATCTTTAGAATTTCTTACATAAGTGCGTTAGCACTTATGTACATTAATAATCAACATAAGAGTCGCGCAACGCCATTTATTATCCATCTTTAGAGCTACTTACCTAAGTGCTATTGCACTTAGGTTCATTAAAATTACTGCTCCCCTAGGAGTCTCCGCAACTCTGTTTCGTTATCTATCCTAGAACTATTTACGTAAGTGTGTGCACTTACGTTCGTCAATAATTCTAACTCCCTCAGGCGTCACACAACGTCATTCGTAGTTCATCTTTAGAATTTCTTACATAAGTGCGTTAGCACTTATGTACATTAATAATCAACATAAGAGTCGCACAACGTCATTCCTTATCAATTAGCTACTTACTTAAATCTATAAACTTTTAAATCTAAAAAGAATATGTTCTTTCAAGTGGTGGGCAACATCGCTACGTAATAATCTTCAGAATGCTTCATTGAAATTAAGTGTAATAAACTTTTTAAATAATAAATAACTACTCTCCTCTATTCTCTTCTTTTATTTAAGAGAGGATTTGGTGTGGGAAGTATAGTAAGTGTGTGGGGCTACGATGGTCTCATGCACTTATTTTATTTGTGTATGTTAGGAATATATATAAACAAGGAATTGGAACTTTAATTTTTGTATTGGTATAGTATAATATAAAGGTATTTTAAAGGACTGGAATGTTTCGAACGATGTGGATTGTTCGAAATTTCATTTTTAAGTAAAGAGTGCAGAATATGAAGAATTAGACTGAAGGCACTCTAAAATATAGCGTAAGTTGTCGGAAGTAGAAAGGATGAGCCGCTTGATACGAATGAGTGTATTGGCGAGTGGTAGTACAGGGAATGCCACTTATGTTGAAAGTGAAAAAGGCAGTCTATTAGTAGATGTTGGACTCACTGGTAAAAAGATGGAAGAGTTATTTAGCCAAATCGATAGAAATATGAAAGATTTGAATGGTGTTTTAGTCACTCATGAGCATAGCGATCATATTAAAGGTTTAGGTGTTATTGCACGTAAATATGGCTTACCTATTTATGCGAATGAGAACACTTGGAAAGCGATTGAGAAGAAAGACAGTAAAATTCCAATGGACCAAAAGTTCATTTTTAATCCATATGAAACGAAATCTATTGCAGGTTTTGATATTGAGTCATTTAATGTTTCTCACGATGCGATTGATCCGCAATTTTACATCTTCCACAATAATTATAAGAAATTTACGATGATTACAGATACTGGTTATGTATCAGATAGAATGAAAGGTATGATTCAAGGTAGTGATGCGTTTATCTTCGAAAGTAATCATGATGTGGATATGTTACGCATGTGCCGATATCCTTGGAAGACGAAACAACGTATTTTAAGTGATATGGGACATGTATCAAATGAAGATGCTGGACTTGCGATGACAGACGTTATTACAGGTAATACAAAACGTATTTATCTTTCACATTTATCTCAAGATAATAATATGAAAGAGTTAGCGCGTATGAGCGTAGGACAAGTATTAAATGAACACGATATAGATACTGAAAAAGAAGTACTATTATGTGATACAGATAAAGCACAAGCAACACCAATATATACATTATAAATATTTTTAGACCATCGACCTACTTATAAATTTGGTATTTGTAAGTAGGTTGTTTTTTATTTATTGAGTTAATTATCTAATAATTTGGACTATACATGATTATTCAAAAGAAACCTTATAATAACAAGATTTAGCTTAAATCTGTGAATAAATATTTAAGACTTACTTAAAGTTATCCCCAAAATTGAAAGAAGTTATCCACTTTTGTGTATAATACACACAGAAATACTCACATTATTCACAGACTTATCCACATATATACAAAGATAATCACATAAAATGGGGATATTTTTTAAAAATATAGCTTACTTCGTATACATTACTGTTATAATTAGAGGGAATTCTGTTAACAAGTTGATAACTTGTGGATAAGTAGGATAACTATTAACATCTATGGAGGATTTTATGAAGATAACAATCTTAGCTGTGGGTAAATTAAAAGAAAAATACTGGAAACAGGCTATATCAGAATATGAAAAAAGATTAGGTGCGTATTCCAAAATTGACATTATTGAAGTAACCGATGAAAAAGCACCTGAAAATATGAGTGAGAAAGAAATTGAACAAGTGAAAGAAAAAGAAGGCCAACGCTTACTAGCTAAAATTAAACCACAAGCTACTGTCATCACATTAGAGATACAAGGAAAAATGTTGTCATCAGAAGGATTAGCTGAGGAAATGCAACGACGTATGACACAAGGACAAAGTGACTTCGTCTTTGTGATAGGCGGATCAAATGGATTGCATGAGGACGTCTTAAAACGCAGTAACTACGCACTTTCATTCAGCAAAATGACATTTCCACATCAAATGATGCGCGTCGTCTTAATCGAGCAAGTATATAGAGCATTTAAAATCATGCGAGGCGAAGCATATCATAAATGATGCGGTTTTTATTAATTTATTGATTAAAAGTAAAGCATACAATATTAATTATTATCAAATTTTGATATATTTAAGAAAAGATTAAGTTTAGGGTGGAAAAATGAATGGCTTATCAAAGTGAATATGCATTAGAAAATGAGGTACTCCAACAACTTGAGAGTTTAGGATACGAACGAGTAAACATACATAACGTTGAACAACTACATGATAATTTTCGAAACATTATCAATGAACGTCATAAGGATAAATTAAATGGGAAACCGCTGACGGATCGTGAGTTTGAACGTTTAATGACGGGAATTAACGGTAAATCTGTATTTGATAGTGCAATGCAATTACGCGATAGTTATGTACTTAAACGTGATGATGATACTGATTTATATCTGAATTTCATGAACTTAAAACAATGGTGTCAGAATAAATTCCAAGTAACCAATCAAATCAGTGTGAAAGATAAATATAAAAGCCGTTATGATGTGACAATTTTGATTAATGGTTTGCCATTAGTTCAAATAGAATTGAAGCGTAGTGGGGTAGCGATTACGGAAGCATTTAATCAAATTGAGCGTTATCGTCGTCAAAACTATACGGGTTTATTCCGATACATACAATTATTTGTCGTTAGTAACAAAATGGAAACACGCTACTACGCCAATAGTGATCGTGAAATCTTTAAGGGACAAATGTTTTATTGGAGTAATGAACAAAATGAGCGTATTAACTATCTTAAAGACTTTATTGAAGACTTCTTAGAACCATGTCACATTGCTAAGATGATTAGTCGTTATATGGTCGTCAATGAAACAGACAAAATTTTAATGGCATTACGTCCTTATCAAGTCTATGCGGTTGAGGCCATTTTAAATCGTGCGTTAGAAACAAATAACAATGGTTACATTTGGCATACCAC
Source organism: Staphylococcus taiwanensis (assembly GCA_020544305.1). NCBI lineage: Bacteria > Bacillati > Bacillota > Bacilli > Caryophanales > Staphylococcaceae > Staphylococcus > Staphylococcus taiwanensis. The sequence goes on from CP058667.1 coordinate 31,465, forward strand.
AGGTAGTGGTAAAACACTGACTTCATTTAAAGCGAGTCAATTATTATCACAAGAAGAAAATATTAAAAAAGTGATTTTCTTAGTCGACCGTAAAGACTTAGATAATCAAACGTTAGCTGAATTTAATAAGTTCCAAGAAGACTCGGTTGATTTTACGGATAATACGCGTAAATTATTGAGACAATTAGCCGATCCAACTTTACCTTTAATTGTGACAACGATTCAAAAAATGGCGAATGCAGTGAAGTCCAATCACTCAGTAATGGAATCATATAAACAAGATAAAGTGATTTTTATTATTGATGAGTGTCATCGTACGCAATTCGGAGATATGCATCGTTTAATTAAGCAACATTTTGAAAATGCACAGTATTTCGGATTTACGGGGACACCACGTTTTGAAGAAAACAAGAGTCAAGATGGCCGAGCTACAGCGGACATTTTTGACAAATGTTTACATCACTATCTCATTAAAGACGCTATTAGAGACCATAATGTCCTTGGATTTTCAGTTGAATACAATCAAACGTTTAATTCACATGACGACTTAGACGAAGAATATATATCAAAAATTAATACCTCAGAAATTTGGATGGCAGATGAACGTATTGAAGCTGTTTGTCGACATTTGATTTCAAATTATCACAAGAAAACAGATAACGGAAATTACACGTCTATGTTTGCGGTTCAAAGTATTCCAATGGCGATTAAATATTATGACATATTCCAAAGACTGAAAACCGAAGGTGTTCATGATTTAAATGTTGCAACCATTTTTACGTATCAAGCCAATGAAGATACACAAGAAGGTGAAAAACAGGAACATTCAAGAGAAATTCTCGACCGTATTATGAATGATTATAATCAAACATTTAAAACGAATTATAATACGGATAATTTCGAAGGCTACTTTTCTGACGTATCTAAGCGTATGAAAGAAGTTGTTCGTGATGACAAAATCGACATTCTCATTGTTGTTAATATGTTTTTGACAGGCTTTGATAGTAAAAAGTTGAATACTCTTTATGTCGATAAAAACTTGAAACATCATGATTTAATTCAAGCCTATTCAAGAACGAATCGTGTAGAAAAAGAGCGTAAACCTTACGGTAATATTGTGTGTTATCGTGATTTGAAACAACAAACCGATGAAGCGATTGAGATTTTTTCACAAACAGATAATACCGATACGGTGTTAAGTTTATCGTATGAAGAATACTTAGGAAATTTTAAAGATATCTTAAAAGAAGTCTTTCAATTAGCGCCAACCCCTTTAGATGTCGATAGATTAGAGGCCGAGAATCTGAAAAAAGAATTTGTCATTGCATTCCGTGATTTATCTAATACACTCATCAAATTAAAAACCTTTGATGAATTTCAATTTACAGAAAATGAACTCGGGATTGCAGAACAAACCTATGAAGATTATAAAGGGAAATACTTAAATATCTATGAAGACGTGATACGTGGTAAAAAAGTAGATAATGATGATGCTGTGTCCGTTTTAGATGATATTGACTTCCAAGTTGAATTAATGCGCAATGATTTGATTAATGTGAAGTATATCATGGATTTAATAGGTCAAATTAATCTATCTGACGTGAAAGCACGTGATGAAAAACGTCATCAAATTCATAAGTTATTAGATAAAGCTGATGATCAACAATTACGTTTGAAAGCCGATTTGATTCGTAGTTTCTTAGATAAAGTTGTGCCATCATTAAAAGAGGATTCAGATATTAATGAAGCTTACTATGAATTTGAAGACAAAAAAAAAACCAAAGAAATTGATGCATTTGCAGAACAAAAAGCCTTTTCTGCTATGTTACTTAACGAAGCTGTTAATGAGTATGAATATAGTGGAAATATTGACCGTAAATCTATCGGTCAAAATATTTCAGAACCTTTTATGAAACGTAAACGAAAAACCGACCAAATTATACAGTTTATTGAAGATACTGTTGAAAAATATGGTATGGTTGAATAATTTTTATAAAATCCTTGTATTTTTTCTTTACTACAAGGATTTTACATTATATACTTAGTCTGTAGTAATAAAAAAATACAAAAAGAAGGTGAACAAAATATCGCAGCTATTTACATTTCATAATGGTTCATTAATTAATAGACTTGAAGTTGTAGAAACATCTCAAGGGGTAACATTACCGATTTATGACCAACGTATGATGGAGTTCGATGAGGGAGTGTTTCAACCGACAACACATCAGCCTAAGCATGTAACATTAAGCACAACACATCAAGCCAAGATAGTTCATACGGGTGATATCGTGATTAATATGATGACGAGTGAGTGTGTCATTGTGAGTCAACAACATCATGAAAGTATTCTCCCTTATAATTATACGCATATTGAGATTGATACAGCACATATCGATGTTAACTATTTTGTCTATTGGATGAATGCTTCATCTCAAGCGAAGAGTCAGTTAAATCAATTTAAACAAGGAGGTTCATTAGTTAAAAAATTAACATTGAATCAACTTAAACAACTTAAGATGACGCTACCTCCATTAGAACAACAACAACGTATAGGAAAACTTAATGAACGACGTAGACATTTAAAGTATTTACAAGCGAAACGAACTTATTTGATGGACCAATTTTTATCAGAATATTTATTTAAGGAGGACATTTAGATGTCAACAACGGAAAAACAAAGACAACAACAAGCCGAATTACAAAAGAAATTATGGAGTATTGCGAATGATTTACGTGGGAACATGGATGCAAGCGAGTTTAGAAATTATATTTTAGGGCTCATCTTTTACCGCTTTTTATCAGAAAAAACAGAAGAAGAAGTGGCTGAGTTATTAAAAGAAGACAATATTTCATATGCAGAAGCATGGGAAGATGAAGAATATCGCGAAGCGTTACAACAAGAGTTAATCAATTTAATTGGTTTTGTAATTGAACCTCAAGATTTATTTAGTCATCTAATTCAAAAAATTGAAACTCGAACATTTGAAATTGAAGATTTGCATAAAGCGATTAATAAAATCGAAGAATCAACACGTGGTGAAGACAGTGAAGAAGACTTTGATCATTTATTCGCTGATATGGATTTAAACTCCACACGTTTAGGTAATACCAATGCAGCACGTACGAAACTTATTTCAAAAGTCATGGTTAATTTAGCTACACTTCCGTTTGTGCATAGTGATATTGAAATTGATATGTTAGGGGATGCTTATGAATATTTAATTGGCCAATTTGCAGCCAATGCAGGTAAAAAAGCGGGAGAATTCTATACACCACAACAAGTGTCTAAAATTTTAGCTAAGATTGTGACAACGAATAAACCTAATTTAAAAAATGTGTATGATCCAACATGTGGTTCAGGTTCATTATTGTTACGTGTTGGGCGTGAAGCCGATGTCCGCTTCTACTATGGTCAAGAATATAATAATACCACATTCAACTTAGCACGAATGAATATGTTACTGCATGATGTGAACTATACGCGTTTTAAAATTGATAATGATGATACCTTAGAAAATCCTGCTTTTAGAGGAGAAAAATTTGATGCAGTAGTAGCTAATCCACCTTATAGTGCGAAATGGAGTGCCGACCCATCATTTTTAGACGATGAACGCTTTAGTGGTTATGGTAAATTAGCACCTAAGTCAAAAGCAGATTTTGCCTTCATTCAACATATGATTCATTATTTAGACGATAATGGCACAATGGCTGTCGTTTTACCTCATGGCGTACTATTCCGTGGTGCAGCTGAAGGAACGATTCGTAAATATTTAATTGAAGAAAAGAACTATTTAGATGCAGTGATTGGATTACCAACAAACCTATTTTTTGGGACAAGTATTCCAACCAGTATATTAGTATTCAAAAAATGCCGAGAAGATAGTGATAATGTATTATTCATTGACGCTTCACAATCATTCGAAAAAGGAAAAAACCAAAATCTATTGACAGATGAAGATGTTAATAAAATCGTCGAAACGTATCGTCATAGAGAAACGATTGATAAATTTAGCTATGTAGCCTCGTTAGATGAAATCAAAGACAATGACTATAACTTAAATATACCAAGATACGTCGATACATTTGAAGAAGAAGAACCGATTGACTTAGATTTAGTTCAACGACAATTGTCAGATATTGATAAAGAAATTTCAGAGGTTGAATCAGAAATCAATGATTATCTTAAAGAATTAGGAGTGTTAAAACATGACTGAAATAACAAATGCTCCCGATCTAAGATTTCCAGAATTTAATGATAAATGGCAAATGATGAATTTATCTAATATTGTTACTACTATTAAAGGGAATGATAACCAAATAGATTTACCTATACTAACAATTTCAGCAAAATATGGTTGGTTAACTCAAAAAGAAAGATTTTCTCAAGTAATTGCTGGGAATAGTTTGAAAAGATACACAAAAGTTAGTAGAGGTGATTTATCTTATAATAAAGGGAATTCAAAGATAGCTAAATATGGGATTGTATACAAAATGAATTATGATGAAGCACTAGTACCTAATGTATACAAGAGCTTTAGACCTCATAAAGGAATTAATAGTAGTTTTATTGAAAAATATTTTCATACTAAAAAATTAGATAGACAACTCAGAAAATATATAAGTTCTACTGCTCGAATGGATGGTTTACTTAATATAAGTGACAATGACTTTTATAAAGTAAACATATATATACCTAATAGCTTTGAACAAGAAAAAATAGGTGATTTCTTTAGCAAACTCGACCGACAGATTGAATTAGAAGAAAAGAAATTAGAATTGTTTGAGCAACAAAAGCGTGGTTATATGCAAAAGATTTTTTCACAAGATTTAAGATTTAAAGATGAAAATGGAAATGAGTATCCTAATTGGAAAAAGAGAAAAATTCAAGATTTAATGGAAGTTACTTCTGTAAAAAGAATTCATCAGTCAGATTGGCAGACAAATGGTGTTCCTTTTTTAAGAGCAAGAGATATTGTGGCTTATAACAAAGGAGATAAAATTGAAGAGCCTTTATTCATATCTTATGATAAATACAATGCACACAGTAAAATATCAGGAAAAGTTGAAAAAGGTGACTTACTAGTAACTGGTGTAGGTACAATTGGAATACCATTTTTAATAAAAGATAATAAACCATTATATTTTAAAGATGGAAATATTATTTGGCTAAAAAATCAAAAAAAATTGAATGAAAATTTTCTATTCTATTCTTTTCTAAGTACAAGTATTCAAAATTATATAAAAAGAGTAGCTGGTGTAGGTACTGTAGGTACATTTACAATAAAAAATGCGAAGAAAACACCAATATTTGAACCAATAAAAGAAGAACAAGAAAAAATTGGTAATTTCTTCAGTAAATTGGATGAATTAATTAATAAACAAAATCAAAAAATTGATGGATTGAAAAAACGTAAAAGAGGATTTTTACAGAAGATGTTTGTGTAATTCTGATAAACTCCTATTATGTAATGTAAAGTAATAAAAAAGATCCTCTCTTTTTTATTTTATTATTAATATATGATTTAGAACGCTATTAACTTATAAATAAATCTTTCATTAGCGTATTAAATTTTTAAATTGCAACGTTGAAACTTTTGTTGAAATAAATGTTACTATCAAAGTAATAATGCTAATAATTTATCTATATTTATTTAAAAATACACATTAAGTAATAGATACCATAATAGTAATACATGTTTTGCATTCTTCACTAAGTAGTGTTACAATTTAATTAACAAGAATATCTGCATTTTATGCACCAATCCCCTCACTACTGCCATAGTGAGGGGATTTTTATTGGCGTGGCTTAGTCGCCTATTTATCATCACGTTTTCGAAGCCAATATGAAAACAACGCGACGATACAACCACTTGCTGCCGTGGTCATGATATTAACAAGAATATCTGCCATTTTTAGCACCTCCTCTCTGCGTCTGACATAACGCCTGAGAGATAGGCGACTTTTATATTATATCATCAGTAATGAGCAAGTTACAGAGAACTTTTAATAAAGAGAATTATATTAATTGAAAATAGCAAAAAAATTAAATAGAGAGCATCCTTCACCGCAAAGTGAAGGATGCTCTATTTTTATTGTAAGTAATATAATTTTCATTTTAATAGATAATGGTTAATAATTGTCTGTAAATCATTATTAAGTACCGTTGTTATAGAGTCATCATCCATAAAATCATCATAGATTTTATCCAATATTTCCTCATCTTTAATTGATGTAAAATGATGTACTAGTCCTTTTACGATAGATATATAATTTTGAGATGCTAAGCAACTAGCAACTGTTCGCCAGTCTGATTGTGTAGTGTCATGGTTCATAGATAATCCTCCTTTTATTTCAATGTCCATTTTTGACGCGCTTTAGGATTGAGTGGATGCATGATTTCATTTGTTGCTGGGTTTATAAGCTTTTTAATTTTCTTTTTGTGAGGCTTCAACATTTCCATCACTTGCTCAACACGTTCGACGACAACAGGTCGTTTCGCATAAGCACCATAAGCTAGAATCACTGTGTCACTTTCGCTTATCGCTTTCATCAAGTGGATGTCTGTGTGTTTATCATAAGGTTCTTTAATATGTTTAAGGTTCTCTGGGGTTTTAATATTAGAGAATAGATTTACAAGATATACAGCACCATACTGTTCAGAATTCGCTAATTGGTTAAGGATAAGAACAGTTGTAAGATCGAGTGATAATACGCCATCTAAATGAGGGTACATCGTTATCACTGTACAAGCGGGTTTCTTTTCATCCCATGTTTTCTTGAGTAAGTAGCGGTGTTGTTCATCATCGCTAAATATGGCTTCTGTGTGTATCGTACTTTTGATTGTATTCATCATCGTCACTCCTTTTAGTATTCTTCTGGTAAAAGCATCACATAATAAAAAGCGTCCACGTCATCTTCACGAATGACGTAGACTTTCTTAGGTAATGCGTTTTGATTTTTTTCATAGTTTGTATAGTGATATTCCAATTTGTATGCGGGTTGTTCTTGTTCATGCGTAATAGAGAGTATATTATCATCTTCTTGTAGTTTAAAAATGTGTAGGTAATCTGTATGAGGTTGATTGTCTCGATCTTTTACCATATTCCAAAGTAGTATTTGAAGGTCTAGAGATAGGTGTTCACTAATGCCTCTTGTGATGTATCGATTGATTTTCATATTATTTTACCTCGTCTTGAATTTCTTTCATGATGATAATCGCTTGGCTAATAATCGTAACAGATATTTGTGCCACTTTGATCCAATTATTCACGGTCATTCCCTCCTTGTTTTAGTAAATGACGTTCATCGATAATCGTACTTTTAGTATCTGTCAGGTATAGAAAGTCCATATCAAAATGATCCAAATAACCAATACTGATGAGTTGGCTATTGGCGTACATAAGGAATGGATAGATACTTAGCTCATGTAGCTCATCATTATAGTAGGTATAAGTTTCAAGTGTAAGATGTGCAAGTGGGGTATGGTCTACAAAGCGAGTAGGAAGTATATTTTCTGCTGCGTCTTCTAACGCTTCACATTCCCATGTTTCGTTGTTAGACAGTTGGAATAGACGAGTTATATATTGTTTGAGTTCTTGAGTGGTTGTTTTCATATCATTGCCTCCTAGATAGTGTGATAGCGATGTATTTCATATACATCACCGAGATAATATATATTTGATTTATCATTTATTACGAATCCCGGTGGGAATAAGAGAAAATTCCATATAAAAACCCGCTACAAACGTTGGTATAACAAGGAAATCCCGGAATCCCACTCATTTTGACGAACAATCAACTCATTATTTATAGGTATTGATGATATGTGTAGGTCTCTCTCTGCTTCTATATATATATTATTTATTTATAAAAAATAACGGGATTTTGGGATTGTGCTTGCACAATCCTTCTGCTTCTTCGAATCTGCAAATCCCATTCATTTCCCGTTAAAAAATCATTGTGGGATGTTCTTTAGCAATTTCAATATAAACTTCGTGTAGTTATGAAAATAATTACGACAATGACTGTTTTATTAGATAAGTGTTATTGAAATTGATAAAGAGAATTCTAAAAATGGTTAGATAAAATAAGTGAAAGAATAGTAGTGTAGTTATTGTTTATTCAATAGTTATATATATAGTTTGTGGCAAAAATAAAGACGAAGTGCTAAGGAGCACTTCGTCAAGTGGACGGTTATTAAATAGTTGTTTGATAATTTCATTATTCAGTTTAAGCGTAACATAAAATTGCTTCTTATGATGTTCATGGTTTCGGATATCAATACGATCGATAACCGTCAGATAGAGTGATTTCAACTGAGATTTCTCTAATTTGTCTATATCTTTGAATATTGCTTGTAGTACGTTGGCAATCATATCAGCATCATAATGTGGAGCTTCTGCTTGTTTATCTTGCTCTAGTTGATGGATTTGATTATTTATTTGATTCAATTCATCTTGATAGTTAAGTATTGTTGGTTTCAATACGCTATCTAAGTCAGGTGAGTCTTCAATGGTTTTCGTTAATGTATGCATTTTGGCTTTTAGTTCTTCACATTGTGACTGTTTATAGGCAATATCATGATTCAAAGAAGATTTATCTATTTGGCTTTGTTCATTTACTTTTTCAACCAATTGCTTCAATACCTTTTTACTTTTGATAATTTCCAATATCTGGTCCATAACATATTTTTCTAATACATCTGCTCTAACACTATTGGCTGAACATACTTTAGAACCTTTGTTTCTAAAATTGCTACATGAATAATATCTGATTCTTTTCTTAGTGCCATCTTTTAATGTATTGGTCGTATTACTTGCCGCCATGGCTGCGCCACATTTTGGGCACTTTACAATCCCAGTAAGTAGATTGGTCCCTTTACCATGAACTTGTGGTTTCTTGCGACTCTCTTGGCGTTTAAACTGTACTTTATCCCATAAAGCTTTATCAATAATAGGCGCATGCTTACCATCTGCGATAATCGGTTCCTCATTGAGTCCTTTTCGTCTTTTATCGCTCCAGTGTCTATACTTCGCAAACTGTATCTTTCCAATGTAAAAAGGGTTTGAGATGATATAAGTAATGGACGAAATACTAAACGGTTTCCCTTTCTTAGTCACATAACCTTTATGATTCAATGTGTTCGCAATCTTACGATAACCGTGACCTTTGGCGTATGACTCAAAAATATATTTAACAATATTTGCTTCATGTTGATTAATCATAAGCTCTTTTTTACTCTCAGGTACTTTATCATAGCCTAAAGGTAAATTACCTTGGTAATAACCTTCAATAGCACGTTGTCTTTGGCCATTAAACACGTTTTCTACAATAACGTTTCTTTCAAATTCTGCGAAGCTCGCTAAGATTTGGAGCATCAACTTACCTGTGGAGCTCGCAATTTCTATTTTTTCAGTTAGACTAAAAAATTCAACATTAATCTCATACAATTCTTCGACAATATTTAATAAATCTGAGGTATTTCTAGCTAAACGAGTAGTATTATATACCATAATACCATCTAATTTACCTCCTTTAGCATCTTTTAACATACGTTGTAGTTCAGGACGTTGCGTTGTTTTACCTGATATACCACGATCGGTATATTCATCAACGACTTCATAACCTTGAAATTGACAATACTCTGTAAGTTGATTTAATTGACCATGGATACTGTAACCATCCGTTTGCATTTCAGTTGATACACGTGCGTATAATCCAATACGTTTCTTTTTGAGTTGTGTCATATGACTTCATTCCTTTCAGGAGTTATTAAATGCGATTGTTCAACGATATTGAGTGGACTGTTTTTAAAGTAGATTCCTTGTAATTGTTTAGTTTGAGTTATTGTAATGTCATCAATCAAAGGTGCTATGATTTCTAATGTCAATTTATCTTTGACTACATGACGGATTGTTTCAGCAATTTGATTGGATGAATAATTAGAGTAACGTTCTTCTCTTTCAAAGCCAGCAGATAACCGTTTAAATGTTTCTATATCAATTTGATTTTGTGCTAGTTTTTCGATGAGTTGTTCTTGTGTTAGATGTGATTGTCTGTGTTTCATTTGTTGGTGTTTTAGAGCTTTTAGTATTGTCTCATTTAATTTGTCATGAAATGATTGATTGCCACAGTATACTTTACAAGTGTTTAGGACCTCTGTTTCAATCATTTGCGCATTGATGCCTTTAAATGGACACGTATGATAGGCTTCATTCATATTTTTAGGACAGACATAGTAACGTAGAGAACGATGTTCTTTTTTTATCGTTAAGTTTGTTAATGTTGATTGACAGTAAGGACATTTGATTCGTCGCTTTAACTTATTTCTAGAATTGGATCGATTGTGTTGTTTATGAATACGACGCTCTTGTGCTTCCTCAAACGTATCAACATTAATAATAGGTGGAACGATATCATTAAACGTTCCATATTTATTAATGACACGACCACAATAGTTAGGGTTCAAGAGAATATTTCTAACTTGATAGGGCTTACGAGAAATAAAATTCATATCTTTATCCAGCTTTTGAGAAATTTTCTTGTAACCAAGTCCTTGTAAATACCAACGATAAACGGCTTTGATTGTCGGTGCTTCTTCTGCATTTACAATAAAGTGACCTTTGCTGTAGTGATAACCAAAAGGGGCGTGTGTTGTAATCAACTTACCTTGTTTGGCTTTTTCTCTTATCCCATTTCGTGTTTGTTCGCTGATGTTGTTCGATTCCATTTCTGCTAGACTCATGAGTATGTTTAAGCGAAAGCAATCAAACTCTTTAGACAAATCAAAATATCCATCGTTAACACTGATGATTGTGACGTGATGCTTTTTACAAATTTCAAAGAATTGTATAGCATTTTTGAAATTACGATGGAGCCGATTTAGCCGATAGCAACATAATACTTTACACTCTCCAGATGTAATCACTTCTACCATTTTTTGATAGCCTGAACGCTTTGTATGTCCACCTGTTTTTTTATCATCATAAAATGTTACATTGGACCATCCATGTTGCTTAGCAGTGTCTATAATGAGGGATTTCTGAGTCGCTAAGCTTTGTTGTTTGAGTGTACTTTGACGTACATAAGCAATGGCTTTTTCCATTTTATACACCTCCATAGAGATAATATATGTTTATGAATGAATTAAAATGAAAGGTCCAACGTGTTAAAAGCACGTTGGACCGCAATCTCAGTTATCACGATTTAACTCTTCAACAACTAAGTTAGCTAATACTTCAATTAACTCATCCATTTCATTCACTCCTATACAATTTCATCTTTAAGTTACTAAAAAGGTATTGAGAAGTGGTCATTAAAGATCAGCTAACTCATCATTTTGCTTTTTCCATAACTTAAAATTCTCTTTGTTATCCGTATTAATTTTAGGTTTAATAGGTTCGGCATCTTTAGTTAGACCAAAAATAGACGCATGGTCTGAATCTAGCTTTAATTGGTAAAAGACAAGCGACTGTTTCTTGCCATTGTTATCTTTGACTGTTCGTTTTTTCGTAATTCGATCACGGTCAGATTCGATAAATCCCTTATCCTTTAGTGCATTCACGACATTATTAACATCTTGGAAGTGATGCTCTGCCAACATATTTTTAAATACAGACGCAATGATTTTGACTTCGATATAATCATCTTTTAAGGCAATTAGTCCATAGTTCTCCATCATATTCTTTAACGCTTTGTCATCAGAAAACTTACCACGGTTTTGTGCTACAAATTGCGTAATGACTTCGATCGCTTTATCTGCCAGTGATCGTTCAGAGACCGTATGAGCATGATAATCAATAAAGTAGTCTCTTATTTTAGCGATATCAATATCTGTAGCTAAAACACGACCTAATATTTTCGCAGATGTTGTAATAACTGCATAACGCTTAAACATACGTTTACCTGTATTGTTTGTTTCATCCTTCAATTTATCTTTAAACCAATGATGTTCATCTTTAAACCATTGAATGGCTTCATCTTCACGTTTAATAAGATAATCAGCAACGAACGGTAAAACATGCCCGTAGTTTTGTGCAACTGCTTTTTTGATATTATCAGAGTTAGTTGCATCTGTAGTAAATTGTTCATTAATCTCAATGGTTCTTACACGTAACCCATCGTTTTGAGCCGAATCAGTAAAAATACTGTATTCTGACGTTGAAATGACAGACGTGCCCCAATTCTTAGGCGTTTTAACTTCTCCATGAACGTTTGAACGTTGACGACCTTGACCTTCAGCGATCGAATATAATAACCCCGTTGTATCTTTAAAAGTTGCTGATGAGAGTTCATCAAATACTAGTGGTACACCATAGTTGTTGCTTAAATAACTTTCAAGTGCATTACGTGTAGCATTCCAACTTCTAAAGAGCGTTTCGCTTCCCTTATTAGGGTTGCCAGCAACTGATACAGCTAAAGCAGCCGCTGTTGATTTACCAGTTGATGACTGACCTGTAAAACTAAAGATGATACCAGCAAATGTAACATCTTGTTTATGCTTCAGAAATGCTGTTACTAAGGCAGAAATTCCGAATGTGGTTGCTAACTCCAAATGAAAATGACCTTTGACCTCATTAAGATACATATTAAACCAATCTTCAAACGTACCTTTAGGTTCTAAATCATAAGATGTATCACAAATTGGCTCTGAAGGAGTGTTAGCATTGAATTCTTTGGTCTTATAGACATCATTTAAGGATATAATTGAACCAAATGGAGTTTCTAGTATGCCTACACCTTCATACAAGTGGGAAGGTGATAATAGATTGCGCGTTTGTTGCAAGGCATTACTTAAAGACGTGATGCGCTTTTCGTTAATACTATAGCCGTAATTGATTAGTAAATGTAAATTGCGAGATGATAAAATATCGGACGCAAAGATATTTTCTTGACCATTAGCATTCGAGATAACTATTTTTTCAGTACCTTTCGAAGGATCTAGAAATTTTTTTGTAATCACAATAAAACTAGCCAAAAAAACTATTCTTTTACTATCTCCATCTTTTTTAGGTGGTATGTTTTCATACCAACCGTCTGAATTTAAAAAATAGGGTCCTATTTCAAGTATATTTTTTGACATTAGCGAACACCTCCTTTCGAAGTGTTGCTATGATTACGTGGATGTGGACCTATTTTTTGATATAACAAACTGCCATTTTTCGTACCTACAGTATCAAAGGGTAATCCTGGTGTGTGCTTAATCCAGTAAGCAAAACGACGTCCTACTTCACGTTGATCATTCGTGCTACAAACCCCACTATATTTCTTTCTTAATTCACTATAAGTGAACATGCTTCCAACTGATTGTTGAAAAGCTTTGGCAATTACAAAATTATAAAGCTTCTCCTGTGATTCACTTTTATTTCTTTTCATAACTATTATCTACCTCCTAAAATTATCACTTACGTGATATGGACTTTATTTTACTCTCAAAGAAAAATAGAGGTTTGAGATTTCGAAAGAGAATTTTAGGACATTGATTCTATAACGTTTAATAAATAAAAAGCCCAACGATTTAAGAATCGTTGGGCATATTTATTGAATTAATAATATAAATTTGGTCCTTCTTTAATACTGTCTAAACGTGTCTTGTAAAACTTACTAATTATTTGAATCATTAGTTTATCGAGAAAGTCATTAGGATTATTATTAAAATTTTCTCTTTTATAAAAGTTGCTAATGTTATATTTTTTAAGCTCAGTGAGTAAAGAGTCTTCTACTTTTTCTGTCATTTTTACATTATTTTTAATGGTTTTATGAATCAAAGCTTTCAAATTAGTATTTCTTGCATAGCCATTAATAAGACTCTCAAAGTGAGTTAATTTTTGTTCATGTTTGTAGGTTAAGGCAATTAGATCATTCTTTAAATTAGTAATACTATGCAGAGCAACTAATATATCATATTGAGTTGATTTTTGAATGATATTACTTACTAGTGTAACTAATTCATCGATTAAATCGGAAATAGCAGTAAATAATGCAAAGTGGAATGTATCTTCAATGGTCGTTAAATAATATAATTCGTTATTATTAAGTAAGTTTTGTTTTTTCATAAATTCATTTATATTATTTTGAGACTCAATCAGGCTATCTATTGTTAAATTAACTTTACGTGACTTATTTGTCAGAATACTACGGATAAATTTAAAATACGTATCATTTTGATCATATAAGTTGAGAGAAATACCGATAATAGATTGTCTGAATTGATCTAGTTCGTCAGATTGATTTAAGCTATCTTTTTTATGAGTTGAAGGTTTAATACTATTAGCAATTTCAAAGTATTGAGAATTACTTGTTCGTTCTTTAATTAAACCTTCTGTCACTAGTTGTTTAAAGTACTTAGATTTATTTACGTTTGAGATGTTTTTCTTAACATAGGAATCTTGTTTTTCTTTGTAAATGAGATATTTTGTTAAAAAATTACTTGTAACTACATCGTCAAAATTTTCTCTAGATAAATCTTGATGGATTTCTATTATTATATCTTTCAAACTTTTAAATGTATTCCAAGAAGATACGTTGTCTACAGTTTTTTCGTAATCTATTTTATATTTAGCTTTTTTTAAATTAATATTTTCTTGAATCTGTTTTATAGTATTGTTAGCTATCTTTTTAGCAAAATCTGTTGTTTTATTGATTGTGGCTAAGAACTCGGTGAAATATGTATCTAGAATTGTTGATTCTAACACTTCTAAAGCATCTACACCTTGGTCAATGATTTCATTTGAAAGTTCATCTATGTCCACCATACTTTGACTATCAATAGAATACGGCAAAGTATCTTTAGTAAAGCCACTAGGAATTTTATCGATAAATATACCCTCTTCACTACATTTCACAGTGTGTTGCTCAATATTTTGATCAGAGGTATTTATAAAGTAGCTTATATATATAGTTTCATTAGGCTGTGCTTCTCCCACTACATAATTTGTTCCAATTTCTTCAGGTAAAATATCTTTTGCATACTCTTTTAGTATAAATTCGTAATCAATTTTATGTATAAAATAATTAAAACTTTGAAACCACATTTCTATTTTCCATTTATTTTTAATCATTGCATTCACTCGCTTTCATATTTAAAGTTTGTGTATCAACAAATACTAATTTCAATGTTAAAGTTTTTCAATAGTATTTACTATTTATTCTTTATAATATGGAGAATAAAAAACAAACGTTCTCCTTTGAGCATATATATGAAAAAAGAGTCGAATCTTTTAATGAGTGACATCAAGTTCTTAAAAAATTATATAGATAATAGCTTATAATTATTGTTTAAAAACTATAGTAATTTGAATTGGAACTTAATTCTAAAAACTAGTCGGGCATCTAATAATTTTTAAATTAAATCGAAATTTCCGTTTATTTACTCTTGATTACTTCAAAATATATTAATCTTACACATTATGAAATGATCGATAAAATGATATAAATATACAAATGAAATAATATGATAAAGTAAATGTAAACAAAATATCAGATTTAATTAACCTAGAATATATGTTATGTTAAATGTATATAACAATATATTCACTAGGGGTGCAATTGATTGCTGAGAGAAAGTACTTACTTTCAACCCTTGAACCTGTCGGTTAGTACCATCGTAGGAAAGTGATTTACATATTATTTGATGTTTTTCAGTAATTCACTTTTTTGCGTAGAAAATTGAGTTATTGGAGGATTTTTTTATGGAGAAATTAAGAGTTGGTTTAGAATGGTTTTTAAATCCTGATCATATGCCATTAATCTTAGGAATAGAAAGAGGATGGTTTAAGGAACAAAATCTAGAAATTGAGATGATCGAACCTAAAGAACATTTTGATGCTTTAGATGAAATAGAAAAAGGTACAATGGATATCGCAATTACAGAACCTATCCATTTAGTAGAAGATAAAGCATCCAACCAAAATGTTGTAGGCTTCGCAAGATTCTTACACACCAACGGCGGTATAATGTATAAAAAAGATAAAGGTATTAAAACACCAAAAGATTTAATTGGCAAACGTCTCCAGTACCCAGGAGCTCCAGGTCTTGGGGGTATTGCTATTGCAAAAACAATGATTGAAGCTGATGGTGCTCAATATATAGATGGAGATATTAAACCTGTAAATAACAGTTTTTATCATACAGATGCATTATTAAATGATAAAGCAGATGCCGCAACACTTATCTTTGAAAATTTTGAAATTTTAGAAGCCAAAAGTAAAGGATTAAATGTCGATTATTTCGCATTAAAAGATTACAATGTTCCTGACTTTTGCCAATTAATTTTTATCACTACCCCTGATAAGTTACACTTTGAAGAAGAAAAGATCAAAACATTTATTAAAGTTATACAAAAAGCAATTCAATATATTAAAACTAATCTTGAAGATGCAATTCATATCTACTCTTCATATACAAATACAGATGTAAGCGATAATTTAAATAAATCTACAATACAAGCCACAGCAAAATGTTTCACTAACGATTTATCAATGAGTTCTGATTTCTACAATGATTTACAATTATGGTTAAAAGAAACAGGTAAGATTAAACAAACAATCGAACCTAAAGAATATTTCACAAATCAATTACTATTTAGTAGATATGCTAACTAAATTCAAGTTTATATTCAGAGTCTCTACAATTTTTAAATTGTAAGAGGCTCTTTTACTTCTAAAATATTGCCATTCTCTTCAATATCTAAATATATTTCTTCATTTTTTGCATTGCCGCCACCTAGTCTTTGCAATAACTGAACTACTTCATTTTTCCTTAATTGAGAAAGAACATGTTTAGAAACATAAAGGTTCTGTTGCAAAGTAAAAAAATATAGCTAACCACTAATTTATCATGTCAGTGTTCGCTTAACTTGCTAGCATGATGCTAATTTCGTGGCATGGCGAAAATCCGTAGATCTGAAGAGACCTGCGGTTCTTTTTATATAGAGCGTAAATACATTCAATACCTTTTAAAGTATTCTTTGCTGTATTGATACTTTGATACCTTGTCTTTCTTACTTTAATATGACGGTGATCTTGCTCAATGAGGTTATTCAGATATTTCGATGTACAATGACAGTCAGGTTTAAGTTTAAAAGCTTTAATTACTTTAGCCATTGCTACCTTCGTTGAAGGTGCCTGATCTGTAATTACCTTTTGAGGTTTACCAAATTGTTTAATGAGACGTTTGATAAACGCATATGCTGAATGATTATCTCGTTGCTTACGCAACCAAATATCTAATGTATGTCCCTCTGCATCAATGGCACGATATAAATAGCTCCATTTTCCTTTTATTTTGATGTACGTCTCATCAATACGCCATTTGTAATAAGCTTTTTTATGCTTTTTCTTCCAAATTTGATACAAAATTGGGGCATATTCTTGAACCCAACGGTAGACCGTTGAATGATGAACGTTTACACCACGTTCCCTTAATATTTCAGATATATCACGATAACTCAATGTATATCTTAGATAGTAGCCAACGGCTACAGTGATAACATCCTTGTTAAATTGTTTATATCTGAAATAGTTCATACAGAAGACTCCTTTTTGTTAAAATTATACTATAAATTCAACTTTGCAACAGAACCGTATTATGGAATAGAGATGTTGGTAACATTTATACAGGATCATTATACTTAAGTTTAATTTCGTTATTACAGAACCACACATTCCAACCAGAAGAGAAAGTATGTCTATTTAGTTATGGTTCAGGAGCAGTAGGAGAAATCTTTAGTGGTTCAATCGTTAAAGGATATGACAAAGCATTAGATAAAGAGAAACACTTAAATATGCTAGAATCTAGAGAGCAATTATCAGTCGAAGAATACGAAACATTCTTTAACAGATTTGATAATCAAGAATTTGATTTCGAACGTGAATTGACACAAGATCCATATTCAAAAGTATACTTATACAGTATAGAAGACCATATCAGAACATATAAGATAGAGAAATAAACTAGTGGCCGATTGTGCTTGATGAGCTTGGGACATAAATCCTAACTCGAAATAAATAAGCATATCACTAAACTGATTTTTTAAAGTTTACAGTGATATGCTTATTTTTTTATCTTACGATTTTGTACGTGCATGCTTGCCTAGGGGTATGGCTCGAGCCATTAGTCTCTCGCACATACTATTCCCTCAGGCGTCAGCACTTACAAAATCGGTTGTAATTTTCATTTTTATACGCATTCTTACTGAGATTATACTAATAAGAGGAATAGTAAAAGCAATTCTAAGTAAAATTGCAGATAAGAGGTTTGTTAAAAGCAGTTCTCAGTAAAATTACAGATAAGAGGTACGTTAAAAGCAGTTCTAAGTAAAATTGCAGATAAGAGGTACGTTAAAAGCAGTTCTAAGTAAAATTGCAGATAAGAGGTTTGTTAAAAGCAGTTCTAAGTAAAATTGCAGATAAGAGGTACGTTAAAAGCAATTCCATGCAAAATTGCTGATAAGGGGTAAGTTAAAAGCAGTTCTAAGTAAAATTGCAGATAAGAGGTTTGTTAAAAGCAGTTCTAGGCAAAATTGCAGATAAGAGGTTTGTTAAAAGCAGTTCTAGGCAAAATTGCAGATAAGAGGTGCGTTAAAAGCAGTTCTCAGTAAAATTGCTGATAAGGGGTAAGTTAAAAGCAATCCTAAGTAAAATTGCAGATAAGAGGTAAGTTAAAAGCAATCCTAAGTAAAATTGCAGATAAGGGGTACAGAAAAACTAGACTTGATTACAAAATGGAGCTTGGGACATAAATGATTTTTTAAAAATGAGATGAGACGTAGATTAACTCCATAATCAATACGAATCTATCGACTTCTTTATTTATGATATTCATCTCTTTTTAATGGAAATAAAAGTGCGATTAATGTGATAATACAGTTACGTTAATTAAAAAAATAAAAATGCAAGGAGAGGTAATATGCTAACTGTATATGGACATAGAGGATTACCTAGTAAAGCTCCGGAAAATACAATTGCATCATTTAAAGCTGCTTCAGAAGTAGAAGGTATAAACTGGTTGGAGTTAGATGTTGCAATTACAAAAGATGAACAACTGATTATCATTCATGATGATTATTTAGAACGGACTACAAATATGTCCGGGGAAATAACTGAATTGAATTATGATGAAATTAAAGATGCTTCTGCAGGATCTTGGTTTGGTGAAAAATTCAAAGATGAACATTTGCCAACTTTCGATGATGTAGTAAAAATAGCAAATGAATATAATATGAATTTAAATGTAGAATTAAAAGGTATTACTGGACCGAATGGACTAGCACTTTCTAAAAGTATGGTTAAGCAAGTGGAAGAACAATTAACAAACTTAAATCAGAATCAAGAAGTGCTCATTTCAAGCTTTAATGTTGTGCTTGTTAAACTTGCAGAAGAAATCATGCCACAATATAACAGAGCAGTTATATTCCATACAACTTCGTTTCGTGAAGACTGGAGAACACTTTTAGATTACTGTAATGCTAAAATAGTAAACACTGAAGATGCCAAACTTACTAAAGCAAAAGTAAAAATGGTAAAAGAAGCGGGTTATGAATTGAACGTATGGACTGTAAACAAACCAGCACGTGCAAACCAACTTGCTAATTGGGGAGTTGATGGTATCTTTACAGACAATGCAGATAAAATGGTGCATTTGTCTCAATAGAAAGTTAGAGGTGAGTCTTACGTTTCAGTGACGGTAGACTTACCTTTAACATGTTACATACTAAAAAATTAATTTGAATAAGAAAGAGAGACATATATGAAATACGATGATTTTATAGTAGGAGAAACATTCAAAACAAAAAGCCTTCATATTACAGAAGAAGAAATTATCCAATTTGCAACAACTTTTGATCCTCAATATATGCATATAGATAAAGAAAAAGCAGAACAAAGTAGATTTAAAGGTATCATTGCATCTGGCATGCATACACTTTCAATATCATTTAAATTATGGGTAGAAGAAGGTAAATACGGAGAAGAAGTTGTAGCAGGAACACAAATGAATAACGTTAAATTTATTAAACCTGTATACCCAGGTAATACATTGTACGTTATCGCTGAAATTACAAATAAGAAATCCATAAAAAAAGAAAATGGACTCGTTACAGTGTCACTTTCAACATACAATGAAAATGAAGAAATTGTATTTAAGGGAGAAGTAACAGCACTTATTAATAATTCATAATAAAACAGTGAAGCAACCATCGTTACGGATTGCTTCACTGTTTTGTTATTCATCTATATCGTATTTTTTATTACCGTTCTCATATAGCTCATCATACACTTTACCTGAGATTTTGGCATTGTAGCTAGCCATTCCTTTATCTTGTACATCTTTAACATTAATAGCCATCATCATGTTTGGATTATCTTTATCATATGATATAAACCACCCAATTTGTCTGCCAGTTTCTCCTTGTTTCATTTTGAGTTCTGCAGTACCGGATTTGCCAATTAAGTTTGCATAAGATCTATAAATATCTTCTTTATGTGTTTTATTTACGACTTGTTGCATACCATCAGTTAATAGATTGATATTTTCTTTGGAAATAATATTTTTCTTCCAAACTTTGTTTTTCGTGTCTTTTAATAAGTGAGGTGCGTTAATATTGCCATTATTTTCTAATGCGCTATAGATTGAAAGGATCTGTACTGGGTTAATCAGTATTTCACCTTGTCCGTAACCTGAATCAGCTAATAATATTTCATTATCTAAATTTTTGTTTGAAATTTGAGCATTATAAAATGGATAATCACTTGGTATATCTTCACCAACACCTAGTTTTTTCATGCCTTTTTCAAATTTCTTACTGCCTAATTCGAGTGCTACTCTAGCAAAGAAAATGTTATCTGATGATTCTATTGCTTGTTTTAAGTCGATATTACCATTTACCACTTCATATCTTGTAACGTTGTAACCACCCCAAGATTTATCTTTTTGCCAACCTTTACCATCGATTTTATAACTTGTTTTATCGTCTAATGTTTTGTTATTTAACCCAATCATTGCTGTTAATATTTTTTGAGTTGAACCTGGTGAAGTTGTAATCTGGAACTTGTTGAGCAGAGGTTCTTTTTTATCTTCGGTTAATTTATTATATTCTTCGTTACTCATGCCATACATAAATGGATAGACGTCATATGAAGGTGTGCTTACAAGTGCTAATAATTCACCTGTTTGAGGGTGGATAGCAGTACCTGAGCCATAATCATTTTTCATGTTGTTATAAATACTCTTTTGAACTTTAGCATCAATAGTTAGTTGAATATCTTTGCCATCTTTTTTCTTTTTCTCTATTAATGTATGTGCGATTGTATTGCTATTATCGTCAACGATTGTGACACGATAGCCATCTTCATGTTGGAGCTTTTTATCGTAAAGTTTTTCGAGTCCCTTTTTACCAATAACTGCATCATCTTTATAGCCTTTATATTCTTTTTGTTTTAATTCTTCAGAGTTAATGGGACCAACATAACCTAATAGATGTGAAGTCGCTTTTCCTAGAGGATAGTTACGACTTTCTGTTTCATTAGTTGTAAGATGAAATTTTTTTGCGAAATCACTTAAATATTCATCCATTTTTTTAACGGTTTTAAGTGGAACGAAGGTATCATCTTGTACCCAATTTTGATCCATTTGTTGTTTGATATAGTCTTCAGAAATACTTAGTTCTTTAGCGATTGCTTTATAATCTTTTTTAGATACATTCTTTGGAACGATGCCTATCTCATATGCTGTTCCTGTATTGGCCAATTCCACATTGTTTCGGTCTAAAATTTTACCACGTTCTGATTTTAAATTTTCAATATGTATGCTTTGGTCTTTCTGCATTCCTGGAATAATGACGCTATGATCCCAATCTAACTTCCACATACCATCTTCTTTAACAAAATTAAATTGAACGTTGCGATCAATGTTACCGTAGTTTGTTTTAATTTTATATTGAGCATCTACTCGTTTTTTATTTTTAGATACTTTTTTTATTTTACGATCCTGAATGTTTATATCTTTAACGCCTAAACTATTATATATTTTTATCGGACGTTCAGTCATTTCTACTTCACCATTATCGCTTTTAGAAATATAACTGCTATCTTTATAAACTTGTTTGAAATTTTTATCTTCAATTGCATCAATAGTATTATTAATTTCTTTATCTTTTGAAGCATAAAAATATATACCAAACCCGACAACTACAACTATTAAAATAAGTGGAACAATTTTTATCTTTTTCATCAATATCCTCCGTATATAAGACTACATTTGTAGTATATTACAAATGTAGTATTTATGTCAAAATAATGTTATAATTTTTGTGATATGGAGGTGTAGAAGGTGTTATCATCTTTTTTAATGTTAAGTATAATCAGTTCATTGCTCACGATATGTGTAATTTTTTTAGTGAGAATGCTCTATATAAAATATACTCAAAATATTATGTCACATAAGATTTGGTTATTAGTGCTCGTCTCCACGTTAATTCCATTAATACCATTTTACAAAATATCGAATTTTACATTTTCAAAAGATATGATGAATCGAAATGTATCTGACACGACTTCTTCGGTTAGTCATATGTTAGATGGTCAACAATCATCTGTTACGAAAGACTTAGCAATTAATGTTAATCAGTTTGAGACCTCAAATATAACGTATATGATTCTTTTGATATGGGTATTTGGTAGTTTGTTGTGCTTATTTTATATGATTAAGGCATTCCGACAAATTGATGTTATTAAAAGTTCGTCATTGGAATCGTCATATCTTAATGAACGACTTAAAGTATGTCAAAGTAAGATGCAGTTCTACAAAAAGCATATAACAATTAGTTATAGTTCAAACATTGATAATCCGATGGTATTTGGTTTAGTGAAATCCCAAATTGTACTACCAACTGTCGTAGTCGAAACCATGAATGACAAAGAAATTGAATATATTATTCTACATGAACTATCACATGTGAAAAGTCATGACTTAATATTCAACCAGCTTTATGTTGTTTTTAAAATGATATTCTGGTTTAATCCTGCACTATATATAAGTAAAACAATGATGGACAATGACTGTGAAAAAGTATGTGATAGAAACGTTTTAAAAATTTTGAATCGCCATGAACATATACGTTATGGTGAATCGATATTAAAATGCTCTATTTTAAAATCTCAGCACATAAATAATGTGGCAGCACAATATTTACTAGGTTTTAATTCAAATATTAAAGAACGTGTTAAGTATATTGCACTTTATGATTCAATGCCTAAACCTAATCGAAACAAGCGTATTGTTGCGTATATTGTATGTAGTATATCGCTTTTAATACAAGCACCGTTACTATCTGCACATGTTCAACAAGACAAATATGAAACAAATGTATCATATAAAAAATTAAATCAACTAGCTCCGTATTTCAAAGGATTTGATGGAAGTTTTGTGCTTTATAATGAACGGGAGCAAGCTTATTCTATTTATAATGAACCAGAAAGTAAACAACGATATTCACCTAATTCTACTTACAAAATTTATTTAGCGTTAATGGCATTCGACCAAAATTTACTCTCATTAAATCATACTGAACAACAATGGGATAAACATCAATATCCATTTAAAGAATGGAACCAAGATCAAAATTTAAATTCTTCAATGAAATATTCAGTAAATTGGTATTACGAAAATTTAAACAAACATTTAAGACAAGATGAGGTTAAATCTTATTTAGATCTAATTGAATATGGTAATGAAGAAATATCAGGGAATGAAAATTATTGGAATGAATCTTCATTAAAAATTTCTGCAATAGAACAGGTTAATTTGTTGAAAAATATGAAACAACATAACATGCATTTTGATAATAAGGCTATTGAAAAAGTTGAAAATAGTATGACTTTGAAACAAAAAGATACTTATAAATATGTAGGTAAAACTGGAACAGGAATCGTGAATCACAAAGAAGCAAATGGATGGTTCGTAGGTTATGTTGAAACGAAAGATAATACGTATTATTTTGCTACACATTTAAAAGGCGAAGACAATGCGAATGGCGAAAAAGCACAACAAATTTCTGAGCGTATTTTAAAAGAAATGGAGTTAATATAATGGATAATAAAACGTATGAAATATCATCTGCAGAATGGGAAGTTATGAATATCATTTGGATGAAAAAATATGCAAGTGCGAATAATATAATAGAAGAAATACAAATGCAAAAGGACTGGAGTCCAAAAACCATTCGTACACTTATAACGAGATTGTATAAAAAGGGATTTATAGATCGTAAAAAAGACAATAAAATTTTTCAATATTACTCTCTTGTAGAAGAAAGTGATATAAAATATAAAACATCTAAAAACTTTATCAATAAAGTATACAAAGGCGGTTTCAATTCACTTGTCTTAAACTTTGTAGAAAAAGAAGATCTATCACAAGATGAAATAGAAGAATTGAGAAATATATTGAATAAAAAATAAAATTGTTGTGTTTACAACAATACATAGAAAACAGAGGAAACAATCAAGTCGTTGAATATTTCCTCTGTTTTTTAGTTGAAAAAATTAACCGAAAGCCTGAATGCAAGTCTTGATTAAATCAATAATGCTTGTAATAACACCAGTGAAATCCATATGCATACCCTTTTTCTATTTAAGATACATTAAGTATAATATCAAACAAATAAAAAATGTTAAAAATTCCCTAATTGGCTATTTAGATTGCATAAATGTCAAAAATTTGAAAAACATACAACGACTTTGCATAAAAAATCGTCATATTGGAAATACGTAATTTATTGAAATAATAAAAAAAATAAAAGAACGAAGATGATAACCTAAGTGAGGTTTTAAGTTGTTCTAAGGTTTAATTTAATTTATGTTAAAATAGTTGGTATAAAAATACATGATAAACTATAAACTAAATTCAAAATAACTTATGGGGTAGGCAATTATGGAAAATATTTTAAATATAAATGATAATGAAAAAAGAGTGCTAAGGGAAATTTATAACCATCATAATATTTCGCGTACTCAAATATCTAAAAATCTTGAGATTAATAAGGCAACGATTTCTAGTATTTTGAATAAGTTAAAGTATAAATCTCTTGTTAATGAGGTTGGTGAGGGTGATAGCACGAAGAGTGGTGGTAGAAAACCTATTCTTCTGAAGGTTAATCATCTTTATGGTTATTTTATTTCTTTGGATTTAACTTATAGTTCTGTTGAAGTGATGTACAATTATTTTGATGGTAATGTCATTAAGCATGAATCTTATGATTTACCTGATGAAAAGGTTAGTAGTATATTAAGCATAATAAAAAAACATATTGATATTCAGGAGAAACTTGATACTTATAACGGACTATTAGGTGTGTCTGTTTCTATACATGGAGTTGTGGATAATGAGCAGCATGTGACATATTTACCATTCCATGAAACTGAAGGAATTTCAATTGCTAAGAAAATAAAAGAAATTACTAATGTTCCAGTCGTAGTTGAAAATGAAGCGAATCTTTCAGCGTTATATGAACGTAATTTTAATCATAATTTATCCTACAATAATCTTATTGCTTTAAGTATACATAAAGGTATTGGTGCTGGGCTTATTATTAATAATCAATTGTATCGTGGTGCAAATGGGGAAGCGGGTGAAATTGGAAAAACACTTGTCTCAAAAGTTAGCGATAATGTGGAGATCTTTCATAAGATTGAAGATATTTTTTCACAAGAAGCTTTACTGCATAATTTAAGTAATCAACTAAATGAGAAGATGACGCTTAGCAAATTAATTCAATTTTATAATGAAAAAAATCCAGTCGTAGTTGAAGAAATGGAACAATTTATAAATAAAATTGCTGTTTTAATACATAATTTAAACACCCAGTTTAATCCGAATGCAATTTACATTAACTGTCCATTGTTCAATGAAATGCCTGAAATATTAGAAGCAATTAAGAACCAGTTCAAACAATATTCACGTAACGAAATTCAAATAAAGTTAACATCTAATGTCAAATTTGCAACTTTGCTAGGTGGTACATTAGCAATTATCCAAAAAGTACTACAGATTAATGATATTTACTTAGATATAAAAGCATAAAAAACTAATTCAAATGAATAATCAAAGTTCGTAATTGTCTTTATAAAAAAATCCCTCAATCCGAATTGAATTTTCGGATTGAGGGATTTTTATAGTTCTATTGCAGAAGAAAACTATTTTAAAAATGCTGGTAAATGTTGATAGCCACCTCTAACGTTAACAATATTCGTAAATCCTTTATATTCTAATATTCCTACCGCTATTGAACTTCTAACACCTGATTGACAATGTACATAAATTAGGTCATTTTTATCGAAAGGTATATCTTCATTTAAAAGTTTACCGTGAGGAATATGAATTGCTTGTTTTAAATGACCTTTACGCCATTCATCATCATTACGAACATCTAATACATTATGTTCTTCACCAGTCATTTCAGAACTATGAATAGATGATGTGACGATATTTGTTTGTGGCAAACGGTAACTTTTTACATTTTCAAAACCAATTAATTGTAAAGCATGAATAGCTTGTTGAACGGTAGATTTATCGCCAATTAATTCAATATCTTAGTCATAATCTAAATACCAACCAATTTGATTTATAAAAGTTTTATTAAAAGGAATATTGATAGTTCCATGCATATGACCACCATGGAATGCTTCTTTACTTCGAAGATCAAAAGCAGTTTGTGTATTGCTTGAACTAGGGTAAACATTATATGGTTGGTACATTTGCATACCAAATTGATTTATTTTTTTCATTTGTGAAAAATGGTGTGGTGGAGCTGGCTGATTGAGTGTTAAAGTTTCGATAAATGAAGTTTCATCTTTAACATTAAAAGCCCAGTTGTTTATTTTCTCATAACCCAAAGTAGTTGTAGGTAATGAACCTAGCGCTTTACCACAAGGACTCCCTGCACCATGACCTGGCCAAATTTGAATATAGTCTGGTAATGTTGCAGCAAATTGTATGGACTGATACATTTGTTTTGCTCCGATTTTTGTAGAACCTTCAACATTTACAGCTTTTTCTAATAGATCTGGTCTACCTACATCACCAACAAAGATGAAGTCACCGCTAAATAATCCCATTGGTATACTGGAACCCCCACCTTCGTCAGTAAGTAAAAAACTAATACTCTCAGGGGGATGGCCTGGAGTGTGTAAGACTTCTAATTTAATCTTTCCTAAATAGATAATATCTTGATGCTTAACGAAATGTGTTTGTTTAGGCATATTTTTATAATTAAATTCATCTTTACCTTCATCAGATACGTATATACTTGCATTCAATTTATTTGCCACATCTCTAATACCTGAAGCAAAATCAGCATGAATATGTGTTTCTGCAGCTTTAGTAATTGTGAATCCTTCTTTATCTGCAACTTTTAAATATTTTGTTAAATCTCGTATAGGGTCAATAATCATTGCTTCTCCTGTACGTTGACATCCAATTAAATAAGATGCTTGTGAAAAATTGTCTTCATAAAATTGTTTGAAAAACAAAAAAAACTCCTTTTTAAAATAGATTTTATTGATTAGATAAATAAGTTATGATTTGCTTGCTCAGTATGTCCAATATAAGTACCTACGCCACCATAATCGACTTCATCTCTTAATTCTTCTTTTGAAATTCCCATAACATCCATACTCATGGTACAAGCAATTAACTTTATATCTTGATCGATTGCTTGATCGATAAGTGAGTATAAAGAATCAACATTTTTCTTGTTCATTACATAACGCATCATAATATTACCTAGTCCAAACATATTCATTTTTGATAATGGCATATGTATTGGATCCTTAGGTAACATAAGGTCAAACATTTTGGAAATACCTTTCTTTTTAACGCGAGTTGATTGCGCTTTTTTTAATGCGTTGAGGCCCCAAAAAGTAAAGAAAATAGTTACATCTTTACCTGCTGCTTTAGCGCCATTTGCGATGATCATTGCTGCTACTGCCTTATCTAACTCACCGCTAAATAAAACAATTGTTGTACCTGTAGCAGTGTCATTGATTTCAAATTCTTTTGGCTTTTCTTTTTGAATAATTGCATTAATTACATTTGCTTCTTCAGTAAGATTTACAAGGGTATTCCCTGTTTGTTTCGCCCAACTTTTAATATCACTATTGAAACCAGGATCTGTAACTGTTACCTCGATTTGCTCACCCGTTGAAATATTGTTAATTTCTTTACTGATATTAACAATAGGTCCAGGGCACTGAAGACCTCTAAAATCAAATTGTTTACGATTCTCTTTGATTTCAATATCTTTTTCTATTAAAGGAGCACTATTGAAGTTCTTTGCTTCATAATCTTTATATCCACCCTTTAAATTCACGACATCATAACCTTGTTTGGCTAAATAATCGCAAGCTTTAGTGCTTCGGTTACCGCTTTTACAATGTATATAATACGTTTTGTGGTTCTGTTGCAAAGTTGAATTTATAGTATAATTATAACCAAAAGGAGTCTTCTGTATGAACTATTTCAGATATAAACAATTTAACAAGGATGTTATCACTGTAGCCGTTGGCTACTATCTAAGATATGCATTGAGTTATCGTGATATATCTGAAATATTAAGGGAACGTGGTGTAAACGTTCATCATTCAACGGTCTACCGTTGGGTTCAAGAATATGCACCAATTTTATATCAAATTTGGAAGAAAAAGCATAAAAAAGCTTATTACAAATGGCGTATTGATGAGACGTACATCAAAATAAAAGGAAAATGGAGCTATTTATATCGTGCCATTGATACAGAGGGACATACATTAGATATTTGGTTGCGTAAGCAACGAGATAATCATTCAGCATATGCGTTTATCAAACGTCTCATTAAACAATTTGGTAAACCTCAAAAGGTAGTTACAGATCAGGCACCTTCAACGAAGGTAGCAATGGCTAAAATAATTAAAGCTTTTAAACTTAAACCTGACTGTCATTGTACATCGAAATATCTGAATAACCTCATTGAGCAAGATCACCGTCATATTAAAGTAAGAAAGACAAGATATCAAAGTATCAATACGGCAAAGAATACTTTAAAAGGTATTGAATGTATTTACGCTCTATATAAAAAGAACCGTAGGTCTCTTCAGATCTACGGATTTTCCCCATGCCACGAAATTAGCATCATGCTAGCAAGTTAAGCAAACACTGACATGATAAATTAGTGGTTAGCTATATTTTTTTACTTTGCAACAGAACCAGAATGAAGGAGCCATTCGTTTTTATACAAAACATCAATTTGAAATACGATCTAAGGAATTTGAAGTAGAAACTCAAGAATATGAATATTTTATGAAATGGGATAGTAATTGAAATTACAAAAGTACCAATAAGTAATTTTATGTAAAAAGATAACAAATAATATACTCTATCAAGTCCCACAACTTGAGAGAGCTTTTTGTATATATTAAGCATTTATGCTACTAGTTGATATTAGATGTAAAGTATTTATAGTAGTAATATATCGTTTTATCTAGCTGTACGAAAAATCAATTACAAAAAACCCCATCAACAACCGATAAGCAGAACTCGTCAAGAGATGTCAGATAAGATAGTTTTAGTACTCTGTAATTTTAGGTATAAGGTATATTATAACCGTTTTAGCCTATCCATCCATCGCCCACTCATTCTATTCTAGCTTATCCACCCGACGCAATTTTCTGACTCATTCCAGCTTTGCCTATCCACCTATCGCCTTTACATACACACTTCATCTTTAAAATCTAAAATTTCCTTATGCTTATTCATTAACTATTCCTCCATACTCTTCTCATCGTTCTTTTAATTCACACACTCCCTTTTCCCTCGTCACTTAGTCATGGCAGTTTGTAATTTTTGTTCAATTAAGTCGATATGTGTACTGATCAAGTTCCGTTGTTCATTCAAGAATTCTAGGTGTGCGCGTAACACGCTTGGGACATCTATTTGGTTTTGATAAAGCATGTCTGTGTTTTTTCGGATTTCTTTTAATGGCATATTCAAATTGCTTAAGCACTGGATAAATTTAATCATTTCGATATCGTCGTCTGTGTATAAACGCTTGTTATTGCTATCTCTGTCGATGTGTTTTAAGATACTCTTTTTCTCGTAATAACGCAGTTTGCTTTTAGGTATATTGCAATAATCTGAGACATATTCAATGTAATATTGTTTCATGTAAGCATATCCTTTCTCTTAAACCAAGGTTTAACTGATATTGTATTCTATATAAACATGAATGAGGAGGAAAGACAATGAAAAAGGCTTTAATTGTTGTAACAAACATTGCGAAATACGATAATTTAGAAAGACCTACAGGTGCGTGGTTCTCAGAGGTTACGCACTTTGCGAAAGATTTCTATGACGCAGGTTATGATGTTGATTTTGTAAGTCCGAACGGTGGGTATGTGCCTCTTGATCCTATCAGTCTTAGCCCTGAAATGATGGGAGCCGAGGACTGGGAATACTACACGGATCATGATTATATGAATAAATTTGGACAAACATTATCTCCAAAAGAGGTTAATCCTAGCGACTATCAAGCCATTTACTTTGCAGGTGGACATGGTGCGATTTGGGATTTAAGAAATAACAAAGAACTAAACGACATTGCGCTAAGTATTTACAATAACCAAGGCGTTCTCTCTTCTGTATGTCATGGTGCGGCTGGTCTACTCGATATTAAAGAAAATGGCGATTATCTCGTTCGTCATAAAGATGTGACTGGTTTTACAAATAGTGAAGAACAAGCAAATGGTACAACTGAATACATGCCATATTTATTAGAAGACGAATTTATTAGTAACGGTGCACATTTTAAAAAAGAGGCTGACTGGAGTAATTTTGCAGTCGTAGATGGTCGCATTGTCACAGGTCAAAATCCCCAATCAGGACATGCAGTTGCTGAAAATGCTTTAAAAATCTTAGCTAATCAATAATTTTATAAAGGAGCGATACACATGAAATCATTAATTATCGGTGCTAATGGTGGCGTCGGTCAACATCTCGTACGTAAACTGAAAGCAAGAGATGTTGATTTTACTGCCGGTGTTAGGAAAGAAGAACAAGTTGAAGCTTTAAAAGCAGATGGTATCGATGCAACTTACATTGATGTCGCAAAACAATCTATTGATGAATTAATAGAATTATTTAAATCGTATGATCAAATCCTTTTTTCCGTCGGTTCTGGTGGGAGCACAGGTGACGATCAAACAATCATTGTAGATTTAGACGGTGCAGTGAAAGCAATTAAAGCAAGTGAACAGATCGATCATCAACACTTTATTATGGTATCAACGTACGACTCACGCCGAGAAGCGTTTGATGCGTCAGGCGACTTGAAACCATACACCATTGCTAAACATTATGCGGATGACTACTTAAGACATGCAAATTTAAAATATACCATCGTGCATCCAGGCGCTTTAACAAACGAACATGAAACGCAACAATTCAATATGAGTGCGCAATTTGAAAATGTACAAAATCCGTCTATTACAAGAGAAGATGTAGCAGAAGTGCTTGTTTCTGTATTAACTGATGAAGTATTACAAGGTCACGAATTCCAAATCATCAATGGTGATTTGTCATTATTAGACGCAACGACTAAATATCTGGAGGAATAATAAATGAATAATCAACAAGTTGTACTTGCAAAACGACCACAAAGTATCCCTCAAGACGATGTATTTAGATTTGAAACAATAGAAACTCGAGAACCACATGCAGGTGAGGTTCAAGTAGAATCCATTTATGTATCTGTAGATCCTTACATGAGAGGCAGAATGAATGATACAAAAAGTTATGTTCAACCTTTCCAAGTGAATGAGCCATTACAAGGTCATATTGTTGGAAAAGTCACACAATCGAACGATGAACGTCTATCTGTCGGCGATTATGTCACAGGCATATTACCATGGAAAAAGATAAATACAGTGAATGGAGACGATGTGACCCCTGTGCCATCAAAAGATGTACCATTACATTTATATTTGAGTGTTTTAGGCATGCCGGGAATGACAGCCTATACAGGATTGCTTCAAATTGGTCAGCCACAATCTGGCGAGACGGTTGTCGTGTCAGCTGCATCAGGTGCAGTAGGCTCTGTCGTAGGACAAATTGCTAAGATTAAAGGCGCAAAAGTTGTCGGTATTGCTGGTGGTAAGCAGAAAACAACATATTTAACAGATGAATTAGGATTTGATGCGGCCATTGACTATAAACAAGATGATTTCGCACAGCAACTCGAAGCGGCTGTACCAGATGGTATTGATGTGTATTTTGAAAATGTTGGCGGCGCAATTTCTGATGAAGTATTTAAATACTTAAATCGATTTGCACGCGTTCCGGTATGTGGTGCAATTTCAGCATATAATAATGAAAAAGACGATATTGGACCACGTATCCAAGGAACGTTGATTAAAAATCAAGCATTAATGCAAGGTTTTGTAGTAGCACAATTCGCTGATCATTTTAAAGAAGCAAGCGAACAACTCGCACAATGGGTGTCTGAAGGTAAAATTAAATTTGAAGTGACGATAGATGAAGGTTTTGACAATTTACCTTCTGCATTTAGAAAGTTATTCACAGGAGAGAATTTTGGTAAACAAGTTGTCAAAGTCGCTGAAGAATAGAGAAGACTATGAAAAATATCATCGTAAGATTCATATTTAGTTTACTGTTTTATAAAAGTGGTGTTTCACACTTTAAAAATAAAGATATGTTTTTAAAAATCGTGCCGTCCTATTTACCTTTCAAACACGCAATAGTTAAGTGTTCGGGCATATTAGAATTTATAATTGTTTTTTATGTACTCGGTGCTAAAAATAGATCACGCGTAAGAAAAGTAGTACAAGGATTCCTTTGGCTCGTATTTCCTGCAAATATTTACGCTGCACGTAAGAACATCTCTTATAAAGATGAAAGAGATAGAACAGATAGTGTTAAGCAGCATGTCATTCGTTTACCATTACAATTTGTCATGGTCGCACTTGCGAAACTATTATAAGACTTATCATAGCCACGCCTGGAACATTACTTTTGTTCCAGGCGATTTTTTAATATTTACACTTAAAATCGACGTATATCAAATGATTCTCTTGACAACGCTTATGTGCTCTTTGTTTAAATAAGCTCATATCAGACATTTACTTTTCAATTTTTCTATAGTGATAAGCTTCTAAATTAAGAAAAGCATAAGTTAATTTGCGTGTATGAGTGTAAGAATAAATAAAATAATTATATTTTCATATAATTATTATGTGGCATTGTACCATTAATGTAATAATGTGGCCTGTAAGACAAATATGAGGAGGGTTCTATAAGGTGCTTCTTATTATTGAAATTGTTAAAAAAACAAAATGCAATGAACTGACAAATTAAAATCGCTTTAAGTCGTATTCTCAAAGAATCTATAAATCACTCGTATATACACAGCCCCTTACTATCAGTTAAAGTTTCGCTTTTCGATTCGTAATAATTATTCATAAAGTATACAATATATGATACAATTCATTCAAATATATATTTGAATGAGGTGCTCTATGGTTCAGACTATTGTAACTGCGGCAATACTTTACATTGCTACTGCAGTAGACTTATTAGTAATACTATTAATATTTTTTGCAAGAGCAAAGACTAGAAAAGAATATAGGGATATTTATATAGGTCAATATTTAGGATCGATTATCCTCATATTAGTCAGTTTATTTTTAGCTTTTGTGTTAAATTATGTTCCAGAGAAATGGATATTAGGTTTATTAGGTTTGATCCCCATCTACTTAGGTATAAAAGTTGCTATTTATGATGATTGTGAAGGCGAAAAAAGAGCAAAAAAAGAATTAAACGAAAAAGGTTTGTCCAAATTAGTAGGGACTGTTTCTTTAGTGACAATTGCAAGTTGTGGTGCAGATAATATTGGTTTATTTGTCCCTTATTTTGTAACATTGGATATTGTTGAATTACTGACTACCTTAATTGTATTTTTAGTTTTAATTTTCTTTTTAGTATTCACAGCACAAAAACTAGCTAGAATTCCTGGTGTGGGTGAAATTGTTGAGAAGTTCAGTCGTTGGATTATGGCTGTTATCTACATAGCATTGGGCTTATTTATTATTATTGAAAATGAAACCATACAAACGATATTAGGATTTATATTATAAATTAAGGTGTGACTTAATATGAGTAACAATAAAATTTGTGACGTCATTTGTGTTCATGAGGAAAAAGTGAATTATGCTTTAAGATTTTTAAAAGAAGAAAAAACTCAACGGCTTATCAATACATTATTAAAGATAAGTGATGAGAATAAGCTGAAAATTATATTAGCTCTAATTAAAGAGAAAGAATTATGTGTTTGTGACTTATCTATAACATTAGGTTTGAGTATAGCTTCAACATCACATCATTTGAGAGCGCTGTATAAAAGAGACGTGCTGGATTTTTACAAGGATGGGAAAATGGCATACTATTATATCAAAGATATAGAAATGAAATCATTATTAATAAAATGTATGACTTAAATATAAAGAAACGCTCACATTAAACGAGCGTTTCTTTGAATTCTTGTATTCTTTTTCCAATTTCATCTCTAACACGTTGAAATTCTGGCCATTCTTTTCCTGCTGGATCATCAAAGCCCCAGTGTTCTTTTTTAACATTAGGTGGTAATATAGGGCAATTATCGTCTGCATCACTACATAATGTTACGACCAAATCTGACTGTTCTAAGATATCACTATCAATCAAATCTGATGTATGGTTTGAGATATCAATATCCACTTCTTTCATAGCTTCTATTGCTTTAGGATTAACACCATGCGTTTCTATACCAGCAGAATAGACATTCCAATCTTCACCCAATATTTCCTTTCCCCAACCTTCAGCCATTTGGCTACGACAAGAGTTACCACTACATATAAAATAAATTGTTTTCTTATCCATAATTAAAGCCTCTTTTCTTAAAATATGATTAGTGTAAGGTATAAACCTAAGAGTGTTACAAATAGGACTGGAATAGTAATGATAATTCCAGTTTTAAAGTATGTTCCCCACGAAATCTTCACACCTTTTTGTGTTAAGACATGTAGCCACAATAATGTTGCTAAAGAACCAATTGGCGTAATTTTAGGTCCTAAATCAGAACCTATGACATTCGCATAAATCATACCTTCTTTTAATATACCTGTAGCACTAGATTGACCAATAGCTATTGCGTCTATTAAAACAGTAGGCATATTATTCATAATTGATGATAAAAAAGCTGAAATAAAGCCCATGCCCATAATACTGCTGAATAATCCATGGCTTGAAATATTGGATAATACATCAGCTAAAATTGTTGTGATTTCTACGTTTTTTAAACCAAATACAACTAAGTACATACCAATAGAAAATAGAACGATATTCCATGGCGCACCTTTAATCACTTGTTTTGTATGAACTGCTTTTGATTTATGAGTTAATATTACAAAGATAAAAGCAATAATACCAGCAATAATTGATACAGGAATTTGGATAAACTCGCTAACAAGATATCCAACGAGTAGTACTGCTAATACTATCCATGAAAGCTTAAATAACTTAGAATCTTTAATTACACTTTTAGGATCTGATAGATTTTCTGTATCGAACGTTTTAGGTATGGATTTTCTGAAATATAGCCATAATACAACAATACTTGCAAGTAAAGAGAATAGATTGGGAATCATCATGCGACTTACATATTCAATAAATCCAATATGGAAGTAGTCAGCAGAAACGATATTAACCAAATTACTTACAATTAGTGGAAGAGACGTAGTATCTGCAATGAATCCACTTGCAATGATAAAAGGAAAAATGACTTTTTGATTAAACCCT
Source organism: Staphylococcus taiwanensis (assembly GCA_020544305.1). Taxonomy (NCBI): domain Bacteria; kingdom Bacillati; phylum Bacillota; class Bacilli; order Caryophanales; family Staphylococcaceae; genus Staphylococcus; species Staphylococcus taiwanensis. The sequence continues at coordinate 67,339 of CP058667.1, forward strand.
AAATTTCTTACCATAGCGAGCACGATTGGAGTGAGAATTAATGCAGCTCCATCGTTCGCAAAGAAAGCTGCTACAATAGCGCCTAACAACATAATGTAGACAAACATTTTAAACCCATGACCATTTGAAGCTCTGACCATATGTATAGCTGCCCATTCGAAAAATCCAATTTCATCTAAAATTAATGAAATGAGTATAACAGCGACAAAGGTTAACGTCGCATTCCAAACAATCCCTGTAACTTCAATAACATCCGAGAGACTGACAACGCCTGTAATAATAGCGATGATAGCACCAAACAATGCTGTAATACCAATATCTAACCCCTTAGGTTGCCAAATAACAAACATGAGAGTTAAAAGAAAAATAATAATCGCTAGAATAGTCATTATGTACATTCACCTGTCTTTATCTTTTTACACATACATTGTTGAGTAGGAGAGCTAATATAAGTTAATTCATTGTTGATTGAATCTAAGGACTTATGATTAAGTCGGTACATGCGCTTAGTACCGTCTTTTCGTGTAGATACTAATTCATTATCTACTAGAATTTTCATATGATGACTTAATGTAGGTTGTGAAAATTGAAAATACGCTAATAAATCACAAGCACATAATTCACCGCAAGATAATAAGTCTAATATTTCTAATCGACTTGGATCCGATAAAATTTTTAATTGTAATGATAGTTCCTTATAAGACATATGGATGTCATCCCTCCTTTATTATAGATTATCATCTATATAGATAATACTTTTTGCAATAATACATTTAATTAAAACCTTGTTTTAAACATCGATGACAAGATCTAATGTAGGACGTGGAGACATCATTTTCGGAATGATATAAATAAATCCATAAATGGAGATAAATCGAAAACATTTATACCCCTAGGGGGTATGTGTTATAGTATAAGTATAGCTAATATAATATTTTCATAAATAGGAGGGGTTAATTTGAATAATAATGGTGAAGAGCATAATCCTCAAAATCACATGAATCATTCCAATCACATGCATCATGATAACCATGCCTCACATCATCATAGTGGCCATGCACATCATCATGGAAATTTTAAAGTTAAGTTTTTTGTTTCATTAATTTTTGCAATACCTATCATTCTTTTATCGCCAATGATGGGTGTTAACTTACCTTTTCAATTCACATTTCCAGGTTCTGAATGGGTAGTGTTAATATTAAGTACAATTTTATTCTTTTATGGTGGTAAACCGTTCTTGTCTGGTGGTAAAGATGAAATTGCTACAAAAAAACCAGGCATGATGACCTTAGTTGCCCTAGGTATTTCAGTAGCTTATATTTATAGCTTGTATGCTTTTTATATGAATAACTTTAGTAGTGCAACTGGTCATACAATGGACTTTTTTTGGGAATTAGCAACCTTAATTTTAATTATGCTATTAGGACATTGGATAGAAATGAATGCTGTCGGAAATGCTGGAGATGCTTTAAAGAAAATGGCAGAACTGTTACCTAATAGTGCTATTAAAGTTATGGATAATGGCCAACGCGAAGAAGTTAAAATATCAGACATCATGACTGATGATATCGTCGAAGTAAAAGCCGGAGAAAGCATTCCGACAGATGGTATTATCGTTCAAGGACAAACATCTATAGATGAATCCCTAGTCACTGGAGAATCTAAAAAAGTACAAAAAAATCAAAATGACAACGTCATCGGGGGTTCTATTAATGGGTCTGGAACAATACAAGTCAAGGTTACAGCTGTGGGAGAAGATGGATATCTTTCTCAAGTTATGGGACTTGTTAATCAAGCAAAAAATGATAAATCTAGTGCTGAATTGTTATCTGATAAAGTAGCGGGTTATTTATTCTACTTTGCTGTAATTGTTGGCGTGATTTCTTTTATTGTCTGGATGCTCATTCAAAATGATGTTGATTTTGCATTAGAACGTCTTGTAACTGTGTTAGTCATTGCTTGTCCACATGCTTTAGGCTTGGCAATACCTTTAGTCACTGCACGTTCTACTTCAATTGGTGCACATAATGGTTTAATTATTAAAAATAGAGAGTCTGTAGAAATAGCTCAACATATCGATTATGTAATGATGGATAAAACTGGTACTTTAACTGAGGGTAACTTTTCTGTGAATCATTATGAGAGCTTTAAAAATGATTTGAGTAATGATACAATATTAAGCCTTTTCGCCTCATTAGAAAGTCAATCTAATCACCCATTAGCTATAAGTATTGTTGATTTTGCGAAAAGTAAAAATGTTTCATTTACTAATCCACAAGACGTTAATAATATTCCAGGTGTCGGATTAGAAGGTCTAATTGATAATAAAACATATAAAATAACAAATGTCTCTTATCTTGATAAACATAAACTTAATTATGACGATGACTTATTTACTAAATTAGCTCAACAAGGTAATTCAATCAGCTATTTAATTGAGGATCAACAAGTCATTGGCATGATAGCTCAAGGAGATCAAATTAAAGAAAGCTCAAAACAAATGGTAGCTGATTTACTATCAAGAAATATTACACCAGTCATGCTTACAGGTGACAATAATGAAGTGGCACACGCTGTCGCAAAAGAATTAGGTATTAGTGATGTCCACGCACAACTCATGCCAGAAGATAAGGAAAGCATTATAAAAGATTATCAAAGTGAGGGTAATAAAGTCATGATGGTCGGAGACGGTATCAATGACGCACCAAGTCTTATAAGAGCAGATATTGGTATTGCAATTGGTGCAGGAACGGATGTAGCAGTTGAGTCAGCTGATATTATACTCGTTAAAAGTAATCCATCAGATATTATCCATTTCTTGACCCTCTCAAATAATACTATGAGAAAAATGGTGCAAAACTTATGGTGGGGTGCAGGTTATAATATTGTTGCTGTACCTTTAGCAGCTGGTATTTTAGCATTTATCGGCTTGATTTTATCACCTGCAATAGGTGCTATTTTAATGTCGCTAAGTACGGTTATTGTTGCAATTAATGCCTTTACATTAAAATTAAAATAAAAGATAGGAGTTTTATTATGATTAAAAAATTATTTTTTATGATATTAGGATCATTACTAATATTATCAGCTTGCTCCAATAATGATGAAAAAGATAAAGACACTAATGACCAAAAAAGTGAGAGCCATATGAAGCATAATGATGAAAGTAAAGTTCCTGAAGGTATGAAATCGACTAATGAGGGTGAATTTAAAGTAGGAGATAAAGTAACGATTACAGCAGGGCATATGCCAGGTATGAAAGGTGCAGAAGCTACTGTAAAAGGTGCGTATAAAACATATGCTTATGTTGTAAGTTATAAACCTACAAATGGAAATGAAAAAGTAAACAATCATAAATGGGTCGTAAACGAAGAGATCAAAGATGCACCTAAAGATGGATTTAGTAAGGGCGATACTGTTAAATTAGAAGCAAGTCATATGTCTGGTATGAAAGGTGCTACAGCCAATATAGATAACGTGAAAAAGACTACTGTTTACGTAGTTGATTACAAATCCAAAGATAATGGTAAAATCATTAAAAATCATAAATGGATGACAGGAAATGAACTGAAAGCACGATAAAAATCTAGTTCTAGATTGAGAAATAAATAGATATAAAGATATCCTCCTTAATCAATAATTTAAATAACTTATTATTGTTAAGGAGGATATTTTTTAGTGTGTAAATTAAAAAGAATTTTAGAAGAATAACATTTATCAAAAAACTGTTCATTACCTTATTAAATGAAATTATATAATTAAAAACCGCATCATTAACCGATACGCAGAAGCGTATCATAAATAAACAAGAAATTAGGCTTTTTGCAATATAAGAGGATATTAAACATCAAAAATGATATCGGAGTATATAATTTTATTTAAAATATATCTAATCAAGATTTAATCGAATATTCTACATCCCAAATAATTAATATGAAGATTCCTTTTTGTTATATTTAAACTATAAATCCTATTTTGGAATGAAACTAAAAATCAAATTGAAAAATAGGGTTAAAGGGGATTAAAAATGAACAAAGAGGATAGGGAAACTAAACTAACTAGTAATTTAAAACTTATAGGTGGAGTATTCGTTGTACTAAGTATCATATTACTTATTATACGTATAATTATTGATTCAATTTATGGTGGAACACATTTTGAAAAAACAAATGACATTTTAATAGCTATAGCCTTTTTTATAGGTTGCTTAGCATATTCTTTAGAGAAACGTATTGCATCAGCTATCTTTTTTGGTGTCCTATTTATTTATTTCGTCCTTTCTTTGATAGGTATGTAATATATTAGTGTTTTAAGTAAATTTAATAATAAGTAAAAGATTTCATAAAGAAAAATGAAAATAGCTATTAGTAATGCAAAGCATGCTACTTATTAGAATATTTAAGGATAAATTAAGGGAATATTTAGATAGATTTAAGTCAAGTCAGCTAGTATTAAATTATACGATGTATATAGATATCATTTTTAAGATAATTACTGATAAGAGTTTTTTAAACTATTTTGCAGGATATGATATCTTATTTGTTTCTATATTATTTTAAATAATCCTTTTCATGCGTTTTTTAGGAGGACATTTATCCATGGATAAACTAATAAATTGGCTTTTACCCGTTATTATTATTGCTGTAGTTCTAGCAATTCAATATTTTATTTCGCAACATAAAGGCGGAATTTGGAAACTACTTGTGCCAGAAATTTTTACTATTACATTATTGGTACTACTTTTCTTAGAAAAAATAACAATCGGTAGTTTTATTTTATATTTCATAATTGGAAGTCTAGCATTGCTCGGACAATCATTCCCATCAGAAAAGAATAATAATACTTAATTTCAATAAAAAATATACGCTTAGGTACAGATAATTGTATCTAAGCGTATTTGTATGTGTGAGTCATATTTTGAGTTTACGACATCTACAATTATTTACTTTCAGTATTTTTATATTTATAAACTAAGCTTTTAGGTAAGTGACAGTAGTCGTCAGGATAGCGTTCTAATCGGTTTTGATGCATTTCAGCACTTTTAACGTAGTTAGTGAGCGGTAAGACTTCGGTCGCTATAAGATGATGATCTTCTATAGCATCAATAAATGCTTGTGCTTCTTTAAGGTGTTTAGGATCTTCACTATATAAGCCAGTTCTATATTTTAAGCCTATGTCTTGGCCTTGTTGGTGAACACTATAAGGATCGATGATTTCGAATAAATAGCCCATTAAGTCAGTGACAGAAACTTTGTCAGGATCGAATTCTGTTTTAACGGCTTCCACATACCCATCATATTCTCCATCTAAAGTATTGGTAATCCCATTCGCTCTGCCACTAGTCGTATTGATAACGCCAGGCAGTGTGCGAATATATGCTTCTACACCATATAAACAACCGCCAGCTAAATAAACAGTTTCCATATTTTCCACTCCTTTAATTGATAACTATTCTCATTTAAAATGATAACGAATTAGATTTGTTTATTCAAATAAGAAGGGGTATCATAGCGTCAAAAGGGTGTGGATATTTTAAATAAATTTAGCATACGCCCAGTTAATATAGCGATTGATATGTTATCGTTACTTTACTAGTTACAACAAATATAGTTAATAAACGAGGGGATAAAAATGTTTAAGCTAGTTGTTACTTATATGGATGGAACATTTTTAAATTCAAAGAGTAGTTTCAATCGGGAAAAGTTTCAAAGCTTGTTAACGCTATTAAGAGATAAAGATATTCGTTTTGCTTTTTGCACGGGAAAGCAGAATGAGCGTGTGGACGCCATTGTGGGAGATTTAACGAAAGATGTGTTTATCATCGGAGATAGTGCGTCTCGAATTAAAATTAATGATATGAATATTTACGCTAAGACATTTAGTAATCAACTTGGATTAGAGTTGATTAAGGCAATTAAACACATCGATCAGAATTTAGTAATTATTGTTTGTACAGAAGGTATGGCTTATGCTGAAAAACATATTTCTCAGAAAGAACAAGACATGGTTTTAGGCTCATATGAGAAAGTAACATTTTTAGAAGATTTAAATACGATAGATACAGAGATGTTAAAGATTACGATCTTTGATTCACAAGGTCAGTGCTTTGAACATGTTAAAGGTCTAAACAAATATGAAGATGATCTCTATATCGTTGCTGCAGAAGAGAATTGGATAGATATTACACATAAAGATGTTGATAAAGGGAAGACCATTCGCTTTCTACAAAGTTTATTGAATATCAGTAGCGACCAAACGATTGTATTTGGGGATGGCTTAAACGATATTCCTTTATTTGAAAATGCACGATATAAAGTCGCGATGGACAATGCCTATCCAGAACTAAAACGTAAAGCCAATTTAATCTCGATTGATAATGATAGAGATGGTGTTATCGAAACATTGAACACATTGCTACGGTAATTATTTATGATATGAATTGGCTCATTGGCTAGTTGGAAATCCATCGTTAAGTGATACGTAAACGATATAAAAATCTTATTAATTGCTTGCCATAGAGTTCACTCCATAGTTTATAGTGAGATTATTAAATTCAGGGAGTTGAAATAATGGAAACTGTAAAAATAGATAAAGACGTTGAAATTCCAGTGTTAGGATTTGGTGTGTATCAAATTCCACCAGAAGAAACAAAAACAGCGGTTGAGAATGCAATTAAAGTTGGTTATAGACATATTGATACTGCGCAAGCTTATTTAAATGAAACAGAGGTTGGAGAAGGTATCAAAGCTTCTGGTATTGATAGAGAAGAACTATTTATTACGACAAAAGTTTGGATAGAAAATGTGAATTATGAAGATACATTAAAATCGATTGAACGCTCACTACAAAGACTGGATATGGATTATATAGACTTAGTACTTATTCATCAACCGTATAATGATGTTTATGGTTCATGGAAAGCACTTGAAGAATTAAAAGAAAGTGGCAAAATCAGAGCAATCGGTGTATCTAACTTTGGTGTTGATCGCGTTGTAGATTTAGGACTTCATAATAAAGTAGCGCCTCAAGTGAACCAAATTGAAATTAATCCTTTCCATCAACAAGAAGAACATGTGACTGCATTACAAAAAGAAAATGTCGTTGTAGAAGCTTGGGCACCTTTTGCTGAAGGTAGAAATAATTTATTCCAAAATGAAGTTTTAAAAGAAATTGGAGATAAATATAATAAATCCATTGCTCAAGTGGTATTAAGATGGCTGATTGAACGTGGCATTGTAGTACTAGCGAAATCAGTTAATCCAGAAAGAATGGCTCAGAACATTGATGTATTTGACTTCAAATTAACTCATGAAGATAAAAACAAAATCGCTACATTAGAACAAAGTAACAGCCAATTTTTCTCACATGCAGATCCAGAGATGATCAAATTCCTGTCTAGCAGAAAATTGAATGTATAAAAAATCCTAATTAAAAGGCTTATGTCATAAATAAAATATGATATAAGTCTTTTTATATAGTTAAATTCATAGAGAAAGTATTCAACTTAATACAAATTCTGTTTGTCGATAAGTTGTTTGTGACTGTTGTATAATATTACTATTAGGAGGCGATAATATGATTACAATTGACTCAAAAGTTAACAAACAAATCGCTAAAAATCTTTCGCTTGAAGGTATGACAGTTACAAAAGAACAACAAAAGCAAATACTTGATGTTATAAATAATAAGAATAAAATTACGAATGAATTGATTCGTAAAATTGCGTTCAAATAATGAAATATAGAGCAACGTTTCAAGACGAATATCTTATTAATTTGAATATACTTGGCGCTGAAATAATAGAAGAATTCGAGCAACTTGAGAAAGTTGCTTTTATCTTGTTGAAGGTTTATTAGAACTAGTATTTTCATTCAGTATCTTAGCTTATTTAATATTTCCGATTCCATTTAAGTTTTCGTTATATGGATGAGTAAGTTCGTTGCAAGTAATGACTTTACCTTCTTCGTTAAAAGTAAATTCTGCATATACTTCGATTTTCCCAATAAATCCATCTTTTTTCTCAACGTCCACATCATAGCGCAGGAAAACTTTATTTTTATCTTCATCAATCATCATAGTTTTGAAAGTATCTATAGATAACTTAATCACTATTTCTTTAAGTTAGTCTAAATGGTCAGCAAACGCTTTGATATTTGATGTGCTATAATCGGTCGTTTGAATATAATTAGAGTCAAAGTAATGATCTATCTTTGTAGTATTTAGATTGATTAGTATGTCTTGATATAAGTCTTCTATAGTATTTTTTAAGATTTCTTTATTCATATACTCCTCCATAAATTTTTATATTTCATTTCTATACTAACTACTTATGATACTAAATAAAAGAAATTGGATATGGTTAAATGTTGATTTATTTAAAATCGTATTCACTCGTTCTGCTTCTAAATTGACTTTATAGCACTCACTTCGATGATAGATTGATAGAAATTTTCAAAACAGCTATGTTTTTAATATTTCATGATTTAACAACGCTTTATAAATCTTTTATCTCAATTACTTATCAAAAAGGAAATCTAATAATTTATTTGTTAAGCTAAAAATATATGTAATTATATTTTGAGTATTTATATGAAATTATTTGCTAGCAAAGAAGATATCAATAATAAAATAAATTACTTTATTAATTGGAGGTTATTTTATCAAAGTAAGCGATTGTATCAATGGTATTGAAACGAATGATTATAAGCTCATATATCAACATTTAGATGATGAATTTAAAGATAAACTAAAGAAGCGGCCATTAAAGAAGGTTATTTACCAATATAAAGGTGATGCACATGAACTGTATAAGCAACTAGAATTAAACCATTCAATTCGGTACATATACATAAGTAAAGATCATGCTTGGGGCGTTGCAATTACGCTTCACAAAGAAACGACGAAGATATTAGGCTTGTTACTTATACCCATTCACAACCAAATTGAACAACGTTTTACCGATTTGAATTATTACATGCCTATAGATTGTGAATGGAAAGTTACTTGGGGTGGAGATACGTTACTTACGAACTATCATAGTGATGTGCCTTCCCAAAAATATGCTTATGATTTGTTGATTGAAAAGGACAATAAGACATTCGCTGGTGAAGGTACTACTAATGAAGACTATTTTGCGTTTAATCAGAACGTTGTTGCGCCTCAATCTGGTGTAGTAGTTGATGTGCGTAATAGTGTTAATGATAACCGACCTGGAATAATGAATGACAATCGGTTATTAGGCAATTACGTCATTATTCGTCACGGGGAACAAGAGTATAGTTTAATCGCTCACTTTATGCATCACTCCGTAGTGGTGACGCCTGGTCAAAGTGTGAATAGTGGTGATTTTTTAGGAAAATGTGGTAACTCAGGACATTCTTCAGAACCACATATTCACTTTCAAGTGATGAATACACCATTATTATATGAAGATTGTATATCTAAGAAAATTAAATTTTTAAATTTAGAGGATCCTATCATTGGTGATCAAGTAACAGGACAAATTTAATATTATGAGTTAGAGATTGGATTTTACATATGTAATCGCAATTTAAGCTATATTTAAAGGGATTTAAAACGGACTCAACAGAAATCATTTAGAATACTAGAATAAATATCATTCAAAAAGGAGCGTTATCTTTGGAAGAAATTAATCTGTTAGAAGATAAGAAGTTACTGAATAAATTGGCTATATATTCTTATATTAGTTTTGTTGTTTTTGGAATTATATTCTATATTATTATGCAATTTTCAGATACACCTAAATTTTTTGATTCTTTAATATTCAATGCACTTTTTGTGATCATTCTTTTAGTACTTATGTTTACAGTGCATGAATGTATCCACGGTGTGTTTTTCAAATTATTCTCACCAAAGAATAAAGTCTATTTTGGAACGGCGAGTGGAATGCTTTATTGTGCCATACCAGGCGGAAGATTTACGAGATTAACATTTACAATCAGCAGTATTATGCCGTTTGTAATTATTACGGCTATATTTATCGTTACGCTATTTTTAGGATGGTTTCCACGTGGACTCTTTTTCTTCTTCGCTACGTTTCATGCAGGGTGTTGCATGGGCGACTTTTATTGGGTTTGGAAAATGTTCAAAGCACCTAAAAATGCAACAATAGAAACGACAGATAAAGGGATTATCATTCACTAAGCAATATGATTTGAAAGTGAGTGAGTAAATCAATGCGAACAAATACAAATAAAAACTATAAATCAGTAGCATTATCCTAAATAGCTACACAAAAAATCCCCTCACCACTATAAAGGTGAGGGGATTGCTATGTGTAACTGAATGATTATGATTCTACATTGTCTTTTCGTTGAGCTTCAAATTCGTCAAGTAATGCGCGTGCTTCGTCTACGGTTTCGGTGCTCATCAATTGATGGCGTAGTTGGCTTGCACCTTTAATGCCTCGAATGTAGATTTTAAAGAATCTGCGTAACGCTTTGAATTGTTGTGTTTCTTCAGTCGCATGCTTTTCGAATAATGTTAAATGCAATCTGAACAAGTCTATGAGTTCGTCACTTGTATGTTCGCGGGGTTCCTTTTCAAAGGCAAAAGGATTATGGAAGATACCTCTACCAATCATGACCCCATCAACCCCATATTTAGTAGCCAGTTCCATACCTGTTTGTCTGTCTGGAATATCACCATTAATCGTTAACAATGTTTGAGGTGCGATTTCGTCACGCATCGTTTTGATTGCCTCGATTAATTCCCAGTGTGCATCTACTTTACTCATTTCTTTACGTGTACGAAGATGGATAGATAGATTTGCGATGTCTTGTTCAAAGACGTGTTTTAACCAATCTCTCCATTCATCAATATCATAATAGCCAAGGCGTGTCTTAACGCTTACAGGTAAACCACCAGCTTTTGTTGCTTGAATTATTTCAGCGGCAACTTCAGGTCGAAGAATTAAGCCTGACCCTTTACCTTTTTTGGCAACGTTCGCAACTGGACATCCCATATTTAAATCAATGCCTTTAAAGCCCATTTCTGCTAAGCCGAAACTCATTTGACGGAATTGCTCTGGTTTGTCACCCCAAATATGTGCGACCATAGGTTGTTCGTCTTCGCTAAACGTTAAGCGTCCACGCACGCTATGAATACCTTCTGGATGGCAGTAACTCTCTGTATTTGTGAATTCAGTGAAGAAGACATCGGGTCTAGCAGCTTCACTCACAACGTGACGAAAGACGATATCTGTAACGTCTTCCATAGGTGCCAAAATAAAAAATGGACGTGGCAATTCACTCCAAAAATTTTCTTTCATAATATATTTAAACCTTCTTCTTTCGTATTATCTCGAATTTTTATGCATGATGATATTACCATAAATAGGGAACTTATACAAAAGGAATTTGACCATTCACAGTAATGGTTGAGGTAGGTCTACGAGTAGTCTAAAACAAATAAAAGGTGGGGACAAATTTAGAATGTCTCCACCTTTATGAATTACTTAAACCACGCACATATAGCAGATATTATTAGTTGTTAAGTGCTTTTTTAAGTGTTTTAATATTTTCTTTCATGAATGATTGGTAAGTGTTGTCATCATTATCTTGTTGTTTTGTATGTGAACCCATATTGTAGAATTTAAGTGTTTTCGCATCAGTTTCATCTCTAACTGTATCGGCAACTTTATGAGACACATTTTCTTCGGTTAAGATGTATTTCACGTGATCTTTTTTAATTTGTTTAACGATATTTGTTAAATCTTTTTGGCTTGGGTCTTCAGCGTTCATGTTTTCAATACCTTCTTGTTTGAAGTTGTATCGATTAGCTAAATAACCAAGTGAATCATGAGAAATATAAACTGTTTTATCTTCATTACCTTTCACTGCTTGTTTCATGTCTTTATCTAAACCTTTTAATTCTTTGACTAATTTTTTGTAATTAGCTTCGTAATACGCTTTATGTTTACCATCTTTCTTAACTAATTCATCTTTAATGTCTTTAGCGAATTTTTGGCTAACTACTGGATCTAACCAAATATGTGGATCGTATTTACCGTGATGATGTTCGTGTTCTTCGCCATGTTCGTGTTCATGCTCATGTTCATCTTCTTCACCTTTGATTAAATCTTTATGCTTATCTAAAGATGATTCTAATGATAATGTTTTATCTTTATCATCGATAGCGTTGGCGATTTTTTTCGCTACAGGATCTAAGTTATCGCCTGTATATATAAATAAGTCTGACTTACCAATATCAACCATTTGTTTTTGGCTTGGGTCATATGTATGTGGATCTACACCATTTGGATATACTGATTTAACATCGACATATTTACCACCAATTTGTTGGGTAAATGATTTCAGTGGGTAAACCGTCGTTCTTACTTCTAATTTACCTTTATGATCTGAAGCATTATCATTGTCTTTTTTACCACAAGCGGCAAGTGACAAGGTTAACACCGCTACAAAAAATAGAATTAAACTCTTTTTAAACATGTGCACATCTCCTAAATCGTAATTGTTACGTTTTAATAATTACATTTATTTTAGGTGTTGTCAATGCCTCTTTTCAAACTTAGAAAGCCTAAATGGATAATAGCCTTATAAAAAAATCATTATTTTTATGAAAACATATTGTGGGAAATATGATTTTGACTTAGTCATATTAAAATGAAATACTTACCTTATTAATATGAAAGGTGAGATAGCGATGCATATTATCTTGTTCACTGTATTTCTCATTATGACGGGACTCAGTTTTTTATTGATTAAATTTTTAAGCAAACGTATTTTAAAAAAATCTCGTCATATACAGAGATGTGAACGCTTAGCTCTGAAATTAAATGGTGATTTGAAGTATTTATTGTCGGTCATTATTTTTTTATTTGTGACGTTAGGTGTAAACCAAACATTTACGTATTACTTATTTAATGGTTCTTATTTCTTACTTATTTTACTTACTCTAGGTTTTATTTTTATTATTTATTTATCGCCTTATGCGCTAGTGTTTATACCTGATTTTAAAGGTATAAAGGGATTAGTCACTTTCAAAATTGTATTATGGTGCATGGCTATCTCGATGGCGATGACTTATGGTTTATTACTCTTAATAGACCGTAGTACGAAGATTTATACAGATGAAGGTGGCGTTACTTTCAAGTATGGTAGTGCGCTTTTGAAAGATTTGGGCGGCATTGCTTACTTATTAACAGCGCTAATAGGAATCGCAATTATTATTATTAGAATCGTCGCTAATGCATCTTCTGAAAATGAGAACGAACAACCGGAGCAAGAGAAGTAGCTTCATCTTAACGTCTAATTTACATATCATCATAAATGAGCATTTTGACAGTGTAATGAATTTCTGATACTTTTAAGTAGAACGACTATTCTATTTTTAAATGAGTGATGAACATGTCGAAGAAAAAACAGGATTTATTAGAAGTGGCTGAAAGATTATTTTATGAAAATGGATTTAACGGTGTCGGTTTAAAACAAATTATTCAAGAAGCGAATGTTGCAACGATGACATTGTATAATCATTTTCAGTCAAAAGAAAATCTAGTTGAAGAAGTATTGAAACAGCGAGAAGCACGTTATTGGCATTATCTAGATAGTTATGTCAGTGAACAGCCCAATCAGCCATTTATTGGTGCAGTTAAAGCACATTGTAAATGGTTAAAAGATTACTCGTATATGGGCGATATGTTTCTACGGGCGATTGAAGACTATGCTGATACGGACAATAATATAGAAGAAATCGCGCGAGGACATAAAAAGCGATTATTAGAATACTTAGAGCAATTAGCTATCAGTAGTGGATTGAAAAATGCGCATGACCTTGCAAGTCGTTATACCTTATTAATGGAAGGTACGACTTCAATGACGACACTTATTGGTGTTGAAGAAGCATCAAATCATGCTTTATACATTGCACAATTATTTATTGAAGCAGCTATTAGAGTGTAAATAAGTATGTGCAGAGCCTGGAACATAAATAATATGATGATGCTATCTTGCAAATTCGCAGTAGCTGACTGAACTGAGAAGGCGCTTAAATCAAGCTTTTTTTAGTTCTAGTCATCCTTGCGGGCGGGGCACCAACAAAGAGAATTTCACTAAGAAATTCTACAAGCTAAGCAAGCTGGGAGTGGGACGACGAATTTAAAAAGAATTCTGTTCCACTCTCATTTATCATCATAACTATAATGAACGTTCTATATAAAAAGGAGGGTGAGATGATGAAGTTTTCTAAAATAGTATTCCCTGGTCTTGCAATGATAGCCACCAGTTATGGGCTAGGTCGATTTAGTTTCGGTTTATTCTTACCAAGTATTTCGCATGATTTAAACTTAAACGCGACGCAAGCAGGTTTCATTTCTTCATTATTTTATTTAACGTATTGTTTTACAATTATCTTTGCTACTTTGAAAACGAATCATATAGGTCCTCGGAATATGATTTTATTTGCGGGGTTATCTGTATTAGTTGGACTGGTGTTAATTAGTGTTTCACATGAAGCATTTTTACTTGCGATAGCTGTTATATTCGCTGGTGCTAGTACGGGGTTAGTCTCTCCACCTTATGGTTATGCTATTTCTTTATGGATTAAATGGCATGAACAAGGTAAAGCCAATACTTGGATTAATTCAGGGACAAGTTTAGGACTTATGTTTACCGGCGTCACTGCAATGCTTCCATTTTTAGATTGGAGAATGACGTATTTAATTTACAGTATGATTGCTGTCTTAGTGATGATTTGGAATTATTATGCGATTCCGTCATTAAATAAAGAATTAAAAATTGAAACAGGTACATTTAATATTCGAGATGTAAACACAAGTAAAAAGATTATTGTAGCATCGACAGTTTTAGGATTTTCAACTGCACCATTTTGGACATTCTCTAAATCATTTGTTGAAAGCGTTGGACATTATTCTAATGTAAGCCTTTCAATCTTTTGGATTTTAATTGGTGTATTTGGCATGGTAGGCGGTATGTCAGGTGCGATTATTGAACGCTATGGTTTACGCTTTGCCTATATCATTGGCGTCATCTTTTTATCCCTAGCATCTATCTTATTAGCATTGACACATCATTTATGGAGCATACCCTTTATTGCGTCATCTTTATTTGGCGCGAGCTATATATTTTTAACAGGTGTGTTATTAGTTTGGGGTGTTAAAGTTTTTGTGAAAAATGCTTCCCTAGGCATAGGTATTCCATTTTTAATGTTAGCTGTAGGACAAGTCATAGGTTCAATTGTAGCGGGTTCACTAGTAGATCAATTTGATTATAGTGCGACATTTCTAATATACGGTATCATTGGTATGATGGCATTATTCATTTATCCAACTGTGAAAGTGAAACCAATGAAAGTAGATGAAACAGAAGATTATACGAAAGTTCAAATTAAAAATAAAGAAGCGTTGAATATTGATGAGTAAGCATGAAAACGACAGGGGGTAAGTCTCCGTTCTCTATTAATTGAAATGATTGATGTAAGTGTTATAGAACGAAGAGATATATGTTATTGTAAAAGTAATAACAGTGTTAAAGGAGAATATCTGAAATGTCTTTAGGAACTTTGATACACGTTATTTTTTATACGCTATTTTTATTTATTGTGGGAATGACACCTTTAGTTGGCGCTTACTTGCAGAAGAGAAAAAAATCGAAAAAGTAGTAAACTTAAAAATCGTTAATCATTTGGTAATGATACTAAGAAGATAGCTAGCAGATTAAATTCTACTAGCTGTCTTTTTTTATTTGATTTGAAGTTATTAGTGAGATGATTTTTTACGTTTAAGTAATAATAATGCACCTGCTGCTAAAACAACAATGCCAACACCTGTCGTAACAAAAATTGAATTATCTTTAGCACCTGAAGCTGGAAGATCTTGTTTGTTAGTTTTAGTTGAATGTTTTGTACTTACGTTTTGAATTTGAGCATTTTCATTTTTAGGTGTTGTAGTATTTTCATTTTGATTATTTACCATTTCGCTACCGCCATGGTTAACACCATTTTCATCGACATTCGTTTGGTAAAAATTACCGTCTTTAGTTAAAGGTAATGCGTGTCCATTATCATCTCTGTGTGCGTTTGGCTTAAATACGCCTTCTGGAACGGTAATTGTAGTGTTGTACTTATCAGCGATATCTTGAGTCGCATCGTTTAAGGCAATGTTATATTGTTGTTCAGATACACTATTTGGGTTAGGAACATTCTGTTCAAGTTCTGCATATTGATCATTTGTCATACCTTGAGGTGTGATACCGCCATAAGGACGTTCACCTTGAGTGGTTTGTTGGCTTTGAGAAGAAGTAGCTTGGTCTTGATTATTTACCATTTCACTGCCACCGTGGTTAACACCATTTTCATCGACATTCGTTTGGTAAAAATTACCGTCTTTAGTTAAAGGTAACGCGTGCCCATTATCATCTCTGTGTGCGTTTGGCTTAAATACGCCTTCTGGAACAGTAATTGTAGTGTTGTACTTATCAGCGATATCTTGAGTCGCATCGTTTAGAGCAATATTGTATTGTTGCTCAGATACACTATTTGGGTTAGGAACATTCTGTTCAAGTTCAGCATATTGATCGTTTGTCATGCCTTGTGGTTGAATGCCACCGTAAGGACGTTCGCCTTGAGTGGTTTGTTGACTTTGTTGCGTAGTTTGAGATGGTGCGTCATTAGTAGCCGCATATGTAGTATTTGCCGAAATGCCTGATAGTAATAATGTACTTGTTAACGCAAATGTACTTACCTTAAGTTTGTTGTTCATGTGATTCATTCTCCTTTTTTATAGTTTTATTACATTCACATTGTTTCATTGTTACAATTACATTTCAATAATATTTCTAAAGTTTTACAAAGAATTTACATTTAATTCTTTTTTGTTTTAAAAATTTTTAATATAAATAGAAAATGAATATTAAATTCTTGTGTTTTAAATGTATAGATAAATAAAAAAGCAGGACAGAATTCATTTCGAATTCGTTGTCCTACTTCTATAAGGATACCTAGAATTAAGAAAAGCTTGAATAAGCGCCTTCTCAGTTCAATCAGTTACTGCGTATTTGTAATGTGGCTTTATAAATGATGTCAAAGACGCATTAAATTAGGCAATGTTATTTAAGTTCGATGACTTTTTTAGCTAGATGGTCGTTGCTATAATCATCTGGATCTTTAACTTGGATAGTTACAGGTGTTTTAGTGTCTTTTAATTTATAGAATTTAACAGCTTTAACTGTACCACCTTTATTGATTTCGTCAGTATCATTCTCGCCATATTTTCTATCTAATTCACTGTCATAACCGTCTCCAGATTTTAATTCTCTTTTGACGTTTTTAGAATCTTGATATGCTTCGAAACTACTGAAGAATGCACTGTTTGCAGTTAATTCTTTTCTGTCATCTTTATTTTTTACGCTGTAAACAATTGCAAGGTTAGGGTTTTCATCTGTTGCATATTTGCTAGCTTCGACGATTTCTGTTTTTTCAATTTTAATATCAAAGTTTTTACTTGTTAAAGTGTCATTCTCAAATTTTGATTCTGATTTCTTGTCATCAGAAGATGAATCAACTTTTACAGAATCTGTATCGCTAGATTCTTCACTATCTGAAGACGAATTGTCACTAGACTCTTTCTTTTTGCTTTCTGAAGATTTTTTTGATGAATCACTATCTGATGACTTGTCAGATGAGTTGCCACCAAAACTACATGCACCTAGTATCAATGTTGCTGCAAATAAAAATGCTAAAAGCTTTTTCATTAGTGTAGCCTCCCGAAATTTTTTTAAAAATAATATGTAAAACGAAAAGATAGTTAACTTTTATTAAAGTATAAAATAATTAACTATTTCGATTTATAGTATATCATTTAATAATTTTCAAAGTAATATTTTTATCAAAATTTTAAATATTTATTACAATTTTTTAGTTGGATTTGTATATAATTTCGTGAAATTTTATAGGAAGTCTTAATATCTGGTAAATATTGATAATGATAAGTATAAATATGAAGCCGAATATCACTTAGTTATGGTCATTCAAACTATTCATTCATAATTATTTCCAAAGGATGCTATAAAGGTTGTGCTTAATTCGCACAATCGTCCAATTTAAAGAGGACAATTCAATATTTTATAATCAAAATGTTTATAAAAATTAAAATTTTAAAACTGAGGAATATTGTGGTACGCAGTTATAAAAAGATATAATTAATGTAAGCTATTTGATAATTTAAGAAAGTAGGGATGAGTATAGTGAACAAAGGGGTAATCTTTAAGAGATATATGCGAGTCATAGCTATGCTTCTCATGACCGTTTGTTTATCTTTTTTATTTCAAATGAATGAAGCAAATGCTTCAACGCAGCAAGGTGTTGTAGGGGCAACATCATCACATCAAAATGGGGTTAAGACGCAAACTAAAGATGCGACTATATCACAAAATAAAGTGGTTACAGTAAAACCGCAAACGAATCATACATTAGCTAATCAAGCTACGTCAATGCCACAAAATAAAACACAACTTTCTAAGCAACCATGTACTAATTCAAATCGTGTTAAACCAAATGAAATTAAAAATCAACATACAGTGAAGGCTGTGGGGACTCATTTTTCAAAACAAAAACCAACACAGCACTATCAAGTTTCATTGAATAAACGTGTTGCTACGACGCAAGTCAATAAACAAAAGTCTTCTAAAGTGGCGCGTAATGTTGCTCCAACTAAAGTGACGTCACACAAGATAACTAAAAAGCCACAACATGTGGCCACTAAACCTCAATTATTGTCTCAAACAGCGACGAAAGCACCGACAACTACAAAGACATCTAAAAAAGCAACGATAACAAAAAGTAAACCTGCTACGCCAAGTGTTAAAACGGCTGTAAAAACAACAAAACCGACAACTCAAACAACGACTAAAAAGAATTATTATAATCAGGCACCTAAGCGATGGCCATCTAATGTACCTGGTGGAGATAATGTGCGTGATTTCGGTCAAACGACGAAAGAATCTGGTATTGATGACGCTTTAAAAATCATGAAGAAATCAGGAAATAAAGGCGTAACGATAGAACATGCCAAAGCAAAGGATGCTAACATCGCGACTGTATATAATTGGAATCCAACCGCAAAACAATTAACGTATGGGACTGGAACAGCGATTGGGAAACATACCATTTTAACTGCGAATCATGTCGTTAATGATCAACGTGCACATAAGCCTTTAACACCATCACAACCTCAGAATATGCGTATTAATATACTACAAGAAGGTTCTAAGGTTGTGCGCACACTTGAAGTCTTTGGTGTTCAAATGCTTCAATATGGTGATGTTTCATTAGTATATACGTATGAAGATATTTCGAAGTATATGAAAGTAAGAAAGATTGCTTCCGAAAGTTCAATTCAATCAATGAAAGCAAACACACCTATTCACATGTACCATTATGGTAAGCCAACCGGTAAATATAAAAATGACCCAGCAGGCACGATGTATCACTCTAAGGGTAAATATACGATGACAGCACGTAATGTGAATCCTATTGGCTACTATCAAATGATGGCTGAGCCTGGTTCTTCTGGTGGGGCAGTCTTGAATAGTAAGAATGAAGTGATTGGTGTCCATGCCTTTCGCTTAAACTCAGGAGATTATAAAAAATACAATTTAAATACGATGGCAGAAATCAGAGGCAAATTGCGTAAAGAAATTATTGATAATATTGTGTAAAGATTCCTTAATTTAATAAATTTCAAAAAGTGAGCGGGATGACAGAAATTAAACAATGTCATATCCCGCTCTTTCTATATTTATTTGAGGTTATTTTTGTGTGTAAAACGCATCGAATACGCGGTCTAAATCCTTGTTGGCTGCGTCTAGGATTTCATTTTCAGGTAAAACAGAAGTGCCTTGTGCACGTGCAATGTAAAATTCATCAAATCCCATAATTTCTTTAAACATTTCTTTTAAATAATAATATGAGAATTCAAGTGGCGTATAGCGGTCGTCATTCGTATAGATGCCACCGCTTGCTTGTAATAATAGTGCCTTATAATCCTCTGTCATTAAGCCTACTGAACCATCGTCTGTGTATTTAAATGTTTCTCTTGCAATCATAATATTGTCGATATAATCTTTCAGTCTAGATGTGATATTGAAATTGTGAAGTGGTGTTAGAATCACAATGCGATGGTTGGCTTTGAACTGATTTAATAAGAATGCAGATGTATCAGCAATCTTCGCTTCACCATCTGATAATGACTCGCCTAAACTTTGTTTGTGCCATACGTTTAACAATTGATTGCCTTCGATACGAGGTAAATCAATGTCATATAAATTAAGTTCTTCGATTTCATTATTTGGAAATGCTGCTTCATATTTTTCTAAAAATAACTGCTTCAATTTGGCAGTATACGTTGTCTCATTATTAAAATCCGGATGTGCATTAATCAGTAGCGTCTTCATGTTATCAACAACCCCTTTAAGTGTAGTAGCGTTATTATATATTTTTAATATCAAAATGACTATAATTTTAAATGAATTGATCGAATTAATATAATTACGGGGTAATCATTGAACAAAAGGGGAGTTGTCGAATGCCAACCGATAAGGATTTTCATGAAACATTTTTAAATATGTTTGATTCTAGCAAGATCAAAACGAGAAGTATGATGGGGGAGTATTTGCTCTATTATGATGGCAAAGTGATAGGCGGTTTATACGATAATAGATTGTTAGTTAAAGCAACTAAATCTGCGCTTAAAGAGCTAGAAGGATATGAATTAGTATCTCCGTATCCTAATGCGAAAGAGATGATATGTATACCTAATATGAGTGATATCGAAGACATAGAAGCTTTATTTGTGGGCATAAAGAATGATTTACATAAATAAAATTTGGTGGGAGTGGGACAGAATTCTTTTTAAATTCGTCGTCCCACTCCCAGCTTGCTTAGCTTGTAGAATTTCTTGGTGAAATTCTCTTTGCTGGGGCCCCGACTCCCAACTTGCTTTGCTTGTAGAATTTCTTAGTGAAATTCTCTTTGTTGGGGCCCCGCCCGCAAGGATGACTAGAACTGAAAAAAGCTTTATTTAAGCGCCTTTTCAGTTCAGTCAGCTACTGCGAATATGTAAAGGACCATCATCATATTATTTATGTCCCAGGCGCACTTTTTTATTGTGAAATTTGATTTTGTAGGGAAGGTAGACTGCGGTCACTAACAGGGGAGTGTTCCCTCTAAGCGTTTAATTTATAATCAATACTAAAAAAGATAGTTTTATTTATTAAAATCAAATAAATATTAAATTTATCTAAATTTTTTAATTTATACTATTTTTTATGAAATGAAAGAACTGTATGATAGAGATGTAAGTGATTTCTTAATAAAGTCAAATTTTGAGGAGTTTCATATGAAAATCACAGGTTTAATTGTATTAATCGTCATCTTAGGTGTAGGTTATTTGATTATTAATGCAATTCGAAAGAAATCTCAGCAGACGTATAGCGAGGATAAATTAGACCATATCGACCATAGTGGGTATGGTAATGGGAAGTATTTTTACCAGGCACCAGGTATGATTTTAGATAAGCAATATATTCCTATTTATGGTAAAGAAAGATTATGTCATATTCCTTACTACAAGGATAATAGTCAAAAGACGAGAAGTATGTTTGGTTTGAAACCGTTACACGGCACACAAGTTAGATCCGATGACCATTCAGTTATTATTGAACGCGTCGAAGGTATGACTAATAATGCCATGTATCGAGTACTGTTAGATGGAGAAGAAATAGGTACTTTTAAAAAAGATAAAATGCTAAAAGAAGGTGGCTTCAAACGTCTATTTCCATATAGCTTTGTCAATAAGTCAAAGGAAACTTATCGCTTTGAGAATCCAGATCGATTCCATTCTACAGTGATAAAAGACGAGTACAGTCATATTATTTTATCAGCGGAACGTACGGCATTGGATTATAAAAAAAGCGAAAAAACAAATAAGCGTGGAGAACAAAACCAAATTACAGTGAATAACGATGGTAAATATCCTGATGAGTTGTGGCTAGCTCTATATATTCAAGCATGTATTACATATCAAACGTTGGATAAGCAATAAACTTCAAATTTAACATGAACAACGAGATAACAAAGGAGTAACGAATATGTTTATATTGGGAGAAGAATTGGAAACGTCGTCTAGTTCGAATATGTCACTTTTAGACTTTGTTTTTGGTCTATATGGTAAAGAATGTCTAATCTTCATTACATTAACCGTTTTATATGTATTAATCATGAAACTAACAAGCACAATCATCTATCGTAAGTCTAAATCATTAGATATATATGATAAGGTAGCGGCTAAACTAGATGGTCCTATCAAATATTTATTCATTTTAGTATTTATTATATTAATTACATTAGGTGTATTTCAGATTTTTAGTTATTACTTGGTAGCGTCAGGGTTCTTTTGGGTTATTTTATTTACTGTTGGCTTAGCGCTCATATTTATTTTATTCCCGTACTTTATCATTTTCTTACCTTTCTTCAAACGTAATAAGTACTGGGGTTTAGGAAAAATAATTCCCTGGGCAATTATTTTTGGAGGAACCTCAACTTACGGTGCTGTCATTATGTTAGATACAAATACGAAGATGTACACTGACGAAGGTGCCTCAGGGTATGTGAGAGGCAGTTTATTGTTTAAAGAATTAGGTGGCTTTTCTTTAATTTTAGCGTCACTCATTGGTGTTGCTATGATTGTAATCAAAATCATTGCCACGAAATATACGCGCAATCAAGCTCAACAAGCTAAAGAAAATATTACCAACGAAGTGTCTAATGAAGATGACGGAGATGTGTTTTAAGTACTAAAAAACACTCTAATTAAAAAGACGTAGCATTATGACATCTATACACACGGTGTCAATGTCAGTGCTACGTCTCGTTTTATATTCAAAAAATTACTTTTCAGCCAAGTACTTCACTGCGACGTCTTTATAAATATCGATATATTTAAGATACATATCCTTTTCAATATATTCATCTACTTGATGTGCCATTATGGTGATGCCAGGACCGACAATAGCTAAATCAACATTGTTTAGATTATCGCCTAATAGACTTGAAGCATCTGTAGTACCAATGAATGCTGCAACAAAAACATCTTCTTTATTGACGTAATGAGGTGCGACTTCAGTAATCACTTTAATCAAAGTACTATCTTTATCGCTAGTAACTGGCCGATGATTACTTACAATTTCAAAAGACAATGCGTCACGATTTACTTCATCAATTGTTTGTTGGAATAAATCTGTAACAAAGTCATTGTTATATTCAGGAACTGGGCGCACATTGTATTCAATAGAGGCTTCTTCTGGGACAGAGTTAAATTGTTTGCCACCATTAATAATAGAACCCATCATCGTAAATCCAGATGCGAAGTTCTCTTCTTCTTCGCTTAATGACCCTTGCATAAATTTATTAACCATAGGCGCAACATCTAATTCATGCTTTAAGTCGTTCTTTTTAATGTCGTCATATTTTGAATGTAATTGATTTATAAATTGAACTAGCGTGTCTATAGCGTTTTTCCCGAGAAATGGCATTGAACTGTGTGCAGCAACACCTGTGGCAGTGACTTTACATGCCATTGACCCTTTATGAGCATAGAACACGCCATTGTCTGTAGGTTCCCCAATCATTAAGCCATCAAGATCATCTAAATAGCCTTCTTCAGCAAATAATTTGGCACCTTCTTGTTCCTTCTCTTCGCCTGCGGTTGCGAGTAAACGTATAGTGCCACTAGGCATATGGTCAGCCATTTTTAATTCAATGAGTGCGATGACCATGCCCATTAAGGCACCTTTCATGTCTGTCGTACCTCGACCGTATAGTCTGCCATCCTGTTCCGTCAATTCGAAGGGTGGATAGGTCCATTTATCATGACGTCCGGCGTCTACAACATCCATATGGCCACTCATTGCGAGTATAGGTGAGCCACTCCCTATTTCGGCCACTAAATTAGCTCTTGTCTCGCTTACTTTTAGGATTTTAGAAGGGATGTCGTAGTGCGCTAATAGATTTTTTAAATAATGACACACTTCGATTTCATTATCATTTTCCGATTGAATTTTAATCACATCTGCTAATAACTTAATTTTTTCTTCTTCTTGAAAAGTACGCACAAGTTTCACGACCTTATTTAAGTAGTTTTAAATACTATTTATACCAAATGTGTAATATTTAAACATTTTATAATCTATAATAGTTATTTTAAACATGTTATAGTAGTCAAAATAGGTATGCTAAATTAAAATACTTTTTAAAATAATTAGAGAGTTTGTTAAAGAATTAAAATTACATACATATTTATTGTAGATTTTAAATAGTAAACAAAATAAAGCCATACGATATTAAAATTAAGAAAAAGAGAAAGTTTTAAGAGGGACATGAATTATGGGAGAAAGACAATTAATAACACCCAGATCGTTTTTATTTAATGTATTAAACGGTGTAGCTTTAGCGATTGTAGTAGGAATGATTCCAAACGCAATATTAGGGGAGCTATGTAAGTATTTAAGTCAATATAACGAAATCTTTGCGAAAATTGCCTATGTCACACAAGGCATACAATATGCGATTCCAATTATGACAGGGGTACTGATTGCAATCCAATTTGGTATGTCACAATTACAAGTGGCATCAGTTGGTGCAGCAGCATTTGTTGGTTCAGGTGCGGCAGTCGTTACAAACAATAAATGGGTTATTACAGGCATTGGAGATTTAATCAATACAATGATTACTGCAGCTATAGCTGTGGGTATCATGTTGTTAATAAAAGATCGTTTCGGTAGTTTAAATATGATTGCACTTCCAATTGTTGGTGCTGGTTTATCTGGTTTGATTGGCTATTTATTACTACCTTATACGAAGTTAATTACGGTAGGTTTAGGGGACCTTATTAATAGCTTTACAAATATGCAACCAATTATTATGACAATTTTAATTGCCATTATCTTTTCAATACTCATTGTGTCACCAATATCCGCCATTGGTATAGGAATCGCCATTGGTATTTCGGGTCTAGCAGCAGGATCTGCAGCGGTAGGTGTTGCAGCAAGTGCGATTACCTTAGCATTAGGAAGTTGGCGTGTAAATAAAGTAGGTATTCCTATTACCGTACTATTAGGTGCCGTTAAAGTAATGATGCCTAACTTGATTCGTCATCCGATTATGATGTTGCCAATTGTATGTACAGCAGCGGTATCAGGTTTAGTAGGCGGATTATTAAATATTAAAGGTACACCAGATTCTGCCGGCTTCGGTTTAATCGGGTTAGTAGGACCTATTAAATCATTAAACTTATTGGATATGAACATGGCGAGTGGTCTGCTCGTTGTTGTTATCGCATATGCTATCGTTCCACTCGTATCAGCACTATTTTTCAACTTCTTATTTATGAAAGTTTTGAAATTATACGATGCAGATATATTTGTTTTTAAACCTTAAAAGGATGACAGTCTAAGCACACATATAATAATATAGTAACGTCTAGTTGAAGTGGCACATGCCTGCTTTGGCTAGACGTTTTTCAAATAGTAATTTGACTAATAATTCGGTTAGGTATATGATAATAAAAAATTAATAGTGAATTGAAGGACAAGAACTTTATGGTTGATTAACAGAGAGGGAATGTAGGCTGAGATATTCCTAAATTTAAAATAAAGTTTACTACCTTTTCATAGATTGCATGGAAACATGTAACGTTTCATGTGCGTTAATACATGACTAGAGTGCCATCTTTATGTGAGATGGAATTTTGGGTGGAACCACGGGTATTCAAGACTCGTCCCTTTTGTAGGGACGGGTCTTTTTTATTTATACAATATTTAAGGAGAGATGTAAGATGTCTAATCAACAAATCAGTATTCAATTTCCAGATGGAAGTAAAAAAGCGTATCAAGCAGGTATTCTAGCGAGTGAAGTAGCTAAATCCATTAGTCAGTCATTATATAAAGAAGCGGTGGTTTGCCGTGTGAATGGTAGTTTAGTTGATTTGACCCACCCTCTCCAAGAAGATTGTGAGCTCAATTTCTACACACTTAAAGACCAAGAAGGCGTAGACGTGATGCGACATTCTGCTGCTCACGTGTTAGCACAAGCACTTACTCGTTTATATCCCAATGTTAAATTAACAATTGGACCTGTCATTGAAAATGGATTTTACTATGATATCGACTTAGACGAATCCATTAGCGAAACAGATTTAAACAAAATTGAAAAAGAAATGAAGAAAATCGACAGTGAAAATTTAAAATTTGAACGACAAGATTTAAGTTATGCAGAGGCTAAAAACATTTTTAAAGATAATCCTTACAAATTGGAATTGATTGAAGAACATAAAGATGATCAACTTTCACTTTATCAACAAGGGGAATTTATTGATTTATGCGTAGGTCCTCATGTGCCAAGTACTAAATTTGTAAATCATTTCAAGTTAACTAAAGTATCAGGTGCTTATTGGCGAGGTAATAGTGATAACAAAATGTTGCAACGTATTTACGGTGTAGCGTTTAGTTCTAAAGATCAACTTGATGACTATTTTGAGTTTTTAAGAGAAGCAGACGAACGCAATCATAGACGTTTAGGGAAACAGTTAAAATTATTCATGTTCTCTGAAGAAGCACCAGGTATGCCATTCTATTTATCTAATGGCCAGTTTATTCGAAATCAAATGGAAAGCTTCTTGAGAGAGGTTCAATTGAAACATGATTATGATGAAGTAAGAACACCATTGATGATGAATAAACGACTATGGGAAGAATCAGGACATTGGGATCACTATCATGAAAATATGTACTTCACAAAAGTAGATGAAAATGACTATGCATTGAAACCAATGAACTGTCCTGGTCATATGTTAATTTTCAAAAATGAATTAAGATCATATAAAGACTTACCGCTTCGAATTGCTGAATTTGGTCAAGTACATCGTCATGAATTTAGTGGTGCGTTGAATGGTTTACTACGTGTAAGAACATTCTGCCAAGATGACGCACATATCTTTATCATGAAATATCAAATTAAATCGGAAGTACAAGAAATTCTGAAATTAATTGATTATATTTATTCAGTATTTGGCTTTGATTATAGTATTGAACTATCAACACGACCAGATGATTATTTAGGTGAATTAGACTTATGGAATGAAGCGGAACAATCATTGGCACATGTGTTGGATGACCTTGGCTTGAAGTATTCAATCAATGAGGGTGACGGCGCCTTCTATGGTCCTAAGATTGATGTGCACATTAAAGATGCATTGAATCGTAGTCACCAATGTGCAACAGTACAATTAGACTTCCAAATGCCAGAGAAATTTGATTTAACTTATATCAATGAACAAAATGAAAAAGAACGCCCAGTCGTACTTCACAGAGCAATATTTGGTTCTTTAGACCGCTTCTTCGGCATTTTAATCGAACACTTCAAAGGTGCATTCCCGTTATGGATGGCACCAGTACAAGTCAATATCATTGGTGTATCAGATAATAATAATGACTATGTATATGAAGTGGCAGAAACACTTAAAGCGCAAAATATCCGTGTGGCTATTGATGATAGAGATGATAAACTAGGTAAGAAAATTAGAGAAAGCCAAATGAATAAAATTCCTTATACACTAGTATTAGGAGACGATGAACAACAACATCATACTGTGTCATCAAGAAAGTATTCACATCATGATAACGAAACAATGGATATTCAAGCATTTGTTGAAAAATTAAAACATGAAATTGAAAGTAAAGCCTTATTAGTTTAATGAAGTCATATAAGCACGACTAAGCCTATCAGAGATGAGCATCTTTGATAGGCTTTTTAAATGTCTAAATATTAAATTTAAATATGAAAATTGTATAATAAATATATAGTGTATTAAAATAATAAAAATACTAAATTGTTAAGGAATATAAAGATGATTAAGCTAACAGATTTTATACAGACACCTAATCTTAGTAAAACTAAAATTAAATTTAATATGAATGCCGGAGATATTAATAAGCGTGCATGGGACTTTTTATTAGAAGATAGTGAAGATTGGATAATTATGAACGCATGGAAAACGAAACAAAATAACAATAACCTCAATACAGCAGACTACTTAATAGCCCTAGCTCAATATTATCCATACGGGCCAGAATATTTTGTCTTTGGTGGTATTTATAAGATTGAAAAGATAAATCCAGAAGTATTTAACCAAGTGGGTTACAAACTAACATTAATTGATGATTATAAAGAATATCGAAAAAGGCTCATTATTAAAATACAGAAACCTATCGGTAGAGATGTATATAATCGCCGCTATTCAACTGTACAAGAACAATTAAATCCAGAAGTTTATGAAATAGCGCCCAATGTTAAATTAGGACATTTTAAAGGTTATCAACATGTTTGTTTAAAGCATAAAGAATTACAACAGATTATAGATAGAAATGAACCAAGTTGGAAGGATGCATTAAGTCACGTTAAAGGTGTTTATGTTATTACTGATTTAGAAACAGGACAATTATATGTAGGCTCTGCGTCAGGTAATACTGATGGGATTTGGCAACGATGGTCGAACTATGCACATTTAAATAATTTAACCGGTGGCAATAAAGAATTTTTAGCTATCTTAAATGAAAAGGGCAGAGATTATATTATTCAGCATTTTCAGTACGCTATTCTTGAAATATTTGATACAAAGACAAAGTCTAATACAATAATTGAAAGAGAGAATTATTGGAAAACAGTACTGGATACGAAGAAGCATGGTATGAACCATAATTGATTTTTAGAGATTAAATTGATTGTTTATGAAATTTATAACACATCAAACAAGGAGCTAATATATGAAATCCATTGAAACATTGCAATCTTATCATTTGCTAGAAAGGTTATTTTCAAATTCTGATGTTTCGTATGTAGCAGAAGCATGGAATCAACAATATGAAGCGGTCGAAATTAAATCGCGACATGGTCATTTTAAAAGTAGATTAGCTCAAAGGACACCAAATAAAAAAGGTTACTTTTTCGCCATGTGGAAAAAGGATGAGCAACATACCAATGTGCCGTTTACTAAGGATGATTTAGAACATAAGTTAATAGTGAATATCGTTGATGATGATAGACAAGGTCAGTTTATATTCCCGCAGGATATATTGATAAAGAAAGGTATTTTGAAAAGTGATACATCAAAAGGAAAAATGGCATTAAGAGTGTATCCATCGTGGGAAACTGAATTAAATCAAACGGCAACTAAAACACAACAATGGCAGAGTTTGTATTTTAATGAAATACCACATGAATAAATACTTAATTATTGTATTCTAGTAATAAAAAATATGATATACAAATGGAGATAATAGATGGACGGTATCATTGCATTTATTCAAATGTTAGTCGTAGTACCTTATGCTTTATTTTTACTGGCAGTGTTTATGTATTGTATATGGAAATGCGTGTTGTTTGTAAATGATTTTATTAGAATGTTAGTAAGTCATAGATTACAAGTTGACATGTCTGAAGGGATGACATTTTTAATTTTATTTATAGCGATATTTTTAGGATCTGTATTATTTATCATCCCTTTCTATATTGTTGTGAGGTTAATTGGAAACTATTTCCAAGTCATTTTAGTGATGATAGGTATTTATATTATTGTTAAAAAGTTAAGGTAATCGTAAGCAACACAACATAGTTATTACATGGGAGTGTTTAAATGGAGATGTTTGCAATAGAGGGGAAAGACATTTCAAAAACAATTAATCGTCAGCAAATTATTAATCAAATGAGTATGAAAATTCCTTTCAATTCCATTGTATTAATTGAAGGGAAAAACGGTTCGGGTAAAAGTATTACGTTGAAAATGTTAGCTAAAATATTGAAACCTTCTAATGGGCGCTTAGATGTAAATGGCAGCATAAGTTATGCGCCTGATTATTTGCCAACAACGATTAATTTAACAGTTAAAGAATATCTAGATTTTATTGAGCGTATTAGTGAACACACACCTACAGATATAACGATGAAAGGGTTAATTAATCAATTTAATTTAACGCCTTTTTTAAATAAAAGTATTAAAGCATGTTCTAAAGGTACGCAACAAAAAGTAAATTTAATCCAATGTTTAGTGAGACAAGCAGATATTTATATTATGGATGAGCCATTTTCAGGGCTTGATAAACAGGCAATCGCTCAGTTGAAACTCATCTTACAACAATTAAGACAGTCTGCAACAATCGTATTGACCTCGCATGAAGAGGCGTTGAACGATACGTTTGTTACGCATCAATTTAATTTGGAAAATAAGCGTCTTAGCGTGCATCATGATAGAAAGCAATCAAAATCAATGCTCATTAAAACTTCAGAAACTTTAAATGCTAAGCAGCGTGACATGTTAAAGCGTTTTGAAGCGGAGATAATCGATCATGTTCAAATTAAAGTGAATGTATCAGACAGTAATGAACTGATTGCATTACTCATTCAGGAAGGCTACTTTATTGAAGAAGTGAGAGAGGATAATGAATATGGCACTTATTAATTATCATTTTAAGAACTTTATAAGATCGTATAAGTGGATAGGACCTTCGATAACATTTTTAATTTTATTAGCTATTACGTATTTTTATTCTGGACAACCGATCATGTCTAGTTTTGCGAGTACCTCAATGTTATTACTCTTTATTACTGCATGGCTAACGATAATCATTTTAGATACAGATTCAATAAAAGAAAAACAACTACTATTTACGCAGTTGAAGACGAAAGGCACATATTTAACGAGTAAATTAATATTTTCATTTTTAGTGATTTTGCCATTAGGTTTATGTGCAATTATACTTCCTATTATCACTTTTAGATTTGAACAGATGCCTAATTTGATGGAAATTGTATTAGGTTTATATAGTCATGCAATCGTAATAGCGTTAGGTGTTATTATGACTACGCTAGTTAGATCTATAACGAAACGATCTGATAAATTTATTTGGTTATTCATTGTGCTTATCCTTTTACTTTCAATACTACGCGTCGTGATTATTCAAACGTTTCCTATATCGAAATTTGTATTATGGTTTCTTCCACCAATCAGTGATTTTTTAACGCTCTTAAATCATGCGTCATCGAAGATTTTTGACATCTCATTTCTATTTGTTAATTTATGGATGATTGGCTATTTAATTGTGATGTGGGTAATACTATATGTCGTCTTCAATAAATCGGAGTATCTGTAAGTTAAAGTATGCAAGTTGCTTATAGTAAAGCGACTATAACAATATTGTTATAATTATACGTTTATAAATAATGTACAATGTAATTTGTGTTTAATATAATGATTGGAAACAATTAATTTTAAGTCATTTTGTATAAAGAAAGCATAGTGTTAAATTGTTTTTCATTATTAATTAAAGGCACATCAATTTTCGGGTTAAAAAATTAAAAGTGCCAATAGTTGATTTAGCTTGATAGTCATTAAGTAAATCAAAAAGGAGTAAGTTCATGAATAAAATAATTTCAGTTATTATACCAGTGTATAATAAAGCGTCATTTTTGGAGCAATGTATCAATTCTTTAATCGATTTAAAGATGGACAAAAATGATATTGAGGCGATATTTGTAGATGATTGTTCAACGGATAATTCTGTCGACATTATCAAGGGTTATGCAAAGGATTATGATTTCATTCAGCTCATCCAATTGCCTCATAATACAGGAAGTCCTTCTGAACCAAGAAATGTCGGTATTGAAAAGGCACAAGGACAGTATATTACGCTACTTGATGCGGATGACTGGTTAGATTCAGAGGGATTCCCGCAAGTGATGGAAAAAGTGAGTAAAGATGATGCGGACCTTGGTTTGGGTCAATGTTTTAAACACACTTCAAAAAGTGTGAAGTATCATGCTAAATTTACTTCTTACAAAGAAGCATCACATTTAAAACCACAAGATATTGAAAAAATATATAGAGCGATGGGTCCTCCTGGAAAAATATTCAAACGTCAATTAGTACATGATAATCAAATTAAGTTTGAACATATGAAATACGGTGAGGATAAATTATTCTTCATTGAATTATATTCTAAAGTGAATAACATTACGATGTCAGTAACGCCGATGTACCATGTGAATCGATACGATGCCAATGAATCGTTAATTCAGCAGACTTCTGTGCTAGATAAAGCATATTTAAATTTAGACGTTTTGAAAAGGGTTTGTGATATGAACATATCACCATCTCTAGAAAAAATGATTATGGCGAGAGTCGTTGAAATGGACTTTTTCGCACGTCTCTTGCGTACACAATCATTTTTAAAATCAATGAACAAACCATTATATTATGATTTGTTTAATCAAATGGAAGAAACACTGAACGCCCATGGTTACTACATTTCAGAGCTAGTAACTGATCCTATATTTGCTACAATGTATGATTTATATCAACGAGATGATAAAGATGGATTAATTAGTTTTATTTATGATGTGATTAATAGTAATTGGAATTATTTGATTGAAGATCATGTGATTTATAAAAGTTATGAAAACCAGTCAGATAAGATCAATCCTCTGCCTATAGCATGCTATCCTGTGTATAATGGCGTACAAATCGTTGAAGGAGATAAATATGATGTGATAGATGTAATGAAACCAGATGATGTAAGCGTTCATGGGGTGAAACTATTGGAAATTGGTAACGTCGCAAATGAACGTCAATTAGACTTTGACTATCGTGATGGTAAAATTTATATTTCTCATCAGCAAGTGACGCAAATAGATGATGTGAGCGTTAATATTAGTGTGGAATATAGCGAGGGTGAGCATTCGTTAGTATATGCATCATATCCTAGTTTCAATAATAGTTATAAAATGAAACGTCAAAGCTTTAAACTTGAATTGGTACCTCAAAAAGACGATGGTAAGAAAAAAAGCTATCAACAAGTCAGTATTAATGATAAATACTATACTAGTATTAATGGGCCAATGATGACAATTAAAAAGATTAAGGTATATAAAGATTTAAAATTCAAAGAAATAATCACAAGTCTTGAACCGGGAAGACGCATCGATGCGTCATCTATCGAATACACGTCAAACGGAACACCTAGATTAGTCCTTGAAGACGGTAATATTGTAACGGCTAATAAAGATTTTATAGGGTTAATTGAGTTGGAAAATAAAGATAAGTATATTACTGAGACACCCGACGAAGTCAAAATTATTAAAGCCTGCAAATTATATAATTCACGTGATTTTAAAGAAAATGTGATTAAGTCACTTAAAGTAGGCGACACACTTAAAATTAAAAAAATCATTTACACTCAAAATTCAACACCGCGTTTAGTAACACTAGATGGTGCCTTTGTAACCTCAAATAAAACATTTGTAGAAGTCATTCGTTAATCATAAAAACGGGAGTGGGACAGAATTCTTTTTAAATTCGTCGTCCCACCCCCGCAATGATGACTAGAACTGAGAAAAGCTTGATTTAAGCGTATTTTCAGTTCAGTCAGCTACTGCGAATTTGCAAAATAACATTATTTTATTATTTATGTCCCAGGCTCTTTTTATTGTTTTATACGGGCTTATTCCATGCTTCCATGAATCGTCTTGATATTGTGTTTCATCATTTTATAATATGAATCACCTTCAGATCCTTTTTCGCCAATTGAATCGGTAAACACTTCGCCGTAAATACTTTTATCAGTTTCCTCAGACAAGCTCTTCATTGATTTCTTGTCGACACTAGTTTCAACTAACAAGTGTTTAATATGATTATCTTTAACAAATTTAATGGCTTGTTTCATTTGTGATGGTGTACCTTGTTTCTCAGTATTGATTTCCCAAATATAGCCTGGTTTAATATCGAAGGCTTTTGAGAAATATTTGAAGGCACCTTCACTGGTAATTATGGCACGTTCTTGTTTCGGAATATCATTAAATTTATCTTTACTATCTTTGTTTAACTTTTCAAGTTGTGCAAGATAAGTCTTACCTTGTTTCTCATAATCTGATTTATGTGATGCGTCGGCTTTAATCAGTTGTTCTTGAATATTCTTCACATATTGAATACCATTATCCAAACTTAACCAAGCGTGGGGGTCAATCTTATCTTTATTACCTGTTTCGCCATTTAGATAGATGGGTTTAACACCTTTAGACACCGCGAAGACTGACTTATCATCAGTAGATTTACCAGCTTGTTCTAATGCTTTCTCAAACCAACCGTTTCCAGTTTCTAAATTAAATCCGTTATAGAAGATAACATCTGCATCTGTCAGCTGCTTAATATCTTTCGGTTTAACTTCATATTCATGTGGGTCTTGACCAACAGGCACAATACTATAGACATCTACATGATCGCCACCCACGTGTTTAACCATGTCATAAATAATAGAATTGGTTGTGACAACCTTTAATTTATCGTGATGCTTCGCATGTTGCTCACTTGAATTTGAACCACATGCTGCTAGAACTAGAATCAATGCAATCAGTAATGGTATAAATTTTTTCATGTTGTTTGTACTCCTCTATACTTTGTTTTTATTTTTAAAATAAATAATGTAACGATATAAATGCTGAATGTTGCAATCACAATCGTTGCACCACTCGGAAGATTATAAATAAAGCTGAAATATAGGCCAATGATAGAACTTATTACGCCAATCAAACTTGCAATCATCATCATTGAATATAAATGTTTCGTGATTAAAAATGCGGTCGACGCAGGGGTGACGAGTAATGCGACGACTAGGATAATGCCTACTGTTTGAATACTTGCCACTGTTACTAAGGCAAGTAATAACATTACGAAATAGTGAATCACGGTAGTATTTAAACCGCTTAGACGACTAAAAGTAGCATCGAACGTTGATATCATTAATGGTCTGTAAAGTATGACAATCAATAACACCACGATGCTTCCAATGATTATTGTGGTCCAAAATGTTTGGCGGGTGATGGCGAGTAAGTTTCCGAATAAAATATGATGTAAGTCAGTTGCACTATTAATAAGACTGATGATTATAACGCCAGTCGCTAGAAATGCAGTGAAACTAATACCAATGGCTGCGTCGGGTTTCGTCTTACTATTATTTGAAATATAACCGATTAATAAACTAGCGATCATGCCAGTGACGAGTGCACCAATAAACATCGGAATATGGAATAGAAATGAGAGTGCTACCCCAGGTAAGACAGCATGACTCATAGCATCACCCATCAAAGATAAGCCTCTCAATATGATTAAACTTCCTACTGTACCGCAGACAATGCCGACGATAATAGACGTTATCAATGCACGATTCAAGAATTGATAATCAAATAAATGTTGGATGAAATCAGTCATGCAATATTTCACCTCTTTCAATTGGTGCTGACCCGATATTAAACAGGAATGTCCGATTTAAATATCGTGGTTGCATTGCTTTTGCACTATCGCCAAAGAATCGAATCGTTTGATTTAATAAAATAATACGATCAAAGTATTGTGCTGCCTTAGATAAGTCATGATGCACAATCAATACGAGTTTTCCTTTTTCTTTTAGTTGGCGAATCTTCGCCATAATCAATTGCTCGCTCTTAAAGTCGATACCAACGAACGGCTCATCAAATAAATACACATCGCTCTCTGACATTAAAGCTCTTGCCACCAACACACGTTGTAACTGACCGCCACTAAGGTCAGAGATTTGCTTGTATTGTAGATTGTCTAGCGCTAAATCCTTTAATAATTTACTGAATTTCATCTTTGAAAAGTGATCGACTCGTTTAAACCAGCCAATCGTTTGATAGCAACCAGATAAAATCACTTTCTCAACATTAATTGGAAAGTCTAAATCTAAATATGCTTTTTGAGGAATATATGTAATATGTTGCAATTGTTTATGTATGGATTTGCCATATAAATGCATCTCGCCAGTTGCGTTAAATTCACCGATTAAACTCTTTAATAAAGAAGATTTACCGGCACCATTGGGGCCCATGATACCAATGATTTCACCTGAAATTGGTATTGTTAACGAAATATCTTTCAGTACATGCTTATGATTTAACCGTAAATTCATGTTGCTAATTTTTATCAATCAATTACCTCCTAATTAAAAGTTTAGGTTAACCTAATTTATTTTATAATAAACACCGAAATTATAAAGTGTCAAGTCTTTATCTATCTGAAAAAGGTTCAAAATGGCAGACTAGAATGTATGAAATGCTCAATAAATAGAGGTTTATCAAAATGAATCACGAAGTGATTTTAAAAAATAGTCACATTGACAACTAAAAAAATCAATGTAAAATATAAAACGTAATGATTACGATTTAAAAAAGAAAGGTATGATTTTATGGGCAAGATACCTGTAACGGTATTGAGTGGTTATCTCGGGTCTGGAAAGACGACGTTACTTAACCACATTTTAAATAATCGTGAAGGACGTCGCATTGCGGTTATTGTGAATGATATGAGTGAAGTGAATATCGATAAAGATTTAGTTGCTGATGGTGGGGGCTTATCTCGAACAGATGAAAAATTAGTCGAATTATCTAATGGTTGTATTTGTTGTACGTTAAGAGATGATTTGTTAAAAGAAGTCGAGCGTTTAGTTCAAAAAGGCAATATTGATTACATTGTTATTGAATCTACAGGTATTTCAGAGCCTGTGCCAGTCGCTCAAACATTCTCATATATTGATGAAGCGATGGGCATTGACCTCACAACAATTTGCCAACTCGATACAATGGTAACTGTAGTGGATGCGAATCGATTTATTAATGATATCAATTCTGAAGATTTACTGATTGACCGTGATCAAGGTGCAGATCAAACAGATGAGCGTTCAATTGCTGATTTACTTATAGATCAAGTCGAATTCTGTGATGTGTTAGTACTGAATAAGATAGATTTAGTCAGTGAAGCAGATTTAGTACGATTGGAAAATATTTTAAGAAAGTTACAACCAGATGCGAAACTCATCAAAACGATTAATGCTGAAGTGGACATTAACGACGTCTTAAATACAGGGCGTTTTAACTTTGAGAAGGCAAGTAATTCAGCAGGTTGGATTAAGGAATTGACTGAGGGAGGTCATGCTGAACATACACCTGAAACAGAAGAATATGGTATTGGTTCATTCGTCTATTCGAGACGACTACCGTTTCACGCGAAACGTTTTAATGATTGGTTAGAGCGAATGCCTGATAATATCGTACGTTCTAAAGGCATTGTGTGGCTTGCACAATATAATCAAGTGGCATGTCTACTTTCGCAGGCAGGCTCATCATGCAATATCAATCCAGTTACCTATTGGGTAGCGGCAATGTCGCCACAACATCGTGAGCACATCCTTCAACAACGTCCAGACGTGGCAGATAGCTGGGATATTGAATATGGAGATAGAAATACACAGTTTGTTATTATTGGTACCGATTTAAATCAAGAGGAAATTGAAAAAGAATTAGACCAATGCTTAGTAAATAGTGAAGAAATTGGTAGTGATTGGAGTCAACTCGAAGACCCATATCACTGGCAAATTAGACAAGCTTGAGTTTAACTATATGTGAATCATCTGATGTTTAAGACCTGGGACAAAGTACAATGTCTCAGGTTTTTTTCGATAAAGACCCATAGATCCCTAAAAATAGCTTAAAATAGTAAA
This sequence comes from Staphylococcus taiwanensis, assembly GCA_020544305.1. Taxonomy (NCBI): domain Bacteria; kingdom Bacillati; phylum Bacillota; class Bacilli; order Caryophanales; family Staphylococcaceae; genus Staphylococcus; species Staphylococcus taiwanensis. The sequence goes on from CP058667.1 coordinate 105,009, forward strand.
TTTCTTAAATTTATTGAATATTTCGAACAAATAAGGTCTAAAATTTTGTATAATAGCAAGTAAATTGAAAATAGGAGACAGACAAAATATGATGAAACAAAAACTTACAGTCAAAGAGAATATATTTATTGGCTCGATGTTGTTCGGTTTGTTCTTTGGAGCTGGGAACTTAATCTTTCCAATCCATCTAGGACAAACGGCGGGTTCGAATGTATGGCTTGCTAATTTAGGTTTCTTAATTACTGCTATTGGTTTGCCGTTCTTAGGGATTGTAGCGATTGGTATTTCTAAAACAAATGGCATATTTGAAATCTCTTCTAGAGTGAGTAAAATCTACGGTTACATATTTACGATTGCCTTATATTTAGTTATTGGACCATTTTTTGCCTTACCGAGACTTGCGACAACATCTTATGAAATTGCATTTTCACCATTTATTTCACCAAGTACTGGCAAGGTTATATTACCAATATTTAGTATTTTATTCTTTGTCATGGCATGGTTCTTTGCTAGAAAGCCATCAAAAATATTAGATTATATAGGTAAATTTTTAAATCCTGTGTTCTTAATTTTACTAGGTATTGTGGTGCTATTAGCATTCATTCGACCAATGGGCGGTATTAGTCATGCACCAGTAAGTGCCGATTATAGTCATAGTGTCTTACTTAAAGGATTTATTGATGGTTATAATACGCTTGATGCCTTAGCATCATTAGCATTCGGTATTATTATTGTTACGACAATTAAGAAATTAGGTATTACGAATCCAAATGGTATTGCGAAAGAAACATTTAAATCGGGTCTAATTAGTATTATTGGCATGGGACTAATTTATACGTTGCTTGCTGTAATGGGTACGATGAGTTTAGGTCATTTTAAAGTTAGTGAAAATGGTGGTATCGCACTTGCACAAATCGCACAATATTACCTGGGTGATTATGGGATTATTGTCTTGTCACTTATTATTATTGTGGCATGTTTGAAAACGGCAATTGGTCTGATTACTGCATTTTCAGAAACATTTACAGAACTCTTCCCGAAAATGAATTATATGTGGTTAGCGACTGGTGTGGCAGTGCTAGCATGTATCTTTGCTAACGTTGGATTAACAAAAATCATCATGTATTCAACACCTGTATTAATGTTTATCTATCCATTAGCGATTACATTAATCCTGTTAACACTTGCGAGTCCATTATTTAATCATTCTACAATTGTTTATCAATTTACGACATTCTTTACAATGTTTGCAGCATTCTTTGACGGTGTAAACGCAAGTCCTGAATTCTTTGCGAAGACACCATTTGCACAAGGAATGATTACTTTCGCACAAAAATACATTCCATTCTTCACAATTGGTATGGGCTGGATTGTACCTGCAATCATTGGATTCATCATTGGTTTCATCGTTTATAAAGTACGTGCAGGCAAACGTACTTCAGCACAATAAATTGAAAATCGATAAGTCATGCTTAACTCATGTTATATGAGCTAAGTATGGCTTATTTTTTATACTGTTAAAAATCTTTGTTGTGCAAACAGAAATATTGTAGTACTATATAAATCGTAATTATTACGATTTGATAATAGCGAGGAGAATTTGATGACTAAGAGTTATGATATTTGGTGGCAAAAGGGCGAAGAAACAGACGATGATATGGCCCGTGATCACCAAGAGGCTTGGGAGAGAACAATACAACTACTTGATCCATCAGATATTGAGGGCAAGACGATTTTGGACGTGGGATGCAATCAAGGTGGCTTTTTACGAAAGTTATACGATAAAGTTCAATTTAAAGCAGGCGTAGGGATTGATTTAGCACGTTTATCATTGGAAAAGGCAGAAGCACTTAAAGGGCAACGTCCACTTACGTATGTTTTAACGGATAAGCCTCAAGACACGGAATATACATACGATACGGCTGTGAGTACATCGGTATTGTACTTAATCGAAGACATACCGCAACATGCCAAAGACTTAAAAGCCGTATTGAAACCTGGTGGTGTTTACTATGCCTCTTTTGCTGACTTAACACAAAATCCGAGTCGTCAATTTATGGATGACACGATTAATCAGTATGGTGCGACACCATCGCAGAATCATTCGTTGAAACATATTGTGGATAGCTTTGTAGATGCAGGATTTGAAGTGGCAGTCATGAAAGAACCAGTTCCTGACGTGATTGATTTAACAAATTATAGTGATTTTTATTTAACGCCTAATGATTATTTACGCACACTTTATGAAGAATCATTTTTAATAAAAGCAAGGTTGAAAGAAGGTACGGGTAAATGAGAAAGAGACTAATCATGACGATTGCTGCAAGTACGACGATTCTACTAGCGGGGTGTGGTAACAATCATAAAGATGATAAGAACATCACTGTATCGTTACCGACTGAAGCCAAAGCCGATAAGCTAGATGCACAAGGCTATGACGCAGCTATGCCAGTATACAGTGCGGTATATGATGCACTAGTAAAATATGATAAAGATAAAGGGATTAAAGCAGGTTTGGCTGATAAATGGCACGTTGATAAATCTGGCAAAGTATATGAATTTCATTTAAAAGATAATGTTAAATTCTCAGATGGCTCAAAGTTAGATGCTAAAGCAGTTAAATTCTCAATTGAGCGTGCCAAAGCGATGAATAAAGATACGACAGTAGAAACATTAAAAAAATTAGATAAAGTGGTAGTGAAAAATGACCATGTGGTGCAAATTAAATTGAAAGCACCATCTAATCAAGTATTGAATGAATTAACACAAGTCAGACCATTACGTATTATGAGTCCGCATTCTGTAGAAGGCGACAAAGTAACGGGTAAATTCAAGAAAGCAATTGGGACAGGTGCATTTGTCGTTGATCAAACAGGCAAAGAAAAGACAACATTAAAACCAAATAAATATTTCGACAATAATCATCCAGTTAAATACAATCTCGCTTTCCAAACGATTGAAGATGGCGATTCTAGAAACTCAGCTGTTCAAAGTGGATCGGTCGATATTTCAGGTGGTTCACTAGGAATGTTATCAGATCAACAAGTCAAACAAGATAAGAAGAACAGCAAATTAACGGTTGAGGATAGACCAAGTACAGTTAGTCATTTCATGGCATTTAATCCGAATAATAAAACATTAAGTAGTAAAGCGATTCGTGAAGCGATAAGTAAGAGTATCAATTCAAAAGAAATTGCTGGGAAATCAGTTAATGGTTTATTCCAAAGTAATGTACAGTACGTTAATCAAGAGAATCAACAAGCACATGTTTTTGATGCTTCAGCTGCGGAAAAGCTACTAAAATCTGAAGGATATACGAAGAACCATGACGGCCTTTTTGAAAAAGATGGCAAACCACTATCATTCAATTTAGTGATTCAGACGGCAGAGTTTCCGAATTGGAAAGATAAAGCAGAACAAGTGCAACGTGATATGAAACAAGCAGGTATTAAATTAAACATTAAAACATTAGATGCACAATCTTATTACGATACATTGTGGACGAAAAAAGACTATGACCTCATTTTCTATCGAACGTATTCAGATGCATTAATGCCATATAACTTTATGAGTTCAGTATTTAAAAATAATGATGGTAAGCCGGGTGTCTTAGCAAATGACGAGACACTGACTAAACAATTAGATGCGTACCCATCAAAAGTATCTAAAGCGGACCAACAACACGCTTTCAATGAAATATTTAAGCATTTCAATAAGCAATATTATGGTGTGCCTATTGCGTATCCAAATGAAACGTTTGTAGTGAGTGATAAAGTCAAAGCGTTTAAATTCTCAGGATTAACAGATGCGCCAATCGATTATAAAGACTTGAAAGTTAACGAGTAATGATGCTGAAACGAACGCTTAAATTAGTACTTTATTTAATCGTGAGTTCGTTTATCATCTTCGTCTTAGTTGAGAAGACATCTGGTAATCCAGCCATACTCTATCTACAACGCCATGGCTATACTACGATTACGCAAGAAAATATCGACTTAGCACAACATAAGCTTGGTTTAGGTCGGAATCTGTTTCTTAGATATATTGATTGGGTAGGTCATGCGTTGACTGGAAATCTAGGTTATAGCTTTAGTACAAACGAACCTGTAACTGCAATGATAGTAGATGCAATCATTCCAACGCTGATATTAATTAGTGTTTCTGCATGTATCATGTTGCCAGTCGGATATATCATTGGGTATTACGTTGGTACACAACCTCATTCACGATATGCACATACTATTAAAGGCTTTGCGCAAGTGATGACGTCTATGCCTGAATATTGGTTAGCTATATTATTCATTTATTATTTAGGCGTTCGTTGGCAATGCTTGCCATTTGTGGGTAGTGATTCATGGCAACATTTTATCTTACCAATTCTAACAATTGTCCTAATTGAAGGTTGTCATATCCTATTAATGACCGCACATCTTATCGAAAAGACGCTAGATAACGATGCGTATCAACTTGCATTGTTGCGCCGTTTTACGTTGAAGGCACGCATAATTGTGCAAATTAAAGAGATATTTGCACCACTTATGACTATTTCAGTGAATAGCGTTATTCATTTAGTTGGAAAAGCAGTGATACTAGAAGTTATTTTCAGTATGTCAGGCTTAGGTAAACTATTGATAAATGCCATTAATCAACGAGATTATCCATTGATTCAAGGCATTGTCGTTTTCATTATTGTAAGTATCATGCTAATAAATTACTTGGGAGATTTGATTATTTTAAATAATGAGCCTAGATTACGTCGTCACGCACATCAATCACTTGAAGAAGAGAAAAGAGGTTTGACATGAAGATGCAAAGTAAACAATATGTCACATTAAGTCTGACCATTATTTTCTTGATAGTGTTAGTGTTATACAGTGTTATGCATAGTACGGAGCAATCTGTGCCATTGCAGTCTCCTAATTGGCAACATTTATTAGGAACGGATCAATTAGGACGAGATTTCCTTGCGCGATTATGTATTGGGAGTTTGGTAACCCTTAGTTTGACTGCGATTGTCATTATACTCAGTGTTGGGCTTGGTTTGTCACTTGGTTTAATTGCAGGAATTGAAAGAAAGTGGATAGACCAAATAATGATGTTTATCGCAGATATGTTATTAGCGATACCTTCATTTATCATCGCACTCGTTGTACTGAGTTTGGTTAGTAATTCAATGATTGGATTAATTCTTGCACTGACGTTAGGTTGGATGGGACGTTACTTACGTTACTTTAGAAATTTAACACGTGATATTCAGAAACGTCCTTTTATACAATATGCCATATTGAGTGGTAATTCGACGCTTAAAACAACAGTCATACATGTTATTCCACACTTGTGTAGTAATATCTTCGCTTTAGTAACAGCGGATTTTGGAAAGATTATGCTTAGTATTTCTGGGCTTGCTTTTCTTGGTTTAGGTATTAAACCGCCTACACCAGAATTAGGAACAATTTTATTTGATGGTAAAAGTTATTTTAATGGCGCGCCATGGTTGTTCTTCTTCCCTGGATTACTGTTAGGAGGTTGTGCCTTATTATGCCAAATACTCAACAAAAAGATCGCATCATAAAGCCTGTAATACAGGTCGACCAATTAAGCGTATTTGATAAAAATCGTACATTGATAGATTCAATATCTTTAAAAGTGCACAAAGGCGATTTTCATTGCATTATTGGTGAAAGTGGGAGCGGTAAATCGTTATTAACTAGAACGATACTTGGCATGAAACGTAATCATTTACGTTACCAAGGAACGGTAGACATTGATTTGGATAAGACAGATGCCGTCTTTCAAGATGTCTACAGCAACATGTTTCAGAATATAATCATTGCTAAACATTTTCAGTATGTGTATGAAGCGATAGACGCTTCATTATCTTCGGAACAACGTACTGACGAGGTCATAGCACAGATGGATGCACTTGGTTTGAGTCATGGAAAGCAGTTACTCCAACATTATCCTTTTGAATTAAGTGGTGGCATGGCACAGCGTATTGCTTTCATAATGTCATTAATAAGACGTCCGGACTACTTATTTTTAGATGAACCGACAAGCGCCCTCGATGCAGGTAATGTTGAGCGATTTATGCATCACTTAGTTCAGGCAAAACAGCGTTATAATATGACGTTTATTTTTATCACACATGATCTTAATTTAGTTAAAAACTATGCGACGCATATTAGCATTATGAAAGATGGTCGTATTATTGAAAGTGGCGATGCACAGTCTATCTTAGATAATCCAACCCAACCCTACACACAACAGTTAATTTCTATTGCACATAGGAGACGAAATGATGCTTGAAGTGAACAATATGACGAAACATATCGATGGGAAACGTATTTTCAAAGATATTAACATTCAAATGAATCATCATCACTTATTGATTAGTGGAGAAAGTGGAAGTGGTAAATCGACGTTAGCTAAAATTCTAGCCGGATTAGATACGGATTATAGTGGACAATTATATTTAAACCATAAGCTACGTGAAGAATATACTACGAAAGAATGGATGAAAGTGATCCAGTATGTGCCACAATATCAGAAAGACACATTAAATGGACGTAAAACGGTGCGCTATATCTTAACAGAGCCATTGAAGAATTATCATGTTAACAAAGAAACGTATGATAAGAGAATTGAAGCGGTACTTGAACAATGTGCATTAGCACCCAATGTTTTAAATCAACGAATAGACACGTTGAGTGGTGGCCAGTTTCAACGTGTATGGATTGCAAAGGCGTTAATTATAGAACCACAAATCCTTATATTAGATGAAGCGACAACAAACTTAGATGTGATTAATGAGGAAGCAATACTTCAAATGCTTAAATTGTTAGAACATACGCAACTCATTATAATTTCACATGATTCGTACGTGCTTAATTCGTTTGAAGGGATGACAATCAAATTAGATTATTGTGTTGGGAATTAAAAATATTTTGTGAATTGGTTAAGTTTCAGGTTTGGAAAACATTGAATTAGGGCATATCTTACTAATTAAACCTTTCATTAAAGTGAATCGGCATAAGGTTATAGAATTTAGAGGGGGATTTTCCAATGAATATTTACAGATTGCATTACCAACACTATAAAGATATCGTAGATGACAATGTTTTAACTGTTTTTGTATTAGCTAATAATGAAGATGAAGTCAGAGAATTTGCTAGAAAAGTTAGCTATGCTGTTGAAGATATTAAACAAATATCTGAAGAAGAGTATAAAAAAGAAAAAGCTGAAAACGAAACATTTGGATTAGAACACGCAGATAAATATTTAGATTAATAGTTAACGACTGTTAAACTTTAGAAGAGATTGAGGCAATGAAACGTTGCTTTAATCTCTTTTTATTTTTAGAAAAGAAGTAAAGTGCATAATTGGTTGACAAGTCAACTAACACGTTGTATATTTAAATAGTTGATAAGTCAACTATATGGAGTGAGGCTATGTTAAACGATAAAGAATTTGAGTATCGCGATATTAAATTTATTGGAAAATTATCATCAAAAATATATAGACGCGGCAATATTTATATTACAGAGCAGTTAAAGCCATATGGAATTAATTATATCCAGGTGATGTGTTTAGTTGCACTGTATATTGAGAATGGTATAAGACAAGAAACAATTGTTGAAGACATCGGTGTAGATAAAGCAAGTATAAATCGAGCAATTAAATATTTAGAAGAAAATGATTATATTACAAGAGAACGCAATCAAGAAGATAAAAGAGCATATAATCTCTTTCTTACGCCTAAAGCAATGGCATTTAAAGAAGTGAGTTGGGACATTTTAAGTAAATGGGAATTAATGATTTCCGAGGGTATTGATGATAACGAGAAAGCAATTGCTTTCGAAGTTTTAAAGAAAATGTCGCTCAATGCAGATAAATATTATAAAAATTAAATGAATGAATAAAGGAGTATATATTATGACTAATAAAGACAATTTAGAACATGCAATCGTATTAGGTGGCGGCGGGTCACTAGCTATTGGTTGGGAATTAGGATATCTTTCAGCCCTTACTGAAGCAGGTATTGATGTGAGACACGCAGATTTAGTAATTGGTACATCTGGAGGTGCTCAAGCTGGTACGAGTTTGACATCTCAACAAAGTTGGGAAGAGATTTATGAACAACAAATTGCGCCAAAAGAGAATGAAGAACCACCTGTAGATGATATGACTGATATCTTTGCAAGATATGCCCAAATACAAAATAGTTCAAATACGCCAAAAGAATGGATTGAAAATTATAGTGTTTATGCATTAGAAGATCATAAATTTAATGAAAGTGTGCATATTAATCGATTACAAAATAGAATTAAAGTATCCAATTGGCCTGAAAATCTTATGATTACAGCAGTAAATGCGAATAAAGCAGAAAGAGTAGCTTTAAATGCGGATAGTCAAGTAGACTTGCATAGAGCAATGGCTTCAAGTGGGTCATTACCTGGCGTGTGGCCGGCAACAACAATTAATGGTGAAAAACATTTTGATGGTGGTTGTCATTCTATGGAGAATGCCGATTTAGCTAAAGGTGCTAAAAAAGTACTTATCTTTGCGACAAACCTTCCTGTATCAACACCATACAAACTTGAAGATGCGATTAAAGAACTAGAGGAAAGTGGTTCAGAAGTTAAATTAATTACACCAAGTAACGAAGTATTCAATAAATTACAAGAACTTGGAGGCAATACAGTTAATCCAGCTATAAGACCCGATATTTTCAAACTAGCACAAGAGCAAGGTCATCAAGATGCTGATGTGATTAAAGCATTCTGGAATTAATCATAGAATAGGCGGGACTAGGACGACGAATTACAAATGAATTCTGTCCTGTTCCCGTCTGTTTTTTTATATTTTATTAGAAGAACGTTGCGTTAGCCATAATATGACAGTACCGAGGAGCATGTACATAACAATTAACCACATCACGACATGATAATAGTTAACTAAGTTTACGATATGTGATGTGAAGAAAACGATTATTGATAGACCAATCGGTCCACCGAGTTGATGCATAGTGTTCGTCATACCGCTTGCTGCACCAGATAGTTTAGCATCTACGCCATAAATCCCTGCACTAGTAAGAGGTGCAAGTAACCAACCTTGTCCCAAACCAGTAAGAATCATTGGTAATCCTATGGCAAGCCAATATCCATGAAGCGGATTGAGTATTGCCGTTATAATCATTCCTAGTGTTAATATGATTTGACCTAGCATAAGAACGCGTGTGTCGCCTAACTTTTCAGTTAAACGAGGTAAATAAAGTGCTGCTATAAAATTAACTATAGTTAAAGGTAAGAAGGCCATACCCGCTTGTAATGGATTGAAATGATAAAGGTGTTGCATTATTTGTGGCAGAATAAACCAATAGGAAAGCATAGCCATCATAAATATAAAGCGTCCGATATAAGCGCCTGTACGTACTTTATTTTGAAAAAGAGACATTGGCATTAGAGCAAATGTTAATTTCTTTTCAAGAATAATAAAAACAATTAATAAGATTAAACCGATTATCACGGCAACTAATGATTTATTAGTCATACCATAAACGAGTGTCATTGTGGCAATAACTGAGAGAATGGCGCCAATATAATCGACTTTAATGCGATGAACGATGGTAGGTTTAATATACATAACAGTTAAGCTAATCAATATAATTGTAAATGGCACATTTATAAGAAAACCAGAACGCCAACTAATTACACTAGTTAACCAACCACCAAGAAGTAAACCAATACTTGAACCTATTCCAGCAGTCGCACCATAGTAACTAATCGCTTTTGTACGTGCTTTGCCTTCAAAATGGTCCATTAAAAGTGCTAATGATGTAGGTGCAATAATAGCAGATCCAATACCTTGAATTGCTCTAAAAGTAATAATCTGTGTGCTTGTTTGAGCAATGCCGATACTCAAGCTGGATAAACCGAAAATGAATAATCCAAATATGAATATACGTTTACGACCAAACAAGTCACCCAATCTACCAGCTAGAAGTAAGAAACCGCCGAAAGTTATGGTATAAGCATTAGAGACCCATGATAATGAAGCGCTATTCATATTTAAATTTTGAGCGATTTTCACAGTACTAGTAAATATAATTGAATTATCCATTAATATTAAAAAATAGCTAAATAAAATAATAAAGAGGATGATACGTTTTGTCTGTTTAGACATAAGGACACTTCCTTTAAATAGAATAAAGTTATTTTATAGGGTGGAGTTAACTCCATAGCAAGCATTAATTTTAAAAATATTAAATTTTTAGCTATAAAGTTAACGCCATGGTATAACTTAAGTAATAAAGAGGAGTGATAATGGAATGAATACAAAAGAAGTAGTAGCACACATGGGTGTTTCACAAGATACGCTTAGATATTATGAAAAAGTGGGTGCCATTCCCCCAGTAGAACGTAATAAAAACGTGTATCGTGATTATAGAACGAATGATTTAAATTGGATTTATTTAGCTAAAAACTTGCGTCAAGCTGGCGTAACGATCGAATTATTAATTGAGTTTTGTAAATTAGGTCAGTTACCTTCAAATGAAGAAATTCAACAACGTCAAAAAGATTTGTTAAATATGCAATTAAGTGAGTTAGATGAGAAATTAGAAACAATTCATAAAGCACGTAACTTATTAAAGTATAAGATTGATAATTATGATAATCATTTAGCGAAGTTTAACACGGGTGAAATTGACAATGATACTGTAGATAAACTTTGGGAAAAAGATTTAAAAATATATCAGTAAATAAGGAAGGTATTGTTATGAAGAAAAATTTAAGTCACATTCAACCTCCAAGTCATTTCAGATATAAAGAAGGCCAAACAATCTTAAAACAAAGTTATGAATTTAATTGTGATAATCGTATTTATTTTAGTGAAACGGTATATCAAGATTTATATGATCATCCTTATCGTTTGTATGTAGATGTATTATCACCTATTGGGAAGTATGGTTTAGGTTTAGATTTTAATGAAGTAGATGCAATTTACAATGAATTTATTAAACCTAAAGTAGAGAATCAAGTTTTAAATGAAACGTTACCAAACATCAATACGACAGCGGAGAATATTGCGATGTGGATTTGGGATGAATTTGAAAAACATCTTCCAGAACAAAATCATATGTATGAATTACAATTATTTGAGACTGACCGCCATGGGGTAAGTCTAAATCAAAGTATCATGACGTCTTAAAGCGTAATATTTTCCTCATAACATGGTTCATTAGTTTCAATCATTTAATTAAACGCTATTGATTGCTATTATTATAATTTAAATATTTTGAATAAAAATATAAAATTGGTATAATTATTATAGTAGCATTGCTACAATATTTAAATGATGGAGGAACATATTTGGGGACCACATTTAGTCTTATTACTTTTATTTTATTATTAGTCCTTACGGCATTTTTCGTAGCGACGGAATTTGCGATTGTTAAAGTGAGAGCAACCAGGATTGAGCAATTATCAAAAGCCGGTGAGAGTAAAGCTTTGGCGGCTAAGAAAGTAGTTAATCATTTAGATGAATATTTAGCTGCATGTCAGTTAGGTATTACGATTACTGCGTTGGGTATTGGGATGGTTGGAGAATCAACCTTTGAATTTATACTACATCCATTATTTAGTAGTATAGGTATTCCTGAAGCTTGGATACATCCATTTACTATCGTTGGTGCTTTTATAATTGCGACATTTTTACACGTTGTTGTAGGTGAGATGGCGCCGAAGACAATTGCTATTCAAAAGGCCGAAGCGATTACGTTACGCTTTGCTAAACCGATTATCTTTTTCTATAGGATAATGTATCCATTTATTTGGATATTAAATGGTGCAGCACGTATTATATTGAAAATGTTCAATATGAAACCTGCGAAAGAAAGTGAAGTCTTCCACTCTGAAGAAGAATTGAAACAATTAATTTATGATAGCCATGAAGGTGGAGAAATTAATGAGAGTGAACTCCATCATATCAATCAAGCTTTCAAATTTGATAATTTAGTCGCAAAAGATGTAATGATTGAGCGACAACATGTCAAAACGCTCGATATAAGCACAAGTTTTCCAGAGGTCATGCACAAGATTAAAACAAATGCTTATACAAGATATCCGGCTATAAAAAATAATGAAATTGTAGGATTTATTCATTCCAAATCATTGTTTAACGTGGAACAACCTACATCATTGGAACGTTTTGTTAATCCGATGATTCAAACTAAGATGGAAACACCTTTGAAACATATATTAGAAGTCATGAAGAAGAAAAAAGTTCATATCGCTGCAGTGTATCATGCTTCAGATTTTCAAGGTATCATTACCTTAGAGAACATTCTTGAAGAAATTGTTGGCGATATTGAAGATGAGTATAATTAACATGCATTTTGTCTTATATAATTATTAATATCATACACGACCTCATTATCTAGAATTAGTCACTAGATAGTGAGGTCTATTTTGTTACTTTTCAAAAAATAAATAAAACTTAATCTTTGACTTATGAATTAACTTGTAACTATAATAGTTACATGAGGTGATTGGTTTGAAAATTAGCAGTCGATTTACTGTAGCTGTACATATATTATCGCTAGTCAAAATAGAAGGTAATCAAACGCTGACTTCAGGATATATTGCGAGTAGCGTGAATACCAATTCAGTAGTTATCAGAAGATTAATTAGTAAACTAAAACAGGCACATTTGATAGAAACGCATCAAGGTAGCGGTGGTATTCAATTATTGAAGCCTCTGACTGATATTACATTATTAGATGTCTATAAAGCAGTTGAGGTAGTTGATGAGGGAGAACTCTTCCAAATACATGAGGATACAAATATCAATTGTGTTGTGGGCGCAAATATCCAAAGTGTGCTGGAGATGATTCTATTACGTGCACAAGATGCTATGGAAACAGTATTACAGAATGTCACTATGGATGACATCGTTTCAGGTATCTTGCAACAAAGCGGATAATGAAGCATCCGTTATATCCTACATGTAACTGAATTTGTTACATGTTAAACGTAATATATGCGTTACAAATGGAATCAACGCTACTTTTCAAATTGAACCACAAATGAACTCTCTGAAAAGATAAACAAATGGAGGAAATAATAATGAAAATAGGTATTATTGGGGCAACTGGTAAAGTAGGAACTAAAGTATTACAAGAAGCAACACGTCGTGGTCATGAAGTGACTGCCATCGTCAGAAACGCTGCTAAATTAAATCAGTCGGATGTCAAAGTGATTGAAAAAGATATTTTTAATTTAACAACAGATGATATTAAAGATCTTGATGTCGTTGTTAATGCGTTCAGTGCACCACTTGGTGAAGAAGAAGCCCACGTTGAAGCTGGACGTGCGTTAATTGCGTTATTAAAAGATGTAGATACTAGAGCGATTATTGTTGGTGGTGCGGGTAGTCTATTCGTAGATGAAGCACAAACAACACGTGTTGTTGATACACCTGATTTCCCAGATGTTGTTAAACCAACAGCTAAAGGTCAAGGACGCAATCTTCAAGACCTTAAAGATGCAGAAGGTATTACTTGGACATTTGTCAGTCCATCTGCAGAATTTGATGCGGAAGGTAAACGCACAGGTTCATATACATCAGGTAAAGATCAGTTATTAGTTAATAGTCAAGGTAATAGTTACATTAGCTATGCAGATTATGCGATTGCGATTGTAGACGAAGCTGAAAATGCAGCCCACATTAATGAACGTTTCACAGTAGTTGGCGAACAAGCATAATAGATATGTGATAGTAGGGAACGGGAGCGAGACAATGAATGTTTGTCTTAGCTCCCTTTTTGTATGCTTTTTAAACTAAACGCGTTTCGCATTTACTATTAGTATGGTCAACACCACGTTCATTGTTTTTAAACTAGAACACAGTTATGAAGTCGTATTACCTCCAGACTTTGCCATTTGAATAAATGTCTTTGCTGCTTTAGATAATCGCTTTTTATGATTTTCTTTATATGCTAATACAACTTGATTGTAATACTGATGTGGATTAAGTTGGACAAATTCCCCATTAAAACGATCTGAAGTCATATCTTTCACACTTTTTGGTACGAAGGTAATGGCTATGCCTTCATTAACAAGGCGGAGTGCATTTTCCACACTTACTGTTTCCATCATGACATCAGGCGTAACATCATAATCTTTTAAGATTTGATTAGATAATTGACGTAATGTCATCTCAGGTTTCAGTAAGATAAACTTTTCATTATTTAATGATTGAAAAGGGAACGCACCATCGTTAGCATGCGCTTTCGCTTCATCAAGTAAGGAATGACCTGGTGGTAATGCTAGGTAAATACTTTCAGTGTATAAAATTTCATAAGATAAATCCTCGGTATATAACGGCAAAATCGTAACGCCAATATCCACTTGTTGATCAGATACAATTTGTTCGATTCTGTGAGCCACTTCTTCCACTAATTCAATTTCTACGCCTGGGTAATTCTGAATGAATTTTGGCAATATATTATATAACGTATGTGTAGCTAAAATTGGATTTACGCCTATACGGATACGTCCCTTTTTCAAATTAGAAATCGTCTGCAACTCTTCGCGCATTTGATTATCAATATTCTCCATTTCATGTAAATATTCGAGGAAACGTTCAGCTGAATAAGTTAGTTCTAACGGGTTACTGTCACGGTTAATTAAAGTGACGCCTAAATCATTCTCCATTTCTTTAATATAGCGACTCAAGTAAGGTTGAGAAATATAAAGATGTTTCGCCGCATGCGAAATACTACCATACCGTTGAACGGCTTCTAGATATTGTATGTCATTTTTATGTGTCATGCGTGAAGCTCCTTTCTTTATTAAAAATAGCGCTATAACCTTTTAGTTATACATTTGATAGTTAAATACGTCTTTTACATTCATTCCCCAAGGTTAGATAATAGAGTTAGACATAAAACAGACACATTTTCCAGAATGCGTAATGTTATTACAGAAGTATAGGGGTGACGTTATCGATATGATCGGAACGATAGGGATTATATTAGCAATTATTTTCATTATATATATGTCCGTCAAAAACTATTCCATTTTAGTTATAGGTCCTGTGGCCTCTATTATAGTCATCTTGACTAATAAATTACCATTTTTCGACTCGCTCATCGGTACGAAAGCGTCCTATATGACTGGCTTAACAGATTTCATTGTTAGCTTCTTCGGCGTTTTTATACTTGGTGCTTTATTAGCGAAATTTATGGATGAAAGTGGTGCCGCACAATCTATCGCTGAAAAGATAGTTTCTAAGACGGGAACAAATAGTCCATACGCAATATTAATTGCTATTTTTATTATTACAGCTATTTTAACGTATGGCGGTATTAGTTTATACGTTGTTGTCTTTGTATTAATTCCATTAGCGAAACCATTATTCAAACAAATGGATCTTGCTTGGAACTTAATCGGTATTCCAGTTATGCTTGGTTTGGGTACTTTTACAATGACCATGTTGCCTGGTACACCTTCTGTACAGAACGTTGTACCAACTAAATATTTAGGCACATCACTTACTTCAGCCCCTTTACTAGGCATTGTCGGAACAATCGTCGCTATTGCCTTTGGACTTTGGTATATGAAACATGCATTGAATAAAAGTATCGCAAAAGGCGAATCATTTGCCGATTACGATATTGAAGATCACAACATGACATCAAAAGAGAAAACACCAAACTTTATCGTAAGTATTTTACCGATTGTGGTACTTATCATCATGAATATTATAGGTAGTGCAATGGGTATTGAAAACATAATACTGATTAGTTTAACAACGTCAGTTATTTTATCAGCATTGCTCTTTTACAACTATATTCCAGTTAAAAAAGCAGTGCTTAATGAAGGGGCAGCGAATTCGTTAATGCCAATGTTCCTTACAGGCTCAGCTATTGCTTTTGGAACAGTCATTACATTAGCCCCTGGATTCGAAACAATTCGTAAATTGATATTAGATATTCCTGGTAGCCCACTTATCAGCTTAGCCGTAGCATCAGCATTATTTGGTGTGATTACAGGTTCAGCTTCAGGTTCACTCGGAATCGTCTTACAAGCATTCGGTAAACATTATGTTGATATGGGCATTGACCCGGAAGTCATTCACAGGGTGGCAACCATGTCATCATCTATTTTCACCGTTATGCCACACACAGGCTTTGTATTAACGTTCTTTGCACTTACAGGATTAACACATAAGAATGGTTTCAAATATTTATTTATTACAAACACTGGTGCCAACCTTTTAGCACTTATAGTCGTACTATTAGGCGTTATTATTTTTTAGGAAAATGCAGCACCAAACAATTATAGGAGGTAATCAATTATGACAAGAAATGTAATCGTAACAGGCTCAGCACAAGGTATAGGATATGCAATCGCACAAGCATTCGATAAAGAACAAGATCGTGTATTTATCTTCGATATGAATCAAGAAGCGGCTGATAAAGCGGCAAGCACATTAAACAATGGTGTGGCTTATCAAGTTGATGTAACAAATGAAGACGAAGTTTCAAAAGCGATTGAAGATGTAAATCATAAATACGGTGCAGTTGACGTATTAGTGAATAATGCGGGTATTCAACACATCGATAAAATTGAAGATTTCCCATTAGATCAATGGAATAAAGTGATTGGCGTTATTCAAACTGGTACGTTCTTGATGACGAAACATGTTATTCCATCAATGAAACAACAACAAAGTGGCCGTATTATTACAATTTCATCTGCACATGGTGAAATGGCAGACCCATTTAAATCTGCTTATGTTGCTTCTAAATTCGCACAAATCGGTTTCACTAAAACAGTTGCACTTGAAACAGTTAAAGATGGTATTACAGCGAACGCAGTATTACCAGGACCTGTTCGTACAGCATTAATTGAGAACCAACTTGCACACCTTGCAAAACAAGATGGCTCAACTGAACAAGAAGCAATGGAAAAATATATTACAGGTAAAATGCCAATGAACCGTTTATTAGAACCATCTGAAATCGCAGCAACTTGTGTATTCTTAGCATCTGATGGTGCAACAGCGATTACTGGTGAAACAATTAGTGTTTCTGGCGGTTCAAACGCATAATTTATAAATCAATTAAAAATTAAGAAAGGATGTATTCAGAATGGCAGAACTTAAAGAACAATTAATTGGAACTTGGAAATTAGTGAGATATCAAGATGAAGATAAAGATGGTAACATCTTCTTCCCACTAGGTAAAGATGCAACAGGATTCATTATGTATAATCCAGATGGTTATATGTCAGCACAATTAATGCAACAAGGACGTCAAGCATATGAATCAGGAGACTTACACACAGGTACTAAAGATGAAATGGCTGAAGCAGCACATGGTTACGTTGCATACGCTGGTCGTTTCGAATTAGACGAAGAGAATTCAACAGTGTATCACACTATGGAAGTAAGTATGAATCCAACTTGGTTAGGCGATACACAACCTCGTGTTTTTGAATTAGAAGGCGACACACTTAGTATTGTGAACGGTAACGTGCCTAACCAAAAATTAGTATGGCAACGTGTGAAATAAGATAAATTTTTCACAAAATGATTAAAAAATGCACTTTAGAGGTAGAGCGTTATGAAAGTCATATTAACGAATAAATGTTAGGTAAGGCTTTCAAATGGGATAAATTGCACATAGCACACGAAGAAAAATTCAAAGGGAGATGTCTAGTATGAGATATAATGAATTTGAAGGAAAAACAGTTGTTATTACAGGCGCAGCATCAGGAATTGGTAAAGCGACTGCTTTAAAATTTGCACAAGAGAAAGCCAACATCGTTATCGGAGACGTTGATGAACGTGCACAACAAACTGCACAAGAAATCAATGATAATGGTGGCCATGCATTATTCGTTAAAACAGACGTGTCTAACCCAGAACAAGTACAAGCATTGATGCAAAAAGCACTTAAAGAATTTGGTAGTGTTGACCACGCATTTAACAATGCAGGTATCTTAAATCAACCTAAAAAATTTGCAGATATTGACCCTGACACATTTGATAAAGTCATTAATGTAGACGTTAAAGGTGTCTTCTTATCAATGAAATATGAATTAGAAAGTATGCTTCAAAGCGGAGGCGGTACAATTGTTAATACAGCCTCAGTTGCGGGATTAATTGCTGACCCTCAAATGGGACCATATATTGCTGCAAAACACGCAGTAATCGGTATGACAAAATCAGCTGGTTTCGACCATGCTACTGATGGCGTTCGTATTAACGCTGTTGCCCCAGGATTAACTGAAACAGATATGACTAAAGCTTGGAAAGATGATGATGAAAAATGGCAACAAATGATTTCAGGTGTACCAATGGCTAAAGCAGCACAACCTGATGATATTGCTGACATCGTATTATTCTTATCATCTGATTCAGCAAAATTCATGACTGCTCAAGTTTATCTTGTTGATGGTGGTCAAACAGCACACTAGTCTTCATATTTATTCATATGATTGAGGTGGAATGACGAATTCAAATTGAATTCGGTTCCACCTTTTTCTTTATATTTTTTACCATAATCGGTATAGTTAGGTTCAAATTACATATAGAGAAATGAGAATGGATAAAAATGTCAGCAAATATTTGTGCTTATTTAGGTGTTTCTGTAGATGGATACATAGCAGATCGATATGAAAGCGTTCAATTTCTAGAAGAGGTAGAAGGAGAAGGAGACAATGGTTATGCCCAGTTCTATGACAATGTAGACGTTGTGATTATGGGTGGGAATACATTTAGATGGTTACTCGACAATGATGTTAAAGAGAATCCGTACGAAGGTAAAAAAGTGATCGTGATTACATCGCAGGATGTTTCTATAGATTGGGATATTGAATTTTATAGTGGAGATTTAAAATCATTATTTAATAGATTTGGAGATGACGAATTTGTATGGATTGTAGGTGGGGGTGCCTTGATTTCTGAATTGGTGAACTTACACATTTTAACATCCATGCGCTTAACTATTGCCCCTAAGTTACTAGGCCAAGGCGTAAATTTATTTAATGATATGAGTGACAAAGTTCATTTAAATTTGAGAGACGTGACACAATATAATCAATTTGTAGAACTTTCTTATGATGTTCAATATGACTAATGTTCAAGTAGTCTAGTCATAACATTGTAATTTTTAATATAAGTATTGCTATACTTGTTAATATTACATATAAAGGAGGGGATTAAATGTTTCTTGCATGGAACGAAATTAAACGGAATAAGCTAAAATTCGGATTAATTATCGGCATTCTTGTTTTGATTAGTTATTTACTATTTTTATTATCCGGACTAGCGAATGGTTTAATTAATATGAATACTGAGGGCATCAAGAAGTGGAAAGCGGATGCCATCGTATTGAATAAAGATGCCAACCAAACGGTTCAACAATCTGTGTTTAAGACATCTGATGTCAAAGGCAAATTCAAAGAAGAAGCACCTTTAAAACAAATGGGTGTCATCGCATCAAATGGAGATAGTGAAGAGAATGCATTGCTCTTTGGTGTGACATCTAAATCGTTCTTGATTCCAAAGATTGTGGACGGTAAAAAATTTAGTAAAGATAATGACGTTGTGATCGATCAATCATTAAAAGATAAAGGGTTTAAAGTAGGAGATACGATAAAGTTGTCTCAATCTGATGAAAAGTTACATATCGTAGGTGTCTCTGAAAGTGCTAAATATAATGCATCGCCCGTCATTTTCGCAAATAATAAAACGATTGAAAAAATTAACCCTGCGTTATCGTCAGATAAAACCAATGCTGTTGTCGTCAAAGATAGTCATTGGAAAGATAAAAAGGTTGATAGTGATTTAGAAGTCGTCGGTATAGATAAATTTGTAGAGAATCTACCAGGTTATAAACCACAGAATTTAACGATGAACTTTATGATAACATTCTTATTCGTTATTTCTGCTACAGTTATTGGCGTCTTCTTATATGTCATTACATTGCAGAAGAAGAATTTATTTGGCGTGTTAAAAGCTCAAGGATTTACAAATGGCTTCTTAATGAAGATGGTGCTTGCACAAACATTCATATTAGCCTTAATCGGAACATTGATTGGCTTAATACTGACATTGCTTACAAGTCTAGTCTTGCCGGAAGCGGTACCTGTACAATTTAATATGGGCACGCTCATAATCTTTGGTATCGTCTTGATTCTAACATCACTTGTCGGAAGTTTATTCTCAGTATTATCTATTCGCAAAATTGACCCACTCAAGGCAATCGGATAAGGAGGTGCCACTATGTTAAAATTTGAGCAAGTTACCAAAGAATTCCAAGATGGTAATCATATCATTGAAGCAGTCAAACCAACATCGTTATCTTTTGAAAAAGGTGAACTCATAGCTATCGTTGGCCCTTCCGGTTCCGGTAAGAGTACATTTCTAACCATGGCAGGGGCATTACAAACACCAACATCTGGTGAAATTTTTATCAACGACAAAAAAATCTCAAAAATGAGTCAAAAACAATTAGCTAAAATGAGAATGAAAGAAATTGGCTTTATCTTACAAGCTACTAATTTAGTGCCATTCTTAACAATTAAACAGCAATTTCATTTATTGAAAAGTTATAAAAAAGGTGTCTTAAGTACTGAAGAATATGATAAGTTGTTGAGTGATTTAGGTTTGAAAGAAATTGAAAATAAATTACCTTCTGAAGTTTCGGGCGGTCAAAAACAACGTGTCGCGATAGCTAAGGCAATTTACACACAACCATCCATTATTTTAGCGGATGAGCCAACTGCTTCATTAGATACGGAAAATGCGATGGCAGTCATGGAAATTTTAAAAGAACAATCTAAACAACGTCATAAAACTTGTATTATCGTAACGCACGATGAACGTTTAACGAAGTTCTGTGATAAAGTCTTTCATATGGAAGACGGACGCTTAAAAGAAAAATAATCATATTAAAAACGCCCTCTAGCCACTTTATATAAGTGATATCTGCTTGAGAGGGCGTTAGTTATATTAATTGATATTATTTTTGTTCTTTTAAGAATGTAACGATATCTTTAGGTTCACGACCTAATAATTCTTTCAATAATGGAGAAGATTTATCAAAGTCTCCATCTACACTTGCGTGGAAGATATCTAAGAACATTTGTTTTAATTCTTCAGGAAGGTTAGGCACATTATCTAATGCTTCTCTATATTGATCATCAGAAATGACTATTCTTTCAATACTTGAATCATATTCGTGTGCGATTTCTTCCATAGTCATTGGTTTTTCAGCTGTTAATAAGGGATATTTCTCTGAAAAATCTTTGTCTTGAAGCATTTTTACAATGCCTTCTGCTAAATCTTCATGTGCTGTCCAGTTCACAGGACCATCTTTAGGCAAATATAATTTACCATCATGTAAACCACCGAAGAAGAATTGTGCGCCACTGTCAGCGTAGAAGCCATGACGTGATGATATGAAATTTAAACCACTATCTTCTAGTAATTTTTCAGTGTTATAGTGATCAATCATTGGTTGGAAGTGTGATTGTGCGGTACTACCAATTTGGCTTGTGTAGACTAAACGTTCTACTCCAGCTTCTTTTGCTGCATTAATCACGTTTGTATGTGCATCAACTAACTCTTGACCTTGACCATTCGCTGATACAACGACTAATTGAGTGATACCTTCAAATGCTGAAGATAATGTTTCTGGTTTTTTAAAGTCAGCTTCTCTAACTGATACACCTTTATCAGCAAGGTGTTGTACTTTTGAAGCGTTACGTACACTTACTGCAATTTCTTCACTTGGAAATACTTTTAAAGCCTGCTCTGTAATTAATTGGCCTAATTTACCACTTGCACCTGTAATTAAAATCATGAAATAATACTCCTTTATAATTGGATGTTAAGTTTTCCCAATAGATAGTAAGTAAAACAAATAGAACTGAGTTTGAATATTAAACGTATAAAAAGGTTAAAGCAAACAAATTGCCTTAACCTCGATAAACATATTTCTATTCGTCTTGTAATTCTCTCTCTAAATCTTTTTCGTCTTCCATCGCTATCGTCGCTTTTTCAGACTCTTTTCTATATTTTTGATACATAATCACTAACACGATTGCCCACACTGGTGCAAACAGTACTGCATAACGTGTAGCACTGTTAATTAATAAGATAACAAAGATGAATGCAAAGAAGGCGAGAATGGCATAAGCCATATATTTTCCACCTGGCATTTTGAATTTACTGTCTTTGTGCTGTTCAGGATTTCTCTTCACAAAGCCAAGATATGCAATCATGATACATGTCCAAATCATAATATTTAATACAGTTGAGAATGTAGTGATTTGAACGAATACTTTAGTTGCATCTTTGAATACTGCGTTTAATACAATCGCAATACATAGTAACGCACATGTTAATAAAATTGCGTAATATGGCACACCATGTTTATTTGTCTTATGTAAGAATGGTGGGCCTTGCTTTCTACCTGCTAAACCGAATAGTGTACGACTGTTTGCAAAGATACCACTATTACATGAAGATGCGGCAGCTGTTAAAACAACGAAGTTAATGATACCTGCTGCAAATGGAATACCGACTAAGCCGAATAATTTAACGTACGGACTTTCGGCAGGATCTAATTTATTCCAAGGTACAACTGACATAATAACGGCTAATGAACCGATATAAAATATTAGAATACGGAATGGTACATTATTAATTGCTTGAGGAATCGTTTTGTAAGGATTCTTCGTTTCTCCGGCAGTAATACCAATCAATTCAATACCGATAAATGAGAAGATTGCCATTTGGAAAGCCATAAAGAATCCTGATGCCCCATTAGGGAAGAACCCGCCGTGACTCCAAATATTTGTTACGCTTGCTGTTCCATAATTTGTCTTCATCGCAAAGACAACCATGACGATACCTACAACAATTAATGCTAATATCGTAACTACTTTAATAATAGATAACCAGAATTCAAGTTCACCAAATAGTTTGGCACTGAATAGGTTCATTCCGATAAGTACAAGAATCGTAAATGCAACGGTTAACCAGTTCGGTATTGCCGGATACCAAAATTCAACGTACTTAGCGACAGCTGTTACTTCGGCCATCCCAGAAATAATCCAAGTTAACCAGTATGTCCAACCGACCATAAAACCGGCCATAGGGCCAATATGATGGTGTGCAATATCACCAAATGATTTAAAGCCTAAGTTAGATAATAAAATTTCTCCCATTGCTCGCATAAACATAAATAATACAAATCCAACGATGATGTATGTAAGTAGTATCGATGGTCCTGCTAAATGAATGGATTCACCGGCACCTAAGAATAAACCAGTACCAATGGCACCACCAATCGCAATAAGTTGTATATGCCTATTGCTTAACTCCCTTTGCAGTTTATCTGCCATAATGTTCGTCCCTTTCGTGAGTAAATATATGACTGAAGATTATGACTGACTGGATCATTACTCTTTGTAATAACATAAATAATTGATTTAAGTTATGTAAATAATTTTTTTGTTAAAATTAATGATACCCTATTTAACAAATTCTAATCAAACATAACTGTAAAATCTTTATATTAAAATATTCCGAAAATAATTTTTCCTTTAAGAAATAATTTAACTCAATATAATTTTAATAAAAAATCGATGGTGACAATACTAGTAAAATCGCATAGTAACTTATATAAGCATATTCTTTCACTTTAGGGAATGTTTGATTGATAATCGAGTATATGAAAATTTTAAATGAGTATTATGAAATAGAGAAAGAAGGCTAAATGATGATAAATGATTTTAATGAAATCTTAGAAGGTAGAAAATCTGTAAAAGGATTTGATCCTGAATATAAAATTCCTCATGAAGAAATGAACGAAATGATTGAAAAAGCAACGAAAGCACCATCTTCAGTTAATATGCAACCTTGGCGTTTCGTTGTAGTTGAAAGTGATGAAGCTAAACAAAAACTACGTCCATTAATTCAATTTAATACAAATCAAAATGATACGTCTTCAGCAATGGTTGTCATCTTCGGTGACTTACAATGCTATGAAGAAGGCGAATATATTTATGAACAAGCAGTCATAAATGGACACATGCCTCAAGAAGTTAAAGAACAAATGTTACCTATCGTGCTAGAAAATTATAAAAATAGAACACGTCAAAATATGAGTGATATTGTTAAAATTGATAGCAGTCTAGCAGCAATGCAATTTATGTTAGTTGCAAAACAACATGGCTATGATACAAATCCAATTGGTGGCTTTGAACATGAAGAGATTGGCAAAGCGTTTGGTTATGATTTAGAACGTTATGTCCCAGTCATGATTGTTGCTATTGGTAAGAAAGCGAAAGAAGCACATACTTCTTACAGAATGCCGGTTGAAAAAGTTATAGATTACAAATAAAAAGTGATTAAGGTTGGGACATCATCCTACGCTGAGAATGCCATTTAAATGGAGACCATTCATATTGTCTAAGTGAATGACTTAGAACAATTTGCTTTTGAGTTTACCATGATGGTATTTCAAAGTATGGATGGTTTAAGTCTCAACTTTCTTAATTTTATACAGAAAAGGGTATATGATAGGACATCATTGATATAGATAAAAGGAGTGATAATTATGACGAACAATCATAGTTTAGAATCATTAACTCAGGTTGAAAAAGGCTTATATGAAACACCTAAGGCAGTCTTACCATTTGATCGTCGTTATCGCATTAAATCTTTTGTATTAGAACGTCCAGAAGGCAATGTTGTCATTTACCATTCGCCAGGTTTAAATGAAGCTGCAAACGATATTAATCAACTAGGTGGGGCAACACGTGTATTAATGAATCACGAGCATGAGTCGTTAGGAGGTCAACCAGAGATTGACTTACCTTTTTGGATTCATCGTGATGATGCAGATGCAATTAGCGATACCGTGAAGATTAATGGTCAGTTTAACCAACGTGAGGCATTAGCATCTGATCTTGACGTGATTCCAACACCAGGTCATACGTCAGGCACAACAATGTTTCTATGGAATAATGGTGAACATCGCTTCTTATTTACAGGCGACTTCTTATGTGTCGATAATGGGGAGTGGCGAACGGTCATTTTAGGATCTAGTAATAGAGAGGAATCTATTAAAAGTTTAGAATTCATTCGTGATTTAGAGTTCGACGCAATTGTGCCGTGGGTTGCCATTGAAGGTGAAGGCTCAGTGTTCTTTGCTGACAATGAAGAAGATAAACGTGAAAGACTTCAGAACATTATCAATCGTGTGCGTAACGGTGAGAATACTTAGTCATATAGACACTTTGAAACAGTAGATTATGGTATTGTTGTAAATCTAAATCTTGAGGTGGTAAAGATGAACGCGAATCGTGGGATTAATCACATTGGATTAACCGTGCCTGATATGGAGGAGGCGACTGCCTTTTTCAAGAATGGATTGAATGGCAAGATTGCCTATGATAGTCAGAAGAAGTCAGATGATCCTCGTGGTGGTAATGAGGTAGAACGTGTACTTGGTTTGGAAAAGGGCGCTGTGATTATTCATAAGCGTATGATGGTCTTTGGCAATGGACCAAATATTGAAATGTTCGAGTTTAGAGATGCCCAGCAAGGTAAAGCACAATCATTACAAGATATTGGTTTCACACATATTTCCTTCTATATTGAAGCGGCGCACTTTGATGATGTCATTCAACAAGTAGAAAGCGCTGGTGGACAACCTATTTCAGAGCCACACGCTAATACGAAATATGAAGATACAGAGGGCAATCGAACAGTTTATATCAAAACGCCCTGGAATAGTTTAATAGAACTTCAAACCGTTCCGAATGGCTTTTATTATCCTGAAGATAGTGAAGCTGACGTATTTATTCCTGAAAAAGTAAACAAATAAAGTAATAACACGACTTAAATTGATAACATTATTACACATTTGTTATATTTTAAATTCATATATTTTATTCTTTTAGATTAAGGTATAATTACCCGTGAGCAAGTGGTTTACAAAGAAAAGAAGGCAATCGAATTTATTTTTTATAAGTTGCCAATTTAATTAATTGGGAATATCTTTCTGTAAAAGGGGTAATTGTTTTAAGACATATTATTTAGGATATGTCAATCTTAATTTAGGGGAGTAATATTTATGATTGATATTCAAATTCAAAAATCAGAATTAATTGAAGTAATTGAAAACATTGTAAAAGAAAAAGTAAACGTTGAAAGTGATGACGGGTGTGAAATTTTAGCCACCGAAATTGTCAATGGATTAGAAGAATTGAACAGTGCAGAAACACAAACAAATAATTTACTAGGATTAAATAGTGAATTGCGTCATGAAGTGGATGCATCTAAACATGCTAAGAAAGTGACAATATCTGCGACAGAAGACGCCTCCAGTCAGTCACAACCGGTCCAAAATAATGTGAGTAACAATTAGTGATTAATCAGACATTTATGCAATTGTTACCGGATTATACAACTAGCAATCAACGCATAAAAATAAACACCACCTATTGGAAGTAGCAAAGACTTTTCAATAGGTGGTGTTTTAAGTTTGATTAATGATTCAATTATGAGAATAATACTTTCAAGATGTTGAATAATGAACCTAATAATTGTAGAAACGTACCTGACATAGGATAACCTCCTTTCTTAAGAAAGTGATGATGCATTAAGCATTTCTAGTTAACGTTTCACTTTGAACTAAATCATCTGCTAAGCCATGCCAGAATTGTTGGAGTTCAGCTTTAGTGCGTTTTGTATCAGAACTATCTTGACCTACAAAATCGACATGATCCCAATCATGTTTAGTTGGTGTCACTTGCCAAATACCTTTTTGGTTTTTGTCGGTAGCTTGTGTGTAGGCTTGATTAAATGGATGTTGAGATGAAATCACAGATACTAAGCCATCGTTTTCTCTCCATTCTTTTTCATTGGCTTTACCGATAACATTGGCAGTTAATGTAAATGGGAAGAATAAATTTAAATCTGCTTTTTGACGACCAAATAGTGACGCATGTGTTGATTCTCCAGTGTAAGTTTTGTACACAATATTTGGGTTTAGTGAGGTATTTCGATTAAGATTTGTGGCCCCCTCACGTGTTAAATCATAGAAACCATTGTCTTGTGTTTGCCATAATTTAGAATTTTTAACGCGTTTGGCATAGTCGATATACGATTCATTAGGTTGCTGTTTTAGACCCCATTGAGACAGACCGAAGTCTACACGAGAATCTTTGTTACCAAGTACTTTTCCTGCATCAAAGACAACTTGACGGATAAGCGCCTCATTACCTAGTAGATCAGATGCATGTGTGCCATTATGAGGTGTGCCTAGCGTTGAAATCGAAGAAATCATATTATCATGTTGTCCTTGATATAAAGGTGAGATATCGCCACCATGTGCTTTCTGATACTCCTGTTCTTCTTTATTTCCATTTCTTAATAATGCTTCTAATTGGCGAATGGTTTGTCCGCCCATACTATGACCGACGAGATGGACTTTTTGACCTGGTTGCCAATCCTTGTATACACCTTCATATGTTTTTCCGTAGCGTGCATGACCATATTTCGCAGCGTGTGCAGCACCGTAATCTACCGTACCACCTTTAATATAATAATAAAGTTCGACAGCGCGATCATAGTTACTACCAAAGGCACTGATGCTTGCTTCATATGCTTTATAACCATTTTCTTCTAAATCTTGACGGATATTTAATTTATCGCCACCCCAATAGTGTGAAAGTACAGATGGATTAATATCATCTGTGAAACCATTAAATCCATGTACAAGGATAATAGGATCTTGGTTTTTATATTGTGTTTGTTTCGCAACTTTATTTGTTTGATCTTTCGTTCCAGTTGCCGCTTGAGTTTTAGATTGATTATTTGTCGTTGCTACTGAATTATTTTTAAGCGTATTTAAGCCTGATTGTTTATCTTTATCATGTTTAGGTGACTTGCCATTATCTAAAGTAGGACTCATTTGTTCATCCAGCACAATATGATTATTATTATTAATGCTTGTATTGCGTGTAGTGCTTGCTTCAGATGTTGTAGCTTCTTTTTGAGTTAATGTTTGTTGTTGTGTTGGTGATGTTACTTTAGATGTTTCATGATGATTATCATTCATATGTTGAGAGTGAACTTGTTGATGATTGACAGTCGATTTATTTGAAGGTTGTGCTTGTGTTTGAGTTGATTGTTGTCGTACCGTTGATTGGTTTTTATTTAGATGCGTTACATTTGAAGGTGTAGAAGGTACTTTAGCCTTCGTTGCATCTGAATGTTTATTATCAGTCTTGTCTTTTTTATCTTCGACTGTCTTATTAGTTATTGTTTGAGTTGGTGTGGTTACTTGCTTAGTAGAATTGTCTTTATCAGAAACTGTCTCAGTTGATTGTGTTGATGGTTCTTTATGTTGTGACGCACTTGTATTTTGAGTTGATGTTTCTTCAGTAGTAGTTGGTTTAGAAGTCGATGCTTCTTGTGGCGTGACGTTATGTGCAGTTGGATTTGACTCAGGTTGTGACTGTTTTACATTCGAAGTTGAATGCGCAGTTGTTGTCGATGGTTGTTGGTTTGTTTTTTCAGATGTTGAATGTGTTTCATCCGTCTTAGATACATCTGATAGATTATTTTCATTATGTAAGCGAGTTTGTGCATGATTTTCATTTTCAGTTTGAGACGTATGCGACTTAGCTTGTTCAGTTGGTTGAACGTGTCCCTCTTGAGTCGCTTGGTCCTTATTATCCCCAATAGATTGTGCTGACGCCGCATCAGGAGTTCCCACTTCCTGTTGTTTCTCGGCTGCCTGGGCTGAGCCTCCTCCCATGAATAGTAACGTTGCTACTACAATTGAAGACGCTCCAACGCTTAATTTACGAATACTAAATCGGTTCTCTCTTGTTTTCATAAACAGCACCTCTATTTATTTTATTTTTTGAAAATGTACAACTTAAAATTAAATATGTGATTCTAGATAAATAAGTTAATAATTGCTCGTGGTAAGAACTCAAACAATTTACTAAATATTGCTTTAATTGCTTCCATAATGACCATCCTTTCTTTTGATTGGAGAAAGCGTTTACAAAAGTGAGTAAAAAATTAGAACACAACTGGTTCAACTGTAACAGCATATCTCTATCAAAGTAATTTAAACAAATAGTAACCTTGGTTGATATAGGTTGTCAATGGTTTAACGCGTTTGCGTGTGATAAGTACTCATAGTTGAGTATATAGGGAGAACAAAAAAGACTGAAACGATTGCCGTTTCAGTCCATAAGTAGCGGAGGGTGAAGGATTTGAACCAACGCGAGCACGAAGCTCCTACCAATCATAAATGATTGGCCTCTTAAGCCAGGCTTGAGTACCCCTCCATGAATTTATATTTTTAATATGTTTATGAGTCTACACGTCTTTAATTAATTTGTAAACTAAAAACACTTTATTTTATTATTTAATTCAAAAATAAGTATAAAGTCGTAGAAAAAAATACGTCCCAAGACGCATATTGTCCATTGTGTATCGTATAATAAAAGTGAATTTTTAATTTATTGAATGATATATTATTCTTAACAATTATTATATTAAAAAGATAATAAGGGGACAGATTATGTTGAAATTTAAATTTGGTAAATCAATCATTGCAAGTGTCATTATTGGAACAACCGTCTTTGGTTATTCGACACATCATGACCAAGCACAAGCGGTTGGCAATTATTACTATGATGGCATGCACGCGGGTGAGTACTCAGGATATTCAAAAGCTAAAAACATTAGTAAAAATAACATTTCAATTCAATACTATCCTAATGCTTCTCAAAGTAATTTGAAGTCTATTGGTCGTGTATCCAATTTAAATGGTTGGAAAGTTGGTTTGAAAGAATATAAAGGACAGGACTCAATGGGAACTGGTACGGTAATTGGTGCACATACATTTATCACCAATGCACACGTCATTGATGATAATAAGCATAGAGCTGCAGCACCCAAATATATAACATTTCAATTAAATCGTAATGGTAAATCTATGCCTTATGCCTTCCATGCAAGCGAAGTCATTAAAGTACCACAATATGATATTGCCATTGTACATACGAAAGAAAACATGTCGAAATATGCTAAACCAGTACGTATTGCGACAAATTCAGAAATTAATAAATTGAAATTTAATACGCCATTATATTCTTTAGGCTACCCAGTGATCAACAATGACAATACGAAACCATATTTTAATAAATTACGCGTAACACAGTTTTCACCTAATGGAACGGAAATTCAAACAAAAGACATTTTCAGAGCAGGCGCATCTGGTTCACCTATGTTAAATAGTCAATTTAATACGATGTATGGTTTGAGAACGTATGGTTATAACTTAAGAGGTAACGCATATGATGCTTATGCTAAACAAGAAATGTCTGGTGGAGAATCATTTAAAGGGTATGCTGGTAACTTCGTTCGTCAACACATTAAATAGTAGTACGAAGTAGTTCATAAGTTGAATTTTTGTAGGTAAATGATGTGAACGATTTGGGAGTGCATTTTCAAAAAAGAAAGAGGGGTAAATGATGAAAAAGAGTTATTTAATGATTGGAGCTATTACAGGAACAATGTTATTAGCGGGATGTAACTTTGGTGATTTCGGTTCAGGTAAAGGATCATCTGATAGCAATAACAAATCTTCGCAAACAGATAAGTCGAATAAACATGATGATTCTAAGTCTAAAACTAATCAAAATTCAAATAGTGAATCTAAGAAAAATGAAAGTTCACATTCTGGGGATAGCGTGAAAGATTTAAATCAAGCTGAGAAAGTTGCATTAGCGTTAAGTAATGATAGCGTGTCAAATGTAGCTATTACGGCGAATGACATAAAGCGTCATTCATATATCGAAAATGGGAACGGCGGGAAAACAAAAGAAAGTATAGATAAATATGAATTAAAAGCAACTGGAGAAGCCATTGAAGGTGCACCAGAGGGTATGACATTTTATAGTGCTATGCCTGCCAAAGGGTCATTTGCGACGCTAATTGGTGTTAGTGATGATAAAGTAGCAGTGATAGGTACCCAAAGCCCAGGCAAATATCAACAATTTATTCAATCTGATTTAGGTCATGAACTTGATGTAAATGAGCTATACAATAAATACGGAAAAGATTCAGATTATAAAAAAGTCGCAAAACAAATTTCTATTAGTGGTGGTTCGAATAGTACGAAGTCTGCTGACAGCAACCAAAAAAATACAAAAGAATATTTCGCAAAAGTATGGCTGACAGCACGTCATAATGCCGATGAAACGTTTAAAGAAGATGATTATACTTACGATCCTGTCGATATGTCAGGGGAACCGATTAACCCATATAATGAAGATGCTTCAGAAGTCTATCCTGAAGGAACGATTGCACTAAGCCCGTCATTTACTTCTCTAGGTCATGTGATTTTCAAAGATAATAATGATGGTACTGTAACATTTTATGATGTGCCAAGTCATTTCCAAGATCATCGTTGGGATGAAGATGGCTATTCTAAGAGTGAAACGGCTCGAATTTTAAATAATGGTCAAACGAAAAAAATCGCTAATCCTTCTACGTCAGAAATTGAAAAAGTAGCGAGTCACATTACATCTGAAACACCTAGACAATACGATAGTCCAGCTTCAGATGACAATAGCTCAGAAGAAACGGATAGTAGTTCAAGTGATGAAACGGTGACACGAGATAATGTCATTGATAAAGTTGAGGATTATGAAGGTCATAAATTAGATACGTCTACGTATTCTTATAAAGAACCTGAAAAAGACTCAGACGGTAACTGGGGCTTCTCATTTATAGATAAAAATGGCGATTTGGCAGGTTCATACATTGTAACTTCAGATGGAGACGTTACTAAATATGACGAAAATGGTAAACCAGAATAAGCTTAGTACTAATTAATGATTAAAAGCGCCCGGCATAGCGTTCTTAGAATGACCAAGAACTTTATGACACGGACGCTTCTTTTTATTTATATATTTCTTTGATTTCATCTAATCTGTCTATAAAGCTATCAATGTAAGATTGAGGTTCCAGTATTTTAGCGTGTGGCGCTAATTGGTAAGCGATATAGTACGCATCGAATCTTGTACAATTGACCCAAACTAATACCTTATCTTCATTTTCCTCAACTACCTCTTTGATTGAAAACTGTTGTTGGAATTGGTTCCAAATTTGCGTGTGAAGCTCAAATAAAACAGGATTTCTCGTACCATCACGTTTAAACTTCAAATCTAGCACTTTAACAGCCACAATATCCCTAAGCGCAACTGTATGGATGTCATGATCCTCTTCATACGTAAACCAATAATCATAATGCATATATAATATGGATAATGGTTTGATGAATACCTTTCTATCTTGAAATTCAACACGGACGATATCCTTATTAACTATAGCACGTTGTAAAATCATTAATGTTTTCCCAGGCAATAATTCTTGTCGAACTTTAAATTGATTTAGTGTGCTCATTAGTACATGTTTGTCTGTAATATTCATTGAAGAAATAGAATTAAGAATAAATTTATGAATATCATAATGAAGGATAGGTGTTAAACTTTGTAATTTAATTAGTAAACTAAGAATCCCTAGACTATGTTTACTCTTCGTATCTTGTTTAAGTTCATACCCTGATAATTGGTGATTGTAGATAACCCTAGTATTATTGCCACTCCAAAAATCATTTTCATAAAAGAAAGTGTTAAGTGTGTGGATGTCACGTTGAATGGATTTTTTACTAACATCTGTAAATTGATTCAAGTCATATTGTGTCACAACACGGCCTTTAAGAAGCAAAGTTAAAATATTAAGTATACGAGTTGATTTATCCAAACATTTGGTCCCCTTTGCATCTATATTAAATATGTTTTGAAAATTAATTATATAGTATCATATTATTTTTATTATGTGTATAATTCTAAAATTAAAAAGTAGCGATACTTTAGTTTGGTAAAATATAAAAGTGTAATCAACTCATAATAGAGTAATTAGGCATACATTAAATAGGTTGAAAGGTATTTGAGGTCGAGGATTGCTTTAAATGTTAAAAGCCTGAAACAGTGATTGTCTCATGCTTTATAAGATCAGTTCTATTTATTTTGCAATGGATTGATGTGAAAGTAGAAGGGCGTAAACAGTATCTAAATGAGGTGTGTTGAGATGATAGTACTTTGCTTTTCTATAGATAAAGCCTTGAATGGCTTCGACCTCCAATGGTTGGCTATTTAACACATCGTAATACATACTCGTGCCCATATGGTCAGGGTAGCCTGCATAAATTCGCATGATATCTTCAACTAATGAGTCAGGAAACTGAATGCCTTCCGATAAAGCTACGTGTTGTCCTTCGTATAATAAATTTCTGCATAATTGCTCGACTTCTTTAATTTTTAAGATTTGAGCGGTATTATGACCAAGTGCAGTTATAGAATTAATACCTAAGTTTACGAGTAATTTATACCAAATTTTTTCTTCAATATTGTCTTCAAGTACGAGTTCAATTTTTGTATGATCAAGTAATTGTTTTAAGCGTGATGTTTGAGCATCTTTTTGAACATGTAATCGATAATCACGAAAATGTACAACTTCGTTTCCAGATTTTTGACCGCTAATGTAAACAACAGCTTGGTATGTGTGTTGAAATGGAAGACTTGGCAGTAGACCGTAGCCATTTTGCGCTAAAATAAAAAGCGTTTCTTCATGAGCTAAATGATGCAATTTGGGTATTAAGTCATTGAGTTGATGCGTTTTGACGGCAATAATAATAACGTCAAAGGTTGAAGTTACGTCATCTATGTTATGTGCGTATACAGTTTGATTTGCTGGTTGAATGGTTATGTGTTTATTAGAACGGCCAATTAATGTAATATTTGATAGCTTTTGTTGAAGCTCAAAAGAGATAGTTGTTCCAACTGCACCTGGCCCGATAATAGCAATTTGCATTTAAAACTTTCCTTTCTATGTATTCTTAAATATAATTATACGTATTATTATCGAACTTTTAATATAGGAGTTAATTTAAAAATGAAAAATTTAGCAAAATTAGTGGAAATGAAGCAGAGTAAAGAGAAAATTTCGATGATTACAGCATATGATTTTCCTAGTGCGAAACAAGCACAAGAAGCAAATATAGATATGATTTTAGTTGGTGATTCACTTGGAATGACGGTCTTAGGTTATGAAACAACGACGCAAGTGACATTGGAAGATATGATTCATCATGGTAAAGCTGTGCGTCGTGGTGCCGATGATACATTTGTCGTAGTAGATTTGCCTATAGGTGCGGTTGGCGTTAGTGATGAATATGATTTAAAGAATGCGATTACTTTATATCAACAAACAAATGCGAATGCGTTAAAAGCTGAAGGCGCACATTTAGTTGATTTCATTAAAAAATCAACACAAATTGGCATTCCAATTGTAGCTCATTTAGGACTTATGCCTCAAAGTGTTGGTGTGATGGGTTATCGTCTACAAGGTGGCACGAAAGACGCTGCTGAGCAATTGATTCAAGAAGCACATGCGGTTCAAGAAGCGGGAGCGGTCGCTTTAGTATTAGAAGCAATACCAAGCGATTTAGCAGGCTTAATTAGCAATCAATTAGACATTCCAGTGATTGGTATAGGTGCTGGTAAAGATACAGACGGTCAAGTATTGGTATATCATGACATGTTAAATTATGGTGTCGATCGCTATGCGAAATTTGTAAAACAATTTGCCGATTTGTCAGTGGGCATTGAGGGCATTAAACAATATAATGAAGAAGTCAAAGCAGGCATTTTTCCAGCAGAAGAACATACGTATAAGAAAAAGATATTAGATGAGGTAAATAATAATGACACAAGTAATTAAGACTGTGGCAGATATGCAACGTATTACACAAACATTGAAATCCACAGGCAAAACGATTGGATTCATTCCTACGATGGGAGCTTTGCATGAAGGCCATCTAAGTATGATGCGTCGCTCTGTTAAAGAGAATGATGTCACAGTCATTAGTGTCTTCGTCAATCCATTACAATTTGGACCAAATGAAGACTTTGATGCTTATCCACGTCAAATTGACCAAGATGTCGCATTAGTAACTGATATTGATGTAGATTATGTCTTCCATCCAGAAGTTGAAGAAATGTATCCAGGTGAGCGAAGTGTCACTTTAAAGGTGGGACGTCTAGCGGATGTCTTGGAGGGTGCACAAAGACCTGGTCATTTCGATGGGGTTGTCACTGTAGTAAATAAATTATTTAATATCGTGAGCCCTAATCGAGCTTACTTTGGTAAGAAAGACGCGCAACAACTTGCGATTATTGAAAAAATGGTCGAAGACTTCAACCATCCAATTGAAATTATTGGTATTGATATTGTACGTGAAGCAGATGGATTAGCACGTAGCTCACGAAATGTATACTTAACAGAACAAGAACGACAAGAAGCTGTGCATTTAAGCAAGAGTTTAGCTTTAGCATCGTCTTTATACGAAGATGGAGAAAGACGAAGTAATGTGATTGTTGGCGCTATAAAAGCATATTTAACCGAGCATACAAGTGGTCATATTGATGAAGTCGCAATATATAGTTATCCAGATTTAGAAGTAGTCACGGACATTGAAGGACAAATCTTTATTTCGTTAGCAGTTAAATTTTCAAAAGCACGTTTAATAGATAATATTATTTTAGGAAGTGGAAAGTAAGCTATGATTAGAACAATGATGAACGGTAAGATTCATAGAGCACGTGTAACAGAATCAAACTTAAATTATGTAGGAAGTATTACAATCGATGCAGATATTTTAGATGCGGTTGATATTTTACCAAATGAAAAGGTAGCCATCGTTAACAACAACAATGGTGCACGTTTTGAAACATATGTCATTGCTGGTGAACGCGGGAGTGGCAAGATTTGTTTAAATGGTGCAGCTTCACGATTAGTAGAAGTAGATGATGTTGTGATTATAATGACATATGTTCAATTAGATGAACGCGAATTAATCGAACATGCACCTAAAGTCGCTGTGATGAATGAGAAGAATGAAATTATTCAAATGATTCATGAAAAAGAAGGCACGATTATTAAGTAAATAAGTGTGAGTGGGACAATGAAATCGCTAAATTGATTTCTGTTCCACTCTTTTATTTTGGTTACTAGTAAGTGTCTAAAAGTAATTTAATCGTCCAAAAGGATGACTTTTAATCTACGCAATTGACTTTCGGATACCTATCCGTTTATTATTTGGAGTACTAAATAATAACTAAAGGGAGTTTATGTTTGTGAGTAATGAAAGTTCAAGAAGTAAGACGTTATTAGTTGCCGTCTTAATGATAGGGTCATTTGTTGCAATACTCAATCAAACCCTTATGACGACGGCATTACCAAGTATTATGAAACAAATGCACTTATCGAGCAGTACAGTGCAATGGTTGACGTCGATTTTTATGTTAGTGAATGGCATTATGATTCCAATCACAGCATTTTTAATTCAACGTTTTTCTACACGTCAACTCTATTTCGCAGCATTAACGTTCTTCATCGTTGGTTCTTTAGTAGCAGCTTTATCACATAGTTTTGGCATACTACTCGTAGGTCGAGCGATTCAAGCGATGGGCGCAGGGATTATGATGCCATTAATGCAAACGGTCTTATTTATGGTATATCCTGCAGATAAGCGTGGCCAAGCAATGGGTATGTTCGGGTTAATCATTGGTTTCGCACCAGCTATCGGTCCATCGGTGTCTGGTTGGATTGTATCTCAATATGAGTGGCGCGTGATCTTCTATTTATTATTAGTTGTGGCGATTGCTGACTTTATCTTGGCGCTTATTTTCGTTAAGAATGTGACTGACGTGACGAAACCTAAAGTCGATGTCTTATCCGTTATTTTATCTACTGTCGGATTTGCTTCATTACTTTATGGATTTAGTGAAGCAGGTAACTTAGGTTGGGGTAATGCACGTGTTTACGCCATGATTATTTTCGGCGCAATTGTCATTACATTATTTGTGATTCGCCAATTGAAAATGAAAACCCCATTACTCAATGTTCGCGTTTTCGCATACAAATCATTTACACTGAACATGATTTTAGTGGTCATCGTATTTGTATCCTTTATCGGAAGTCAAACGGTCTTGTCATTTTATTTACAAGACTTGAATGGCTTTTCTCCATTAAAATCAGGATTGGCTTTAATGCCAGGTGGTATTATGGTAGGTATTTTATCACCTATAACGGGTCGTATTTTCGATAAATTTGGTGGCAAAGGAATGTCAATTATCGGTTTAGCAATTGTGGCTGTAACATCATTCTTGTTTACACATCTACAAGCAGGTGCACCGTTCATCTTTGTCTCAGCAGTCTTTATGGTTTCAATGATGGCAAATGCGATGGTTATGACACCATTGACAACAGCAGCATTAAATCAATTATCAAGACCTATGGTGCCACATGGTACATCAGTGAATAATACATTAAGACAAGTAGCAGCTGCTATGGGTTCAGCTATTTTAGTCACAATTATGAATACCGCTGTTTTAAATCCACATAAATACGGTATTGATGGATTAGTGCATGGTGTCCGTGTTGCCTATGCTACAATTTGCGTTATTGCGATTATAGGTATTATCTTTGCTATCTTTAATCCGACATCTCGTAAAGGTTATAATCAATCATAATTTTATAGTACAGAAGTAGACATGTAGTTACGTTGTCGCGGTATTAATACAATTATGTTAAGTAGTGTAGCTGCAGGAATTGGTGTCGATACGACTGCGACAGAAGCTATTTTAAACACGTTTAATAAATAAGGACCAACCCTTGGAAGGTAAGTTTTAAATACTTACTTTGCAAGGGTATTTTTATGCCTAATATTGTTTGAATTTTAATGCACAAATTAGACAAATTTATATTTAACTTAGCGGTGAAATATTGTATAAATAATATATAGTATATTAACTTGATAAGCAGATACGTAAGGAGTCATAGATGAAGAAACTTTTATTCTTAAGTGGTGTGTTTTTATTATTGTTAGCAGCTTGCAGTTCGAATGAATCTTCAAAAGAACATAACTCTAAATCAAAGACAGAGCAGTCAAAGAAGGACAAAAAGGTGACAGTTAATACTGGTAAATTGTCTGAAAAAGAAAAGCTTGCGTTAGCATTTTGTATTGATGATGTTGATCAATATACGTTAACTAAAAATGAAATACTGACTGGAATATATTCGTATAAACTTCCAACTGGCACTCGAAACTATAGATTGGTTGATTTTATGTTGGTTAAAGTGAAGCAACCTATTGAAAATGCACCTAAAGGTATGCATTTTTATACTGTACAACCTGATAAAGGGAATTTTAAAGCGATTATTGGTGTGAATAAAGATAAAATCTTTGTAGGACGTATGCCTAAAAAGGATTTAGATTATAATGATTTAATACGAAAAGGTAAAGAAGTTAAATTAGCAGACGTTTATACCGAAAATAGACATAACAAAGCTTTACCTGAATTAAATAGTAAAATCAATATTGTAGATACTGTACCTAAAGGTTCTGAAGATGATGGTAATCCACTTTCGTCTAAAAATCTTGAAAAGTCAGGTAGTGTTAATGCGCATTATCGCAATGAAGTATATCAATTGATTTCAGATTTTGAAGATGTTCCAGTAAGTAAGACAAATTATTTATGGGATGATGTGAAAATGACTAATCATCGTGGGGACTGGGTTGTAAATTACCGTAATAAAGATGGCGAAATATTAGGCACATATAAAATGAAAAACGGTAAAATTATTAAACTGGATTCAAATGGAAAAGTTGTGAAGAAAGAAAGCTAATGTTTTTATAATCATGTTTGAAGTCATGAGATAGACTGATTAAATAGTATTGAAGCGAGATGGAAATCGATTTTAAATGATAAGATTTCTACCTCGCTTTTATTATTTCATATTTAAGTAAATTAATTTCAAATATAAAATAAAATTTTAAGACAATACATTTTATAAAATTCTTATTATGTTATGATGAAATAAAATGGAAAAAGGAGTTTCAACATATGAATCCTAAGGTAACTTTCGGTGGCGCGTTTAAGTTGTTTTGGAAGAATTATTTTAATTTTAAAGGTCGCTCTAGACGAAGTGAGTACTGGTTTATGCAATTGTGGCATTTGATTTTTTATGCGCCG
Source organism: Staphylococcus taiwanensis (assembly GCA_020544305.1). Lineage (NCBI taxonomy): Bacteria > Bacillati > Bacillota > Bacilli > Caryophanales > Staphylococcaceae > Staphylococcus > Staphylococcus taiwanensis. Next base: position 144,227 of record CP058667.1, read on the forward strand.
GCACTTGCGGTTTATAGTGTAGGCGTGTTTTTTCTATTAGCTTCTTTACTTTCAGCTATCACGCATATATTTGTTACATCACTTATTGTTGTTATTTGTGCGACTTGTTACTTAATCATTTACAGTTTAATTATTTTTATTCCGCAACTAGCGTTAACTATAAGACGATTTCACGATACTAATCGTACAATGGTAGCACCAATCATTATCGTCGTATTCGTTATACTTACATATATAACTAACTTATGTATTCAATATTTTGGGTCTAATCTAGATAGTGATTGGAGACTAACTGTTATTTATGTGTTAGGGATTATTGGTACAGTTGCAAGTATTTACCAAATGATAATTGCTTGTTTAAATAGTAAACCCGAAAAAAATAAATATGGTGAAAGTCCAAAATATAAAGATATTAAGTGATTATAACTAAGATGAAATTTTTATTATATTAGCACCATTTTTGTTAACTATTAAGGAACCATGATAGATGAAAAGCAATCAATATGACATTAGGTGCATTTCTAGACTACTTTCATAATTCAATATTTAAGTGAATCAATTTCGAATATAAAATGAAATTTTAATATAAACTATTTTATAAAATTCTTATTATGATATGATGAAATAAAATAGATAAAAGGAGTTTCTAAATATGAATCCTAAAGTAACTTTCGGTGAAGCGTTTAAGTTGTTTTGGAAGAATTATTTTAATTTTAAAGGTCGCTCTAGACGAAGTGAATACTGGTTTATGCAACTATGGCATTTAATTTTCCTGGTACCAGCATTAATGGTCTTTGTCATTTCATTAATTATTTTTATACTGTCGGCAGGGGTAGGGTCTGAAGTTTTATCAGTGTTTGGCATGACGGTACTCGTTATCGCAGCCATTTATTTTATTCTTTACTCAGTCGCTACGTTTATACCTAATTTAGCGATAGCAGTAAGACGTTTTCACGATACGGATCGTACAATGTTCATCCCTATTTTATCGGTTGTATTAGGTATTATATCTTTTATTATTCAATTAATTTGGAACATTAATGATCCTAATGGTGAAAATGGTTGGGCGGCATTGTTCATTCTCTTGTTCAGTCTTGTACAATGTGCTGTATCAATTTATCAAATTGTAATTACATGTTTAAATAGTAAATTTAATAAGAATAAATACGGAGAAAGTCCGAAATTTAAAGGGCATCCTAATAGTTAATAATACAGGGGATTGAGGCAAATAATGATTGTCTCAATCCCCTTTTTACTTGAATATTTCTCGGGAAATGTTTTACATGAAACATTTTTAATCGATGTCTTTAACTTGTTGTTTAGCACGTTTGTATATTTTGTCTGGGAAGTGCGTAATACGTAATAATTCGATGGCATTACGCGTATTCGCTTTACCACTTTTAATTTTATAGTCAAAGTAAATTTCGTTATGTTCAATCGATTCATTGAAATGATAATTTCGATAATCAGGTTGTAGTAGTTCTGATAACTCAATATCGTGTGTAGCTGCCACTATTTTGTACTTGGGCTGTGCGTTTAAATAACTTAACACCGATTCTGACGCTGCGATACGTTCGGTCGTATTTGTGCCTTTGAAGATTTCATCGATGAAACAGTAAACGGGCGACATCGTTTTAATATCAAATAAGCGACGAATCGATTTGAGTTCGGCCATAAAGTAGCTATCGCCTGATAACACATCATCGGCATTGGCCATGGAAGTATAGACTAAGCCGGGTTGATAGCTAAATTTGTCAGCTGTCACGGTATTGATTGTTTGTGCAAGAATAATGTTAATGGCTACAGCTTTCATAAATGTTGATTTTCCTGATGCATTTGACCCAGTTAATAGAATATTGTTGTTAATGTCGAGGTCGTTTGGGACTGCATTTTCAAGTAAAGGATGAACTAAGTTTGTAAATGATACGTTCTGTTCTTCTGAAAAGGCAGTCGGCTCACAATATGTGTCTAATGTGCGTCGATACATGGCTAAAGAATAGTGATTGTCTAGGGTGCTTACGTAATCGTAGCAAGCTAGAACTTCATCTTGATAACGATAGTAAGTGTACTGGATGGTATGGAAGAGGAAGTAGTCCACCATAAAAGCCATCTTTAATAGCATGACAAAAGCACCACCAATGTTTTGGTCACCCACAGTGCCTAATAGTCCACTAAATCGTCGTGCGCCTTTAAAATGTTTGAAGTTCGTCTTAACGTCAGGTGTGCCTTCAATCTGATTGAGATGATAACCTTCTCTCAGCACTTTGGCAGTATAGAATAATGATTTCAAGTCTTGGTCATAAGTACGCTTAAGACTGCCAGATAAGATAATATTCAATAGCACTGCGAAAATAGTTATAAGTACTCCGGTTGATGGAGAAAATAATATAATCAATAATCCTAAAAATGGTAAGAATGGACATATCATAAATAAATTATTGCGTTTAATCGGTTTAAGTTGATCTGGAAAGATGGGATAGACAACTTTGCCGATAGCTGCGAGATGATATGATACTTTGTGACGAAAGCCCTCGTTGTTATTGATGCGGTCTAAGAGTTGTTGATTATTGGCTTTGAACATATTGCGTAATGTAGCAAACCAACGCATTTCACCAATAGCTGTAAAGTTAAAGTTACTGCGATGAAAGATTTCTTCCATATTGAGATCAGACCATGTTTTATCATCAATAAGATTGTCATGTTGGTCACGTTTTAGTTCAAATTGATAATCGAAACGTGAATTTGGACGTATGAAACTTTCTAATGGTTGTTTATTATGCCAAAGTGTATGTATTTTGTGCATCATTTTTCGCTTTTCAGAAAATGAAATGACGATATTCACAATAATGCCTAGAATAATAATACCTACTACTAAAAGTGCGTACGTTTGATAAATATTCATAATGAACTCCTTAAAAATTTAATTCGTTTATGCAATTATTTCATAATATGATGTAATTAACAAAAAATAGATAAATTAAAAAAGAGAATTTACTTCAAGCAATAGGATCTCAAGCATTGTATATGTTGGAGGTCCTATTTCTATTGATTAATATCACTTAGCACTCTGTCAGATAGATTTCACGTCATAGCTCGTGATATGCTTATTGATGATATAGGAGGATTTGATTGATATGAGAGATAAACAATTATTATTCACATATAATTTAATTAATTGTAAAAAGCATGTTTTCCACGGTGAATGTAAATGATGTCATTTCTAGCAATCACTATTTTTGTCATAACGCTCATTTTTGTCATCTGGCAACCGAAAGGATTAGATATAGGCATAACTGCTGTCGTTGGTGCGATATTAGCACTTGTTACAGGAGTGGTTGGCTGGTCAGATATTGTAGAAGTGACTGGTATTGTTTGGAATGCCACGCTAACCTTTGTAGCAGTCATTTTAATTTCATTAATACTCGATGAAATTGGTTTTTTTGAATGGTCAGCCTTACATATGGTACGTGCATCGAAGGGGAATGGCTTTCGAATGTTTGTGTACATCATGGTACTTGGTGCGATTGTCGCAGCTTTCTTTGCGAATGATGGTGCCGCGCTGATTCTAACGCCAATTGTGTTAGCTATGGTACGTCATCTTGGCTTCAATAAGAAAGTCATTTTTCCGTTCATTATCGCAAGTGGTTTTATCGCAGATACAACGTCATTACCGTTTACAGTTAGTAATTTAGTAAACATCGTTTCTGCTGATTACTTTGATATTGGCTTCGTTAAATATGTTAGTCGCATGCTAATTCCAAATATATTCTCGCTAGTATCAAGTATTGCTGTATTATGGATCTACTTTAGAACGTCAATTCCTAAACAGGTCAATACGCAAATGATTCAAAGTCCTAAATCCGCAATCAAAGATGTGAAGTTATTTAAACTCTCGTGGATTGTCTTAGTCGTACTACTTATTGGTTATCTTATTAGTGAGTTTGTTCATTTACCCGTGTCTCTAATTGCAGGTGGCATTGCTATCATTTTCCTCATCTTGGCACGTCAATCAGACGTTGTTTCAACTGGAAAAGTTCTCAAAGGTGCGCCATGGAATATAGTGATTTTTTCATTGGGTATGTATTTAGTAGTATTCGGGTTGAAAAATGTTGGCATTACGACAGTATTAGGTAACATATTTTCAATGATTTCTGGACAAGGCTTATTTACAAGTATTATGGGTGTAGGATTCATATCTGCCATTCTGTCATCGATAATGAATAATTTACCTACAGTATTAATCGATGCTATAGCAATACATCAGTCACAAGTTACGGGTATACTCAAAGAAGGTATGGTTTACGCGAATGTGATAGGTTCTGACTTAGGTCCGAAGATTACACCCATCGGCTCTTTAGCCACATTATTATGGCTTCACGTCCTAGCCCAAAAAGATGTCAAAATTTCATGGGGAACTTATTTTAAAACAGGTATTGTCATTACGATTCCAGTGTTATTTATGACATTATTAGGCTTATATATAACATTGTTTCTATTTTAAGGAATCATCATTTTAAAATATACGCGTATAATCAAGATAATTTGACAGTTAAGCATTCACAGAACCCTTTTAAGAACGATACATCTTTTAATCACCAATCTTTGGTAAGATTTAAAAGTATTTCAAGACAAGTTAGGACGCAATCCATCCCAAAATGTAAATTTTAAAAGTCTAAACAACACAACTAATTGCAAACTTTTATACTCCGCGCAGTCTAACTTACTTGATATATAAAGAATAAATTAGTGCTATTCCAGTGCTAATTGACGATATGAATAGATAATTGGATTAAAGAGAGAGAAAAGATTTAATTATCTTCGTATGAGTGAGGTTGTAGGTGTTTTAATAAAACGCACCTAGCATCTCACTTTATTTTTTAGTGTCATTTGGTTTGCTTAGCTAACTAAAGATGATACCATTTTTATGAATCATTTTAATAGATTAAAGGAGTATCATGTGATGAGTATATTTTCAGAAGAAGAAAAAGTGAAGATGTTAGCTGATATTGTCGAAATGAATACAGTGAATGATAATGAAATTGAAGTTGCGCGATATTTAAAAGAATTATTTGAAAAGCATGGTATTAGTGCAGAAATTGATGAAATTGAGGACAATCGTGTGAATTTAGTTGCAACAATTGGTGAAGGAAGTCCCGTACTTGGTATTTCTGGTCACATGGATGTGGTATCTGAAGGTGATCACGTTGATTGGAAGTATCCACCTTTCCAATTAACTGAAGACGAAGGATTGCTTTATGGCCGTGGTACATCTGATATGAAATCAGGACTCATGGGTTTGGCTATTGCGATGATTGATATTAAAGAAAGTGGCCATTTACCTAAAGGTACACTTAAATTCATGGCAACTGCAGGCGAAGAGAAGGAACAACTTGGTTCAGCACAATTATATCGTAAAGGCTATATGAACGACGTAGATGCATTAATCATTGCCGAACCATCAGAAACGAACATCGTTTATGCACATAAAGGTTCAATGGACTTTAAAATCACCTCTAAGGGTAAAGCAGCGCATAGTTCTGTACCAGTTGTGGGACGTAATGCTATTAAACCACTGATTCAATTTATTCAAAATATTGATGATGAATATGAACGTATTTCTAAAGACTTACAATGTGAAGAACTAGATTTCACGCATTTAATTAATCGTATTCAAACCCAATTACAAGCGGATAATACTCTAGATGAAGATGAAGTCAAACGTGTCATTTCTGGCTTAGTCATTAGCAATACGATTCTCCACGGGGGTAACCAAGTAAATTCAGTACCAGACGTTGCGTTTGCAGAATTCAATATTAGAACAGTGCCGGAATATGATAATGCGAAAGTCAAAGCACTATTTAAAAAATATTTAGAAGAAATTAATAAACAAGGTGGTCAACTTGAAGAAGACATGTATTTAGATTTAGACCCTGTTTTAACAACTGGAGATAATGAATTGATTAAAATAGGACAAAAAGTGGCTAAAAACATCTTTAATGAAGATATAGTTGCGTCACCCACTGTAGGCGTTACCGATGCTTCTAATTTACTACGTGATAAAGATGAACATTTCCCATTCTTAATGTTTGGTCCAGGTACTGTGCCACATCAAATTAACGAACATGTAGAGAAAGATAAATATCTTAAATTTATTGATTATTATACAGAGCTCATTACGACGTATTTAAAAAATAGTTAAAGATGTAAAGCCTCGTATAACACACGCTCTTATCTATCAAACAAATCACTTGTGAAAAGCGTAAGGCGATAGTAACTTAAGTATATCAATAGTTTACTTTCAGAAAGGTGAGAGAAAATGAAAGCATTAATTGTATACGCGCACCCAGAGCCAAAGTCGTTTAACGGTGCTTTAAAAGATAAAGCTGTAGAAACTTTAGAAGCTCAAGGTCACGAAGTTAAGGTATCTGATTTGTATGCCATGAATTTTGACCCAGTCGCTAGAAAAGAAGATTTTAAAACATTAACAGACCCTGAATTTTTCAAATATGCTGTCGAACAAAAATATGCCTATGATAATGATGAATTAACATCTGTCATTAAAGGTGAATTTGAAAAATTGCTATGGGCAGATTTAGTTATTTTCCAATTCCCACTTTGGTGGTTTAGCGTTCCAGCAATTCTAAAAGGATGGTTTGATAAAATATTCCTCTTTGGTGGTGTATACGGTGGCGATTATGACCGTTACGACAAAGCAAGATTAACAGATAAAGTTGCAATGATTTCAACAACAACAGGCTCTCCTGAAGGTAGTTATATGCCTAACGGTTTCTCTGGAGACATACATGAGCAAATCTTATTCCACATTAATCACGGAATGATTTATTTCTCTGGTATGACACCGCTTGAACCTTTTATTGCATATCAAGTGAGTCACAGCGAAGAAGAAAGAAAACAATATCTTGAACAATTTGCCGATAAGTTACAACATATTGATCAAATTCCTAGAATTCAATATCCGAAATTAGCAGAATTTGATGATAATGGCCAATTAAAATAAAACTATAAATGATATAAATACCTCGACGTTGAATATAATTTTCATTGTCGAGGTATTTTATTTAGAATCTGAATTGCCGCGCAATAGCTACATAGTAGACATGCAATAATAAACCTCTTTATTAAAATATTTTATGATTACCCTAAAACAAACTAGCCCTCCGTAAATACATATGTAATATAAGATGTAAACTTATATTTTTGGATTAAATAGGGTATGATAACAATAATAATTTTTATGAAAATTATAAATAAAAAATAATAAAAGGTGCTGATGGATTATGTCAGAAGAAAAATCTAATAAATTTAAGTTTAAGACGCCACACACGTATGCATTATTGATGTTTGTCATATTTATAGCTTGGTTGCTGACGTATATTATTCCAGCTGGAGAGTATACGCGTGAGAAGAAAGGTGGCCAAACGCTTGTAGTTTCTGGAACATATCATACTGTAGATTCAGCACATGTAAATTTTTTAGAAATTTTTAGGGCAATCCCAGAAGGTTTAATCAGTGGTGGGGAAATTGTCTTTTACATATTTCTTGTAGGTGGTGCCTTTGGTATTATTCATAAAACAGGTGCCTTTGAAAATGGCGTTAACAAAGCAATGCGAATGTTGGGGAAAGCGAACTTCCTTATGATTCCTTTAACGATGTTAATATTCTCAGTTCTAGGTTTTACGATAGGCTTGGCAGAAGAAACAATTATTTTCGTGCCTATTGGCATTATTATTGCACGTACGTTAGGCTATGATGCATTAACAGGCGCGGCAATGGTTATTTTAGGTGCAGCTAGTGGTTTCAGTGGCGGTATGTTAAATCCCTTTACAGTTGGGGTTGCACAAACGGTTGCAGAGTTACCTATGTTCTCTGGTTGGGGATTACGTACAATTATCTATTTATTTATCTTAACAGCAGCGATTTCAACAGTGATGCTATATGCACGTAAAGTTAAGAAAGATAAGACAAAGAGTATTGTATATGAATTAGAACGTGAAGAAGGCCATGTGTCACAGAAAGTAGAATATCAACATTTCAGTAAGAGACAAGCCGCTAGTTTATTAATTATTGTCGCAACTATTTTATGTAATGTCTTTGGTATTTTTGTCTTTGGTTGGACATTTAATGAAATGAGTGCCAATTTTCTACTTGCAGGGATAGTCGCAGGTCTAGTAAGTGGCTTAGGACTCAATGGTACGTTTGATGCATTAATAGAAGGTATGCAGAATATTCTTTTTGGAGCTATGATTGTCGGATTTGCCAAAGGGATTGTAGTTCTTTTGGAAAATGGTAAAATCATCGACACGATTGTACACGGTATGACCACTTTACTATCAGATGTCCCAGCATCTTTCGTTATTATAGCGATGTTTATTTTACAATTCTTACTTAATTTCTTTATTCCATCTGGTTCGGGACAAGCGTTAACAACAATGCCGTTGATGGTACCAATATCTGATTTATTGCACATTAATCGTCAACTTACTGTATTAGCGTTCCAATATGGGGACTCTATAAGTAATATATTATTCCCAACATCAGCTATACTGATGGGTGCGTTGGCAGTCGGTCGCATTTCCTATACACAATGGATAAAATTCGTGTGGAAATTGATTTTATTGTGGGTCATTATTTGTGCAGTTGCCATGTCGATTGCCTTAGCTATCGGCTACTAGGAAAAGCAAAAATGAAATAAGAGGGTAGACTGACGGTTGTCTGAAGTTAGTAAGAAGGTTGTCTAAAAAAGCCTTTGCAATAAGAGATTGGCGGGTTTCTATTTAAACAGAAATCCGCCATTATTAATATGAAATCAACTATTTACTGTTGAATGGTATGGATGTTTATGATGTTTGCCATGAACGATGTAATAAGCAACAATCGCAATAATTAATAATATAGCCATGGTCAGATACAAGTTTCGATAGCCCATAAATGGAATGATTAAACCTAAGATAAATGGTCCCATACCAGCACCAAAGTCAACAAAGATGAAATAAGTGGATGTTGCTAACCCCATTTTGGCTTTTGGTGATTGTTGTATTGCAATCGCTTGTGCAGTTGGAATAATTGTTCCATAGCCAAAACCAATAAACGCTGCTGACACAAGTAAAAGTAAAGAAGACGTTGTCATGCTTAATAACACTAAACCAACTACAAAGCTAATCATGACAGGATACATGACTTTGTTTTCTCCGTAGTTATCATAAATTTTTCCTGTAAATGGTCGTGTAATAAAAGTTGCTATCGCGTAGATAACGAAGAAATAACTTGCTGCTGTAACGAGATCTAACATATCAGCATAAATGGATAAGAATGATAGTACGCTTGAGTATGCAATACCTACTAATACTGTGACCATTGAAATGGGTAATGCTTCTTTTTGTAGGAATGCATGTATACCTCTAGGTTTAGTCGTCTCTGTTTCCATACTAGTAATGTCGTTAGTTGGCAATTTTTTAATAAAAATAGTAAACATTAAAGCAATAATAATACTAACTAAACTGATCGCAAATATTGAAGAAAACCCTAAACGATTCGTTAAGATTAAACCAAAGAAGGGTCCGAAAGCTGAAGCTAACGTCACGCTTAAACCGTAATAACCGATGCCTTCACCTTTACGTGCTTCTGGAATAAGTCTTGATGAAATTGTTCCTGTTGCAGTTGATGAGAAACCGAATGCAATACCATGTATAAAACGAACTAACATTAGAATCCAAATATTAGTGATTGTAAAGTATAAGGCAATCGCAACAACTGATGCGATGACGCTATAAAATAATATCGATTTAGGTTGGAGCTGATCAATAATACGTCCAGAACCTAAACGGCCGCCTAACATACCGATGATAAACACACCAGCGGCTAAACCACCAATACTTTCAGATGCGTGATATTCATCAATGGTGAATGCCGTGACCGTTACAATAAGCATGTAATGTATTAAATACATAAAGAAATTGACTAATGTAACGAAGATAAAATCTTTCGTCCATAAGCGATGATCCATGATGTCCCTCCTATAATATTTAGAGTGACTTAAACTCTAGAAATTAATATTTGATTGCAATATCCATTATATTAATAATAAATACTAATGTATAATTAGAATAAATGATTTTAATATAAGTAAAAGTGATGTAAATGGAGGTATATATGAACTTTGAACAACTTAGCTATGTTAAGACGGTTTATGAAGAAGAATCAATGATTCATGCAAGTGAACGGATGCATATTAGCCAATCAGCGATGAGCCAATCAATCGCGCATTTAGAAGAAGAATTGGGATATAAATTATTTTATCGCTCGAGAAAAGGGACGGTACCCACAGAAATTGGGAAACGTTTAATTCCTAAAATTTTAGATATCATTGAGACGAAAAATGCATTACTTTCAGAAGTAGATAGCATAGAAACACATTTTGAAGGTAAGATTAAAATCGCTACCAACCCAACACTTTTTCATAAATTACTTCCAAAAGTGTTATCGCAATTTAAAAAAGACCACCCTAGTGTTGATATTGAAGTGATTGAATCAGATAAAGCGGATATTTTACGTAAGATTGAGGAGCATGACATCGATTTAGGCCTTATAGGTAAGAAAGATACTTCAGAAATTCCAAACAATATAACTGAATTTCCACTTCATTTCGGCTCAAATTTTAAATTAATTGTACCTGCCAAATCTAAACTTACGTTTAAAGAAACGGTGGATTTAGAAGATATTAAAGATTATCCATTTGTGTTATATGATCGTAGTTTTTATCATCATCAACTTAAGAAATTCCAAGAAGCCAATGGAGAGTTAAAAATTGTCTTCCGTACAAATAACCCGATTGTTTTAATGAGAACAGTAGCAGAAGGATTGGGCGTTGGCATTGTCTCTAGTTTTATGGTTGAAAATGAACCTTTCTTAAACAATGACTTGATTGAAGCGGTACCACTTGGACGTTCATTTGACTATACAGTTAACTTTGTAGCGATTACACATCAGGAACGCCAAAATGATCCGACGATACTTGAATTTATAAATTATTTAAGAGACTATAAAACGTTATAAATCAACATATAACAAAAATGTGTCGATTTTGTTATAAAAATTTAGCTCAATTTAAATGGGTTTTAGTATATAATACTGTGTATCACCAATAGAAAGGAAACAACCTATGAAGTTAGACAGTATCAATTTAGTTTCAAGTATTTTATGTTTATTATCATTCTTACTAGCATTATCAATCATGTTTACAAGCATGTTTTGGTATGTCCCAGGATTGTTAGTGATGTTACTAGCGATTATTGCAAGTGTCTTAGGTATTTTAAAAGGTAACAAAGCAATCAATATCACATTTTTAGTTTTAAATATTGTTTTTTTAATTATATTCTCAAGTCCGTTACTTTTAGCGTAAATATTTAAGACGCATATATACTTTATTGAAGAAACGAGTCACTATTACGAGAGTGGAACGATGAAATTATTTTTATTTCTGTTCTACTCTCGTTTTTATTTGTCTGCAATAAGGGTAGGTAGAAAGAAATATGGTATTTATCAGAGGGGGTACTAAAAATGGATGTAAGATTTCCAATTGGAGAATTTGAAGCACCGCAAAACCCAACAGTTGTAGACGTTAAAAAGTGGATGAGTGATATAGAAGTATATATGGATCGTTTGAACGAAACAGTATCGCATTTAAGTGATGACCAGTTAAAACGTCAATATCGTGAAGGTAGTTGGACAGTAAGACAACTGGTGCATCATATTGCAGATTCTCAAATTAATTTATATGAAAGATTGAAAATGACGTTAACAGAAGATGGTGTGACGGCATTTATGTTTAATCAAAACAAGTGGGTCGAATTACCAGATTCAACTTTATCAATAGATGTGTCGCTAAACATTTTAGAAGGACTTAATAAGCGAATTGTAGAAATGGGCAATCATGTCACTGAAAATGATTTAAGTCGTTATATTACTTTGTCAGACGGCAGCCACGTTTCAGCAGCAGAACTATTAGCTAAATTATCTTGGCATGAACGTCATCATTTAGAACATATTAAAATTGCTTTATCAGACCAAGGTATTGTCGAAGTATAAAAGTATAAAACGTTGTTATGATACTTTGAAATTTAAATCATCTACTACTTAAGAATGAACTTCTAAAAAATTAAGGCTTTCAAGTAATAGTAAATTATAAAACCTGCTATAATTTGAACTTATTAAGAGAGAGTATTGGGGAGGTTGTTTCATGGAAGAGCAAGTTTTAGTTACAGGAGGTACAGGTTTCTTAGGTTTACGCATCATATCAGAATTACTCAACCAAGGGTATAAAGTACGTTCAACAATGCGTTCTGAATCTAAGAAAGCATCTGTATTAGAAACACTTAGAGAACAAGGGATTGACACTCAGAATTTAACATTTGTGAAAGCTGATTTATCAAAAGATGAAAATTGGCCAGAAGCAATGGAAGATTGTACCTACGTAATGAGTGTGGCTTCACCAGTGGTTATGGGAAGTGTGAGTGTTGAAGATGAACAATCGATTAATAAACAAGCGGTTGAGGGTATTCAACGTATTTTAAGAGCTGCTGAGAAATCGGATGTGCGTCGTGTGATTATGACAGCAAACTTTGGCGCAGTTGGTTTCAGTAATAAAGATAAATCAAGTGTGACAACGGAAGAGAACTGGACAGATCCCAATGTCAAAGGATTGTCAGTATATGAAAAATCTAAGCTAATCGCTGAAAGAGCAGCATGGGACTTTGTCAATGCCACTGAAAATCACATTGAATTCGCAACAATTAATCCTGTAGCTATTCTTGGACCGTCTTTAAATCAACATATGTCATTAAGTTTCCAATTTGTTGAAAATATCGCTAGCGGTAAAATGAAACGTATTCCAAACATACCAATGAATATTGTAGACGTTAGAGACGTCGCTTTGTTACACGTGTTAGCAATGAAGACACCTGAAGCAAAAGGTAAACGTTTTATTGCTACTGCTGATGGACAAATCTCTATGCCAGAAATTGCTGAATTAATTAGAGAAAAAAGACCACAAATCGCTAGCAACGTTTCAACTAAAAAACTTCCTGATTTCGTTATTAAATTAGGTGCGAAATTTAATAGTGAAGCGAGTGAAGGTAAATTACTTCTTGAAATGAATAGAAATGTAAGTAACCAACAAGCACGTAACATTTTAGGTTGGACACCAATGTACACTCAAGAAGAAGCGATTTTAGCGTCTATCGATAGTATGACAAAATATGGCGTAATAAAATAATACAATTTAAATAGATCAATTTTAGTAAACACCTTTACCTGTAATGATGTAATTATAGGATAAAGGTGTTTTTTTACTTCAAAAATTTGTAAACGTTTACTTTTTTTCTTGTTGCATGAATTTTTCATGTGTTAGTATATATTTATGATAACGTTTTCATAAAAGATAAGTGAGGTGAAACGATGAGTAACACAGATATTAAAAAATATATTGAAGAAGGACATTTAACTGTCGGCATCGAATTTGGTTCGACACGAATCAAGGCAATTGCTGTGAATGATCAATGTCAGACCATCGCAACCGGATCGTTCGAATGGGAGAATAGTTATCGCAACGGTTATTGGACGTATTCGATGAACGACGCTTGGGTAGGTATTCAAAAAGCATACGGCGCGATGACCCAAGAACTTAAAGATAAATACAATGTAACGGTTACACAACTTGCCTCTCTAGGTATAAGTGGTATGATGCATGGTTATTTACCGTTTGACGAACATGATGACTTACTCGTTCCATTTAGAACATGGCGTAATAATAATGCGAATAAAGCGGCTGAAGTATTACGTGAAGATTTTCAAGTAAATATTCCAGAACGTTGGAGCATTGCGCAATTATATCAATCCGCATTAGATAATGAGGAACATGTTAGTAAAGTACGTTACATGACGACGCTTGCAGGTTACATACATTGGTACTTAACAGATGAGAAAGTACTTGGTATTGGGGATGCGTCTGGTATGTTCCCAATCGATAGTGAAACACAAGATTATCGTCAAGATATTATCGAACGTTTTAATGCCCTCTTTTCTGAAAAGGGATATACACAAGATATTAAAGATATCTTGCCTAAAGTAGTCGTTGCGGGTGAGTATGCCGGACGTCTAACGGAAACAGGTGCCAAATTGGTCGATCCGAATGGAGAATTACAAGCAGGTTGTCCATTATGTGCGCCTGAAGCGGATGCAGCAACGGGTATGGTAGCGACAAATAGTGTCGCACCTAGAACCGGTAATGTCTCAGCTGGAACAAGCATCTTCTCAATGATAGTTCTAGAAAAGCCAATCAAAGATGTTTATCCAGAGGTGGATATTGTTACAACACCAGATGGTTATGAAGTGGCTATGATTCACGCTAATAACTGTACGTCTGATATTAACGCTTGGGTTGATTTGTTCGGAGAAGTATTTGAGACAATGGGCGTTAAATATGACAAAGGTGAACTTTTCACTAAGTTATTCGAAAGTGCGTTAAAAGGTGATAACGATTTAGGCAAATTATTATCTTTCGGTTATATTTCAGGCGAATTTATTACAGATGTACAACATGGCTATCCAATGTTGGTACGTTCAGTAGATAGTAACTTCAATTTAGCCAATTTAATGAAGACACATATTTATAGTGCCTTTAGTACCTTGAAAATTGGTATCGACTTACTAAAAGATAAAGAAAACATTCAAATCGATTCCATGTTCGGTCATGGTGGTATTTTCAAGACTGAAAAAGTGGCACAAACTTTCTTAGCAGCTGCACTTCAAAGTCCTGTACGTGTAATGCAAACGGCTAGTGAAGGTGGCGCATGGGGGATTGCAGTTCTAGCAAGATATATGGTTGAAGAAGAAACAACTGATTTAGCAACATATCTGAACGACTTCGCATTCAAAGGAACAGAGTCGATTACAATCGAACCGACTGAAGAAGAAGTTGCAAGTTTTGATGCTTACACAGAACGTTTCAAACAAGGCATTCCACTTGAACGTCTTGCGCATGAACAATTCAATACAGAACAATAAAACAATGAAAAACAAAGGAAGAAAGTGGGATTAAGGTGTCTAATGAAATACAGAAACGAAATCGTCAGTTTTTAGGATTACCTATGGTTTTAATTTGGGGTTACATTGCCGTAGCGATATTTATGACTGGCGATGGTGTAGAACAAGCATTTTTATCTAAATATATTATGGGACTTGGATTTAGTAACTCAGAAGCTGGAAATGTGTTAACGGTATATGGCTTAGTCGTAGCTGTTGCGTCATGGTTGTCTGGGGTTATGGCTGAAATTTTTAGCCCAAGACGAATTATGACAATAGCATTTATTATTTGGATGGTATTCCACGTAGGATTTTTAACATTAGGCTTAGCTCAAGAAAATTATGCGATGATGCTAATCATGTATGGTATTCGTGGTTTTGCGTATCCAATGTTTATTTACAGCTTTGTAGTGTGGATTACATATTCATCACCTAGTCACAAACTTGCATCAGCAATGGGTTGGTTCTGGGCGATGTATTCAATAGGTATTGGTGTATTAGGTTCATACTTACCAAGTTTCTCAATTCCGTTTATCGGAGAAATGGGAACATTATGGTCATCACTTATCTTTATCGCCATTGGTGGACTAATCGCAATGTTCCTAGTTAAAGATAAAAAAGGTGAAGATGTAGAAGCAAAACGCATGACGAAGAAAGAAATATTAAGTGAATTTGCACGAGGCATCACAATTTTAGGTAATAAAAATGTGGCTGTAGCGTTTGTCGTGCGTATTATTAACCAATTATCATTATTCGGTCTGGTAGTCTTTTTACCTCACGTGTATACTTCTGATTTTGGTTTCACAACTTCTGAATGGTTACGTGTTTGGGGTCTAATGTACTTCGTAACAATCTTCACTAACTTATTCTGGGGTATTGTTGGAGATAAGATTGGATGGGTACGCCAAGTACGTTGGTTCGGTTGTATTGGTATGGCCTTAGCAACATTGGCATTTTATTACTTGCCATCATGGAGTGGTCCAAACATCTTTGTAACAACATTAATCGCATTGATGCTAGGATTCGCAGTTGCTGCCTTTGTACCGATGTCAGCCATTTTCCCAACATTGGTACCTGATCATAAAGGTGCAGCCGTATCTGTCCACAACTTAGCTGCAGGATTAAGTAACTTTATTGGTTATGGTCTTGCTAGTTTAATTCTTGCTTTCTCAACAGCAGAAGTGACAATTTGGGTCTATGCAATTCTTTATGTAATTGGTTTCGTTCTAACGTTCTTTATGAAAGTGCAACAACCTGGTAAACAAGTCAATACAACAGTAAATACACAATCTAATTAAAAGGGTGAAATAAAAATGACAAACATTATTGATCAATTTAAAGTAAATGGTAAAGTAGCAATCGTCACAGGAGGTGCTATGGGTCTTGGTAAAGCCATGGCAGAAGCATTAGCACAAGCAGGTTCAGATATCGTTATTGCAGATATTAAATTAGAATTAGCTCAAGAAACAGCAAAAGCGATTGCTGACAAAGAAGGCGTTAAAACAACAGCATTAAAAGTAGACGTTACTGATCCAGAAGACGTGAATAAAATGGTTCAAGATGTAGTAGACGAATACGGTAAAATTGATATCTTAGTCAACAACGCTGGTATGACAATTAACGAAAAAGCGGAAAATGTTTCTTATGAAAATTGGTTAAAAGTAATTAACTTAAACTTAAACGGCGTATTCTTAGTAGCTCAAGCAGTTGGACGTCAAATGATTAAACAAGGTAACGGTTCAATCATCAATACATCATCAATGTCAGGTTTAATCGCTAACAAACCTCAAGAACAAGCATCTTACAATGCTTCTAAAGCAGGGGTTATCATGTTAACGAAAAGTTTAGCAATGGAATGGTCTAAATACGGCATCAAAGTAAACACAATTGCACCAGGATACATGAAAACAGCATTAACTGAACCAATGTTTGAAACTGGTGGCGAAATGATTGATTATTGGATGGGCGCTACACCAATGGGTCGTCCAGGTGAACCAGAAGAATTAGGCGGTATTGTCGTATACTTAGCATCTGATGCTTCATCATTCGCACAAGGTAGCGTATTCACTATTGATGGTGGTTACACTGCATTATAATGATATGTAACGAATAGCAAAGATAAATCGTTTCAATATACATCTCAACAGTAGGTGAAAATCTATCTGTATGAGGTGTATTTTTTATAAGCAAATCAAGAATTTCAAGTATGACGTTATGCGTGTCGGTTAAGTTGGGTAAACTGTGCATATATACTTATTGAACGGAGGAATGATGATGAAACGTTCAACAGACCTTGAAAAAACATTAAAGTCTTTAGACGGACAAAAATATGGAGCGTATAAAAGAACAAAAGGCATATATACATTCAATCAATTTTGTCTAGCCATAGACCATGTGCAGGTGGACCCTTTTGCGCCACCTTCAAAAATGCGACTTATTATTGATCGCGATATTGCACAAATTCCTAGCGATTTATTAGATACGAAAGATAAACGTATCGCAGTGGCAGATTTCTTAACTCGCGCTTTTGGCCATCAAGCTGCAACTTTTAATCGCAATGTGAAAGGTTCTGGTAAAAACGGCAAAATTTTTATCGACCATTGTGGTCAAGAAATGCTTGAACGTACATCCGTTGTGATTAGTGATAAAGAGATTGAAGTGCGTATTGAAGTTGGTATGCCAGCTGCAGGACGTAAAATTCTTGGGAAAGTTGCAGCCCATACACTGATAAATGGTTTGCCAAAGATAGTAAATCAAGCCATAATGTATCAAAATATCGATCAACAAGCACTTCAAAACCAAGTGACATTGAAACTCGACCAAACGTATATCAGACAGCAGCTTGAGCAACAACACTTAATCGCATTTGTCGCGAATAACGCTATTCTACCCAGAAAAAGTGGTGTGTCTGATGAACCAATGAAAGACGCGATTCGATTTACGAGTCCACAAACTTTCGAAACCACTTTCAATTTACCTAGTGGTCGGGCAGTCACAGGGATGTCTATTCCTGAAGGTATCACGTTGATTGTTGGCGGTGGTTATCATGGTAAATCAACACTTTTAGAAGCATTAGAACGAGGTGTTTATAACCATATACCTAATGATGGACGTGAGTTTGTACTCACACGTCATGACGCAATGAAGATTCGTGCTGAAGATGGTCGTAGTATCCAAAATGTTAATATCAGTCCATTTATTGATAACTTACCAGGCAAGAAAGACACTACGCATTTCTCAACTGAAAATGCCAGTGGTAGTACGTCACAAGCAACGAATGTCATGGAAGCATTGGAAGCTCAAACATCGACATTATTAATTGATGAAGATACATCTGCGACGAATTTTATGATTCGTGATGGTCGAATGCAGAAGCTCATTGCACCTGATAAAGAGCCGATTACACCATTTTCTAATAAAGTGAAGTCACTATATGATGATTATGGTGTTTCAACTATCCTAATTGTTGGGGGTTCCGGAGATTACTTTGACGTAGCCGATCAAGTACTGATGATGGATGAATATCATTTGAAAGATGTGACTGATGACGCTAAGGCCATTGCACATTCAGATGAATACAAACGAAATATACCATTCAATGATCAATTTGGGTCTATTCCATCTCGTGTGCCATTGGGTAGTTCATTTTCCAAAAAGGGAAAAGAAGATCGTTTAAAAGCGAAAGGTTTACACACCCTAATGTATGGTAAGGAAGCCATTGATATTTCTGGATTAGAGCAACTTGTGGATGATAGTCAGACGAATGCATTAGCAGTTATGATCGATTACTTTAGACATCATCTTATAGATAATCATTTAAGTTTAATTGAAGCGACGAATTGTATGTATGAGTTAATTGAAAAGCATGGTATCGAAGCGGTATCTCACTTTGACGGACACCCAGGGAATCTTGCATTACCACGTAAACAGGAATTTATCGGCACATTAAACCGTTATCGAGGTTTAAAAGTACAATAAATAGCAAAAGCACATTGCGTCTCATGTAGAAAGAGATTTGCAATGTGCTTTTAATTCATTAAGAAGAAATCAACGGTGAGGACTTCATCAAGATATTTCTCATCATAGTCATGTGTTGCATCTTTAGATTGAATATTTAACCCTTTGACGTAATCAATACCATAATCTTCAACATACCCATATTGGCCATGTTTAATATAAGGTGTTACTTTTGCTTTAAATTTAACAATTTGTTGTAACAATGGTTCTTGATTATGAAAGTATTTCTTTGGTGCATTAACCCAAACATGGTCAAAATCATGACCTCCAATGGTAACCTCTTTTAATAGGATGTTCGCATTGATTGGTCTGTTTGGGATCTTTACTTTCGGGTGTAACGTAATATTTTCAATACGACCTGTTACAGTTACGGTTTTATTTTTTAAAGGTTTCAAGCTATCACGGGACATACCATCACCTTCTTTATGCAATTATTGTAAAATTAATAACTAAATATCGTAATAATCACTATTTAATATAATTTTACAACAAAATGCATAAAAAGTGGTAACTTATACATTTTCAATAAACTGATTTTAGACATGTATATTTATGAAAATTAATGTATATGCTTGTTAATACCTTCAGCAGCACGAATGCCACTAAAGATACAACCTCCGAGGAAGGTGCCTTCTAACGCACGATAGCCATGAACACCACCGCCACCAAAACCAGACGCTTCGCCAGCTGCGTATAATCCCGTGATGGGTTGCATCGTCGCATTCAATGCTTGGCCATCAAGATTTGTTTGAATACCACCAAGTGTTTTACGACTAATAATATTTAATTTTACTGCGATTAAACGACCATTTTGGCCACTTAAAATTTTATGTGGTTTAGCCGTACGTATGAGTCGATCTCCTAAAAATTGACGTGCATTATGGATAAATGAAATTTGTGGGTCTTTGCTAAATTTGTTATCAATTTGTAAGTCACGTGCTTTAATTTCATGTTTAATGGCTTCAAAGTCCAGTAAATCGTTACCGGCTAAGTCATTCATCTTTCGAACGAGCGTACCTAAATCATCAGCAAGTATGAAATCGGGTCCTTTATTCATAAAGGCTTCTACAGGAGAAGTGGCTTTGCTACCAAGACGTTCTTGCAGTAAGAGCTTGATATCTTTATCGGTTAAATCAGGGTTTTGTTCAGAGCCGGAAAGTACAAATTCTTTCTTTATAATATCTTCCGTTAAAATAAACCAAGAATAGTCGTAACCTGTCTTCATGATTGTTTCAAGCGTATGCAATGTATCAAATCCTGGATAATCAGGTGCAGCCATACGTTTACCTGTCGCATCGAACCACATTGATGATGGGCCGGGAATAATACGAATACCATGATTAGACCAAATGGGACTATGATTCTGAATACCTTCTGTATAATGCCACATGCGATCTTTATTCACGATGTTCGCGCCGGCATCTTCGGTAATTTGAATCAAACGTCCATCAGTTGAATCAGGTACACCTTGTATCATAGTTTTAGGTGGATTACCTAGACGTTTAGGCCAGTATTTGCGAATAAGTGGCATGTTTGCACCAATACCGCCAGATGTAATTAGCAATTCATCGACTTCATAGTGGAAAGTATCGATAACAGTACGCGATGATTTTTCACCACGTTCAACGTCACTTGGCTCTAAAATATTTCCAGCAATGTGCGTGACGTGATTGTGTTCAATCCCAATATCCGTCACTTGATGTCGTGGGAGAAATTCAAATTGTCCTTCTTTTTCCTTTTCAAGGACGAAACGACTGAAAGGTTCAACTAATCCTGGACCAGTGCCCCAAGTAATATGGAAACGTGGTACTGAGTTGCCGTGACCAGAAGCGGATGCGCCGCCACGTTCAGCCCATCCTAGAATAGGCGTTAACCGAACACCCATATCTTTTAAATAGTCTTCTTTTTCAAAAGTCGCAAACCTTACATAGGCTTCAGCCCATTGTTTCGCCCAATAGTCTTCATCATCAGGACGGTCAAACTGTGCTGAACCTAACCAATCATTTAATGCAAGTTCATAAGAATCTTTCACGCCCAAACGTTGTTGAACTTTAGAATTTACAAGGAATAGTCCACCAAATGACCAATAGGCCTGACCGCCAATAGCTTGACGTGGTTCTTGATCTAGCATGGTTACGTGATATCCTTTTTTTAATAATTCTGTCGCAGCAACTAAGCCACTCAAACCAGAACCAATGACAAATATCTTTTTATTCATACTTAACTCCTTACATCAATTGTTTTATGTAGTCTACATATTTTATCAAGTTAAGCAGGTATTGGGAAAGTGAAACTATTCATTTGAAAAACGGGTTGATAGATAATCTATGTCTATGGGTATATACTTATATCAATCATTTTAAAAGGGGTGGATGAATATGGCAGCATTAGAAGTCTTAAATCCAGCGACGAATGAAATAATAGAAACATTAGAATATACAGATGAATCAACAGCGAAACAACAAATTGAGAGAGCGCATGAAGCGTTCAAATCTTGGAGAAACGTTGATGCACATGAACGTGCAGATAAGTTATACCAATGGTTCACACTAATTAATGAACATAAAGATGAACTGGCAGAACTCATTACTAAAGAGGGCGGTAAACCGTTAAAAGAAGCACAAGGTGAAGTCGATTATGCGAATTCTTACGTATCTTGGTATGCCGAGGAAGCCAAACGTATTTATGGTCGCACGATTCCAGCGAATACACCAAATAAAAACATTATCATTAAGAAATTCCCAGTAGGTGTGGTTGGTGCCATTACGCCATGGAACTTTCCGGCAGCAATGATTACACGTAAGATTGCGCCAGCATTAGCTGCAGGTTGTACCATAGTGTGCAAACCAGCTACGCAAACACCATTAACTACGATTCGTCTCATTGAATTAGCCCATGAAGCGGGTATACCGGAAGACGCTGTTCAATACGTCGTGATGTCTGGTAAAGATGCAGGCGAACTGTTCACGAAACATCCTGTGATGCAGAAAGTGACATTTACAGGTTCAACTAACGTAGGTAAGAAATTAATTGCGCAAGCTGCTGAATCCGTTGAAAATGTCACAATGGAACTAGGCGGTTTAGCACCGTTAATCGTTCACAACGATGCGGATATTGAATATGCCGTAGATCAAACGATTGCTTCAAAATTCCGAAATGCAGGTCAAACGTGCATTTGTGCAAACCGAGTTTACGTGCACGAAGCGGTTGAAGCAGAATTTGTAAAACAATTAACTCAAAAAGTCCACGACTTAAAAGTCGGAAATGGTATGGACGAAGGTGTTACGATTGGTCCATTGATTAATGAAGATGGCGTGAAGAAAGTCGTTAATCAATTAAAAGATGCGGAATCTAAAGGTGCTAAATTATCACGTTCATTAGAGGATGCTCAAGCGTTAGGCGGTAACTTCTTGAAACCTGTTGTGGTATCAAATGCGAACCAAGATATGTTAGCAATGCAAGAAGAAACGTTTGGACCGATTGTACCTATTGCAACATACTCTGATTTAAACGATGCGATTCAAATGGCGAATGATACGCAATTTGGCTTAGCTGCTTACTTCTTTACAAATGATTATCGCACAGGCTTCCACTTATATCATTCACTTGATTATGGCGTTATCGGTTGGAATGATGGCGGTCCATCAGCAGCCCATGCACCATTTGGCGGTATGAAAGAAAGTGGCTATGGCCGTGAAGGTGGTACAGAAGGTATCGAACCATACTTAGAAACAAAATATTTATCAATAGGTAATATGTAGTAGATATTGCTCGCTTCTCATTAATTGGGAAGCGGGTTTTTTACTTCAGAAATTATTGTGAATTAATCATTTTTGTTTCAAATTACTATACAAATTTTTATGAAATCGTTTACATACATCCTTTTCAGTGAAAAAATAAGTACTAGATGATAAATACATAGGAGGATGTTAGAAATGAGTGAAACAATTCCAGATAAAATGAAAGTTGCATTAATGCATGAACCTTATGATATTGAGATTATTGAACGAGATATGCCTGAAGTAGGGCCAAAAGATGTCTTAATTAAGATGATGGCAGTTGGGGTATGTGGTTCTGACGTACATTATTATGCACATGGTCGTGTAGGTGAATTTGTTGTTGAAAAGCCAATCGTATTAGGTCACGAATGTGCTGGTATGGTAGCGCAAATCGGGGATGAAGTAACGGACTTTAAAGTAGGCGATCGTGTCGCAATCGAACCTGGGGAACCTTGTCGTGAATGTGAATACTGTAAATCTGGTAAATATAATTTATGTCCACACATGGAATTCATGGCGACACCACCGTATGATGGTGCTTTTTGTGAATATGTTAGCCATCCGGCAGACTTCCTTTATCATTTACCAGACTCAGTGACTTATGAACAAGCTACATTAGTTGAACCATTCTCAGTAGGTTTACAAGCATGTAAGCGTGCGGATATTAAACCTGGCTCAACTGTTGTGATTATGGGTATGGGTCCAGTTGGTTTAATGGCAGTTGTAGCTGCCAAAGCTTATGGCGCAACAAACATTATCGTTTCAGACTTAGAAGATAATCGTTTAGAAGCGGCTAAACGCTTAGGTGCAACAACAGCAATTAATATTAAAAATGAAGACGTTGTAGAACGCATTAAAGAATTAACAGACGGTCAAGGCGTTAACTATGCGATTGAAACAGCAGGTAATCCAATTGCCTTAAGAAGTGCATTAAATTCATTAAAAGATGGCGGCACATTAGCTATTGTTGGTTTACCACAAGAAGATATGAACGAAATCAACGTGCCATTTATTGCGAATCATGAAATTAATATTGTTGGTGTCTTCAGATATGCCAATACGTATCCACAAGGTATTCAAATCTTAAGTACAACAGACGCTGACATTGATTCATTATTCACACATCAATTCGAACTTGCCGATACAAAACAAGCTATGGAATTAACACGTACAAGTAAAGGCGATGCCTTGAAAGTCATGGTTTATCCAAACGGTTTCTTAGATAAATAACTGTAAGTAATGTGTACGCTAGCTTTCAATTATGAAAGCTAATGGTCTTAACATGTAAGATTAGATAAATGCGCATGACGATTGAGCCTCCTACCATAATAGGTAAGGAGGTTATTTTATGAGTGAAAAACGTATTGTTGGATTAGATATCATTAGAGGTATTGCCATAGCTGTAGTATTATTTGCCAATGTGTCAGATATTCTTCCCATAGTTCAAGGTGAAGTAAAACCAACGTTTACACACGCAGACCACATTGTTAAACAGTTCTTTGCAATTTTCATTGATACACGTTTCATCACCTTATTTACCTTATTGTTTGGTATCGGTATGGGAATATTCATGAATAATGCACGAAAAAAATCTCTATCACCGATTAAATTAATGTTTCGCCGACTCATTTTCTTACTTATTGTCGGTATCCCTGGCGTGATACTAGTGTTGCCTTACGCACAATACGCCCTAAGTGGCCTTATTTTGATGTTTTTATTCTTATTGCCAAAACCACGCTATACTTTATGGATCTCCTTTGTTTTAATCGTCGGTACAACCGTTGAAATTTTGATTGCACCATCTTCAAATCCTATGTTTTATACCCTATTAGGTGTGATGACATTTGGTTTGTATTTATCTCAAAGTGGCTTGATTTATCAATTTCATGAAAAACGCACATGGTTTATAGTCACATTATGTATCAGTAGTTTGATTGTAGCGTTATTAGTCATATTAAAAGTAACTGGGTTACCATATAATTGGACAACGATTGAAGATTTAGTAACGCCTTATCAAGCAATTATTTATTTTATTGTCTTAATCTTTATGACACAGAAAGTGACGATTCAGCAAATGCTTAAGCCTTTTGAAAAGTTAGGTAAAACAGCATTTACGAATTTCATGACACAAATGATATTACTATATATTGTGGTGAAATGCTTCTTTCCTTATGACCACCCAACACCAACGCAATCACTTTATATTGGATTGCCTATATTGGTAGTTAATATCTTAGCAACATACTGGTGGCTATCTTGTCATCGCCAAGGTCCACTAGAAATATTATGGCGCAAATGGACGTATAAAAATGTGCCGAAAAATAAATAATCCTTGAATCGGGTAATGAGTATGTATAAGTTAATACGCTCAAAATACGAATTTGCTATTTTTAGATGTAATTTAGTGTATGTGCAAATTGTCTATTAATTTAAATTTAATAGATGAATGTATTTAATTTGTCTATTAATTATCGTTTGCTTACTTTTAAAAAAAGAAAGCAAATAATTTGTGTGTTAATTTAATCAATAGACAATGTGTAAAGGGGATTATGTTATGAACAAAAGACAAGAAATTATAGATATTCATCACCATATTATTCCAAATGTATATAGAGATGCCTTGCGTAAAATCGGTGTGACTACTGCTGGTGGCTTTCCTATTAGAAAATGGGAACCCGAAGACAGCATTCAAATGATGGATGAGTTAAATATAGATGTAGGTTATACTTCAATATCAGAACCTGCAACGATACCATTTAAAAGAAAAAAAGCTGCTAAAGTAGCACGACAAGTGAATGAATATCAAGCACAATTGAAGAAAAAGTATCCTGATAGATTTAAATGCTTTGCCTTGGTTCCTATGCCACATGTCAAAGAAACAATTAAAGAAATTGAATATGCGTTAGATGTCTTAAAGTTAGATGGCGTTGGATTATTCTCAAATTATGGAAATGCATATTTAGGAAATGATGCATTCGAAAAGGTCATGGCGGCACTTAATGAGCGTCATGCCAAAGTTTTTATTCATCCAAGCTCTAACGCTGAAGATTTCCAACCGCCACAATATGTGGTTGCAGATTTCATCCAAGAGTTTACATTTAATACTACACGTGCAGCTACCAATTTAATATTTAGTGGCACAGTAGAACGCTATCCTAATATTAAATTTATCTTAGCTCATGCTGGAGGTACATTGCCGTATATCCAATGGCGCATCAATAATACATTAGAAACGCAAAAGTATATAATTCAAGATCCTAAAAATAGACTCAAGTCATTGATGAATAACGGTAAGTCTGAAATCTTTAAAGAGGTAGCCAAACATCCAATTCAATATGCGAAGATGTTTAAATTCTATCGTCATGGCTTGCAACCAAGTAAGACAATAACTAAAACTGCGGCTGATTATATGAGTCATTTCTATTATGACACTGGCTTATCTACTGGAGAATCGACATTCGCCAGCTTGAAAGCAGTGACAGATACTGAACATATTTTATTTGGTTCGGATGCACATTACGCACCCAATCAATGGATCGCCAAAATGGAGCAAGACATAGATAATACTGAAGCGTTTAGTGACATTGAAAAAGCGAATATTTTCAGTCATAACACGACGAAATTATTTAAATAATAACTTTATAGAGGCGGGGCAACCAATCTTGTTTAATACATGAAAGGTTGTCCTGCTTTTTATAAAACTTAATATTTGATTAGTCGCGCACGATTGTTTACACTGTAATTAATCGCACACGATTGTTTACACTGTAATTAATCGCACACGATTGAAAAGAGGTGATGTCTTGAATAAAGATGATATGAAATTAGCAAATCAACTATGCTTTTCGGCTTATAATGTGAGTCGTTTGTTTGCAAAGTTTTATGAGCAACAATTGAAACCATTTGGCTTAACATACTCACAATATTTGGTGTTACTTGCTTTATGGGAACACGATAATCAACCCTTACATGAAGTAGGAAAGCAACTAGATTTATCAAGTAATACATTGACCCCACTTTTAAAAAGATTAGAACAGTCAGGGTGGGTGAAACGTCAACGTTCTGAAGCGGATAAGCGTCAATTAGTCGTCTCTTTAACGCAAAAGGGTCATGAGCAACGAGAAGCAGTCTTTGAGGCAGTCGCGCAATGTTTACCTCCAGAACTTGATGAAACGCAATATTATGAAGCCAAAGATGTCTTGAATAACCTTGAACAGTCGTTGAAAGCACTCACGAATAAATAAAAAAGGATGAGTTAAATGAAACAATACGATGTTGTATTTATAGGTAGCGGACACGCAGCGTGGCATGCGGCGCTTACACTAAAACATGCAGGAAAAGATGTAGCTATTATTGAAAAAGATACGATTGCTGGTACATGCACAAACTATGGTTGTAATGCGAAAATCTTACTTGAAGGACCATACGAAGTGCTAGAGGAAGCAGCACAATATAACGGTATGATTCAATCACAAGACTTGAATGTAAACTGGGCAAACTTAATGGATTATAAAAAACAAGTCATTAACCCAATGAACGGGATGTTAAAAGGTATGTTTGAACAACAAGGTATCGACGTTTATATGGGTGCCGGTGTCATTAAAGACGAACATACAGTAACTGTGAACGATGAAGCATTACAAGCTGAAAATATTGTTATTGCCACTGGTCAACATAGCAATAAATTAGACATTGAAGGTAAAGAACTAACACATGATAGTCGTGAATTCTTATCTATGGATAATCTTCCAAAACGCATGACATTTATAGGCGTTGGTATTATTAGTGTAGAATTTGCGTCAATAATGATTAAATCTGGTGTTGAAGTAAGTATGATTCATCATTCAAATAAGCCATTGAAAGGCTTTAATAAAGCACATGTAAATCAATTAGTGGACAAATTAAAAGACGAAGGCGTTACGTTTTATTTTAACGAGAATACGCAAAAGGTTGAAAAAGTAGGCAATGCTTACAAAGTTTCAACAGCGTCTGGTTTAACGATTGATACAGATTATGTCTTAGATGCGACGGGCAGAAATCCTAATGTTGAAGGCATTGGCTTGGATAATGTGGGAATTGAATATAGCAAAAAAGGTATTTCAGTAGATAGCCATTTAAGAACAAATGTGAGCAACATTTATGCGAGTGGTGATGTTTTAGATAAGACCATACCTAAATTAACACCTACAGCGACATTTGAATCTAATTATATCGCTGCACATATTTTAGGTATGACGCAAGACGACATACAGTATCCAGCGATTCCTTCAGTATTGTATTCGTTACCACGTCT
This sequence comes from Staphylococcus taiwanensis, assembly GCA_020544305.1. Lineage (NCBI taxonomy): Bacteria > Bacillati > Bacillota > Bacilli > Caryophanales > Staphylococcaceae > Staphylococcus > Staphylococcus taiwanensis. The sequence continues at coordinate 172,415 of CP058667.1, forward strand.
TTCTCAAATCGGCATTACTGTTGAAGAAGCAGAAGGTGACGCTCAATATACTGTTAAACATATTCCATTTGGAAAACAAATGGTATTCGAATATAAAAATGAAACAGATGCAGAAATGTATGTAGTGCTAGATAGCGACAAACGCTTAGTCGGTGCAGAAATTTATGGTATTGATGCGGCTGATTTGGTTAACTTACTCGTATTTATCATTAATCAACGCATGACAGCACAAGATTTAAATCAATTGATCTTTGCCTTTCCGGGTGCTTCTAGTGGCGTAATCGATTTATTGAAAATGAACATGATGTAAATTGGAACTTATCATTTTTAAGAAAGTGGGGCAACGTTCATTTTGAATGTATTGTTTTACACGCTTGATTGTCTAAAATTAATTTTATTGGGAAATCATGTTTAATCATTTTTAAAACGTAAATACATTTAGTGTAAGAAGAAAATGATAAGAATTCTCAATCGGAGGGATTTTTAATTATGGCTAAAGAAATTCAATCAAATGGCGTTACAGTAGAAGTTCCAGATACAATCGAATCAGCAGTCGCTTTAGAATATTCATTTGTAGAACCATTAGCGAAATTAAATATTAATGTAACTGGTATCGCAGACGACAATGATGAAAAGAATTTAGATGCATCAATTAAAGATTCAATTAGTAATTATATTTCAGTGGGTACACGCTTAGAGCCAGATACTGAAGCAATTAAGAAAGCAGAACCTCAATTAATCCTAGCAGATAAAAATAGACACGAGAACATCTTTGATCAATTAAATCAAATTGCACCGACTGTATTATTAGAAAGTTTTGACGCTAATTATGAAGAAAGTGTAGATGTGTTCAAACAAATTGCAGACCTTGCTTCAGAGGCAGGAAAAGGTAACGAAGTTGTAGAACAACACAATCAAAAAATTAACGATTTAAGCAAAGATGTAACAATTGATAAAGATAAAACGACAATTGCTGCTGTACCAACAAGTGAAGGTTTATATGTACACGCATCAAATTCATATGTAGGCCAATTTTTAAGTAAAGTAGGCTTTAATAGTTCACTCTCTGAAAATGAAGAAAGCAACTTACCTGAATATATGGGTGCTGACTACTTGAAAGTAGATGCTGATAAACTTTCAAGCTTTAACCCAGAACGTGTATTTATTATGGTGGATAACGATAATCAAAAAGACTACGACAACTTAAAAGAATCTGATGCTTGGAAACAAGTTGAAGCGGTTCAACACAATCGTGTACACGAAGTTAATCGTGAACGTTGGGCTAAATATCGTGGCTTAATCGCATCAGAATTAATCTTAGAAGATATTACTAACGTTGAAGAATAATAAGTTCGACTTTGTAAAAACGGAAGAATGAAAAGAGAGGTAGCGGAGTTTCGCAATCGTGAAGCTTTAGCTACCTTTTTTTGAGTGATACAATCTAATGCGCAGTCTGCATCAATTAAAAATGCCTACTTGAGTGATCGATAACAATGTGTTATCAATTCCAAGTAGGCAATTTCTTTAAATTCAACTATGCGCGTAGTCTAAAAATTTACTTTTGTGATTCTAAGAATTTTTCTGCTACAGCTTTACCAGATTGTGGATTTTGTCCAGTAATAATACGGCCATCAGCTACAGCAAACTCAGTCCAGTTGTCACCTTGTTTGTAGTTTGCACCACGATTTTTAAGTTCATCTTCAGTAAGATAAGGTACAACGTCAGCTAAACCAACTGCTTGTTCCTCACTATTTGAGAAACCTGTAACTGTCTTGCCATCGATAATGTTATGACCTTTACTGTCAGTAACATTTAGTAAACCAATCGCGCCATGACAAACGGATGATACAGTACCATTATTTTCATAAATTTTGCGAGCAACTTCTTGTAAATCTTCGTTATCTTTAAAGTCCCAAATCGTACCATGTCCACCTGCGAAGTAAATAATATCGTAATTTTCAGCTTTAACAGCTTGTGCCGGTAAAGTATGACCAAGACGTGTCATAAAGTCTTTATCTTGATAATATTTCCAGTCTAAATCCGTCATCATATCTTCTTGTAGACTTTGAGGATCAATGGCAGTATAACCACCTTCTGGACTTGCATAATCCACTTTGTAACCATTCTTATATAATACGTCTGCAAAGTGAACTGCTTCGCCAAACCATAATCCTGTTGGTCGATTCATATCAGGATATTTCGATACACTTGTAACAACTACTAATGCTTTACCCATTATTAACCTCCTAATGATTCATTATCTATTTGTATACCCTTTTCCGGAAAATCAAAAACTGAGGGATGTCATCATTTGAAAGCAATCGTTTCACGTAAAACATATAGAAGTTGTATCTTTTGTTACTCTGTCGTAACTTCACTATACTTAATATATTCATGTAAATAAAAAAGAGAGAGGAGGCATATCAATGGCACATCAAAATGGAGGACTTAAATGGCCGAGTTTAATTATGGTAACCTTATTACTGATTGTTGCGGTAATTATTTTTAGCTATCCTGTAAAAAATTTCTATACACTAACTTGGCTCATCGGCTTATTTATATTCATTAATGGAATCATTCAACTGTTATTTCGACGTGCGGCTAGAGCATTAGCCGGCAAAGGAACGGGTTTAATTTTAGTCATCGGTATAATTGACATTATTTTTGGGCTACTCGTCATGTTCAACGTAGGCGCAAGTTCTCAGTTCTTCGTCTTTATGTTCGCCGCATGGTTTATAGTCAGTTCAGTAATCGGATTACTTACCGTATCTCAACAAGGTCGTCTTAAATTGCTATCAATTATCGTTAATATATTAGGCTTGATACTAGGTATCATCTTACTTTTCAACCCGATGATGGGAATGATTTTAGTATCAACGATGATTGCAGTAACATTCGCAATTTTAGGCATAACATATATTATAGATGGCTTAGCATAACTTAGTATTTTAAATATGAGTTGGTAATTTTATTTTTTGGAAAATGAAAGCAACGATAAAAATGAAACATGACCTAGGAAATATTAAAATAGAAAATGGATGATAGGAGGAATTCCAGTGGCATACAATTTTGATGAAATTATAGATCGTCGCTATACAAATGCAATGAATGTAGAAGGCTACAAAGGTTATTTATTCGGAGACGCTGACGTGTCAGATATTGGAGATAATGAAGAATTAATCCGCATGTGGGTAGCAGATATGGATTTTGCGACACCAGATGTTGTTTTAGATGCCGTAAAAGACAGACTTGATAAGAAGATTCTAGGTTACACAAACATCTTTGGTTCAGACTATTATGATGCATTTGTATCCTGGACAGAAAGACGATTCGGATTTACATTTCCACAAGAACAACTTGTCTTCTCACATGGTATCGTTGCAGGATTGATTGAACTTGTAGGTTATATTTGTGATAAAGGTGACAAAGCATTAATCTTAACGCCAAGTTACGGACCATTCAAAATGGCATGCGATAAAAATCACATTGAAACGGTTTATTCTCCAATGATTAATCATAATGGTTATTATGAAATTGACTTCGAAGATGTACGCAAAAAAGTGGAAACAGAAAATATAAAATTGTGTATCTTTGCGAATCCTCATAACCCAACAGGTCGTGTTTGGTCAGAAGATGAATTGAAACAATTTGGTCAAATCATGGCAGTTAATGATGTATGGTTAATTTCAGATGAAATACATTGTGATATTAAACGTGCTGGTCAAACGCATATCCCATTTGCTAAAGCTGTACCAAATTACGATAAGATCATCACAGCAATGTCTCAAAGTAAGGCGTTTAATATTGCAGGCTTAATGTTCTCAAACATCATCATTCCGAATAGAAGATTATTGAAGACATGGAAGTTACATCACTTTAGTTCTGAGAACCCATTGAGTATTGCTGCGACCCAAGCTGCTTATGAAAAGGGTGAAGACTGGTTGTCATCAATGAATGATTATTTAGATGACAACTTTAAATATCTGGCAGAATTCTTGGAAAATGAACTTCCACATGCAGAATTTAAAATTCCAGAAGCCACTTACCTCGCATGGGTAGATTTAAGTTATTACATCAAAGAAAAAGAAATCAACGAACCAATCGCAAAATACTTTATTAAACATGCAGGCGTTATTATTGAAGGACAAGAACAATTTGTCCATAACGCAGAAGGTCATGTCAGAATTAATATCGCTGTTCCACGTGAAATCATGAAAAAAGGATTACAAAAAATTAAAGAAGCATTGGTTTAGTTTTGAATTAATGAATCACACTACCTTTGAAAAAATAAAATGTGTCTTACTATGACCATATGTTTGCAGAGAATCTATAAAGTTCTCTGCTTTTTTCATGTCTTTAAAACGTGCTTTAAACATAAAACAACTGTCACCTGAAATTCTATAACAAAACGCGACATTCTTTTGTTCGGAAATATAGTTCTTAAAGTCTTTGTATAAATTATTTTTAATAGTAAGTTCAATAATGGCTTCAATATCATAGCCCAATAAACTGTAATCAATGTTGATTGTATAATTTTTGATAATGCCAGTATCAATTAATTTGTGAATACGCTCTCTCGTTGAAGGAACAGATAAATTCACTTTTTGACTTAATTCACTAAGCGATAATTTACTATTTTCTTTTAGTATATCTAATAAATTTAGATTTGTATGGTCCATGAGCATAACCTCCTAAAATAGTGAAAGTATTATGAAGTAATTCCATATAAATATTAAGTTCAAATTTTAATATAAGCAATAAAATATATTCAAAGGAGGTGAAAACATGTCGACTATCAATTATGCGAAAGTCGGAAATACACCTTTTCAGAAATTATTAGGTCATCAACCTGAAATAATGACTGCATGGACACAACTTAGTGACATGCTTGAAAATGAAGGAACACTTAGCAAAGCGTTGAAAGAAGAAATAAGAAGAATGTTAGCACAGAAAAATGGATGTCAGTACTGTAAAGCAAAAGGTCAACCTACCGGCAGTCTAAAAGATGAAAAATCATCTGTTTGTATAGGCTTTACCGAAGTGTTTCTCAAAATGGGAGACCAAATTCCAAATAATATTATGCAAGTGCTTAAAGAACAACTAACTGAAAAAGAACTAGTAGAACTCATTACTTTTATTACATTCACTAACGCACAACAACATTTCGGAGCTTTGATGCAATTAGAGCCTAATATTGAATAGGCTTTATTTAAGTATATTATTACTCTCTATTTATAATTTTATATGCTATGATACAAGAAACAGAATATTCAGTCATAATCAATTTTTATAACTTTATTAAACAAGGGGGTTAGGCTTATGCCTAAAAAGTTATTTAGTATTGATTTGAATAAGACAATGGACCAACAAGATCATCCAGGACATAATCGTTGGCATCCGGACATTCCGGCAGCATTTTCAGTGAATCCGGGAGAATCTTTCAGAATGGAATGTTTGGACTGGACAGATGGTCAGATTAGTAATAATGACGATCCGAGTGATATTAAGCATGTTAATTTAAATCGTGTTCATGTATTAAGTGGGCCTGTACATGTTAATGGAGTAGAACCTGGCGATTTACTTGTAGTGGATATTCTAGACATAGGTGTATTTGACGACCATCAATGGGGATTCAATGGTATCTTCGATAAGACGAATGGCGGAAGTTTTTTAGTTGATCATTATCCAGACGCCCAAAAATCGATTTGGGATTTTAATGGTATTTATGCGACAAGTCGTCATGTGCCAGGAGTAGAATTCGTAGGATTAATTCATCCGGGATTAATAGGTGTGGCACCATCTCAAGAGATGTTAGATGAATGGAATCGCCGTGAAAAAGAATTAGTAGATACGGATCCCAATCGTCAACCTGTATTAGCTAATTTACCTGACACAGACGCTGTAGTTGCTGGTACGTTAACTGGCAAAGACTTTGATAAAGTTGCTAAAGAAGGTGCACGTACCGTTCCTCCTCGTGAAAATGGTGGTAACTGTGACATCAAAAACTTATCTAAAGGTTCACGTATTTACTTCCCAGTCTTCGTTGATGGCGCAAAATTATCAGTAGGAGATTTACATTTCTCTCAAGGTGATGGCGAAATCACATTCTGTGGTGGTATTGAAATGCCTGGTTGGATTGAACTTAGAGTTAATGTTATTAAAAATGGCATGGAAAAATATCATATTAAGAAGAATCCAGCATTTAAACCAGGTCCAGTAATGCCTAATTATACGGATTACATCGTATTTGAAGGTATTTCTGTTAATGAATTTAGTGGTAAACAAACTTATTTAGATGCTAATACGGCATATAGAAATGCAGTATTAAACGCAATTGAATTCTTAAAAACACGTGGCTTTACTGGCGAACAAGCGTACATGTTGCTAGGTACAGCTCCTGTACAAGGCACTGTAGCTGGCATTGTGGATGTTCCAAATGCATGTTGTACAATCGCAATTCCTCGAGAAATTTTTAAAGAAGATATTATTCCTAATTTGGAGCCTGATAAGTAATGCCTAATTACACATACAATTGTGCAAATTGCGGAGAATTTACGCTTCGCCAATCAATGAACACTCAACATGATACAGCGACTTGTCCTTCATGTGAAAACGAAGCAACACGTGTGTTTAATAGTTTTCAAACTTATAAAATGGATGGAAAGTTAAAAAAACGTATTGAACGGGGACAAGAACCTCGATTAGTAAGTAAAGATAAACTTTCACCAATGAAATCAAAGCCTAGTAGAGCAGCTCGTCCCTGGATGGCTGGTCATTAATAGTATGAGACGAGCCTGGGATATAAATAATATATTAAAGTTATTTTGCAAATTCGCAGTAGCTGACTGAACTGAGAAGGCGCTTAAATCAAGCTTTTCTCAGTTCTAGTCATCCTTGCGGGGGTGGGACGACGAATTTAAAAAGAATTCTGTCCCACTCCCGTTTTACTATGATTATTATTTTGTTGTAGATGTTCTACGTAATACTAAGAATGATCCTGCCGCCAATAATACAGCTGCAATAGTAGTTACTAATCCACTATTTGATGTTTCGCCTGTTTCAGGTAAAGCTTTAGCACTTGTTGCTTGGTTAGTAGTACTTTTAGTAGTTACGTTATCTTGAGATGACTGTGAATTAGTAGTTGCATTAGCATTTGATTGTTGTGAAGTATTTTGTGAATTTTGGTTATTTGCAGTCGTTTGCGTATTTTCTCCATTTTGTTGATTATTAGCATTAGAAGGAGTCTGACCTAATGTGCCTTGTTGTAAAACATTACCGTGACCATCATAAATTGTTCCAGTAGATTTATTTACGTATAAGTAAGTTGGACCGTTATCACCGACTTGTCCAAAAGCAATAGCATACGCATTTTTAATAGGTGAGAAAGATTCTTGTGATGAGATAGCGCTAACACCAGATTCTGGCATTTTGTGATAATTATTAGAACTTTGAATATAACTTGCTACTTCATTTTCAGCTTGTTGTGAAGAAATTTGACTAGCTGCTTGTGCATGTCCTGCTCCTACGAATAATAATGTTCCCGCTAAAGTAGTAGTTGCTAAGATACTTGCTTTTTTCATCTTTAAAAACTCCTTTATAGTTATTATGAATACGCATTTATTATAGAAAACTAGGTTAGACACTATGCGTCATTTTGAAGCGGATTTTCCAAATAAATAAATTTATTATTAGACAAATGACTAATTTAATAAACCTTTTCAAAAATAAAAGTCTAAACGCTTATAATTAATTGAAAATTCAAAATTATGAGTATAGAATGTAATTAAAGAAATAAGAAAACGCTTACATTTGTAATTAAGCATATCTTATTTCTATGTTTTTCTACAGAATGATTGGGATGCACAGCGATATGCTCTAACGAAAGGAGGATAACATGCATGAGTGAATCATATGATTTGATTGTCATTGGTGCAGGTCCAGGTGGTTATGTAGCTGCTATCCGTGCCGCACAATTAGGTCAAAAAGTAGCAATTATTGAGATGGTTAATGCCGGGGGTACATGTTTAAATGTTGGTTGCATACCTTCTAAAACACTACTCGAACATGGCACGAAAGCACATGATATTCGCGTCGCTAATGATTGGGGAATACGTACTAGCGACGTTGACATTGATTATCCAAAGTTAGTTGAACGTAAGCAACACGTTGTAGATACGCTAACTGGTGGCGTAAAGCAATTATTAAAGAAGAACAAAGTAACGTATATTGAGGGAGAAGCTACTGTAACAGAGGAGTTAGAAGTCAAAGTCAATGACGATACTTATAAAGCAAAGGACATTATTTTAGCAACAGGCAGTAAGCCTTTTGTCCCTCCCATTGACGGTTTGGATCAAGTTCATTATGAAACGACGGATACGTTCTTCGACTTAAAAGATGTACCGAAACAACTCGCAGTTATTGGCGGTGGTGTTATTGCTACCGAGTTAGCATCATCCATGGCTGATTTAGGTGTCGAAGTAACTATTATCGAGGCAAGTGAAGATATTTTATTAACCGAAATTAAAGAAGTACGTGAATTGTTAAAAGCACATTTAGAGAATCAAAACATTAAAATCTTAACAAATTGCAAAATTAGTAAAGTTACTGAAACGAAAGTACGATTAGACAATCACAATGACGTACCATTTGATACGTTGCTCTTTGCTACCGGTAGACAGCCAAACGTATCAATCGCACAAGCACTTCATCTAGATATGGACGGTAAATTTATACAAGTAGATGACCACTATCAAACGAGTCGTCCACATGTGTATGCGATTGGCGATTTAGTAAGGGGTTATCAACTCGCACATACCGCAAGTGCACATGGCATTCATGTCGTAGAAACGATTAATAAATTAAACCCTCAACCCGTTCGCCCTGAAGATATTACACGCTGTATTTATACACGACTTGAAGCCGCATCGGTAGGGTTATCAGAAACGCAAGCACAAGAAGCTGGCTATGAGGTACGCGTAACGCAATCCACTTTTCAAGGGAATGCGAAAGCAATTGTAAAAGGTGAAGCGGAAGGATTTATCAAGATAGTGGCTGATGCACAATACGGGGAAGTCTTAGGTGCCTTTATTGTTGGACCACATGCGACAGATTTAATTACTGAGATATTAGGCGTCAAAGCTTCAGAAGGTACTATGAATGAGTTAGCACACATCATTCAACCACATCCATCATTGTCAGAGGCAATGGGCGAAAGTGCAGAAGCCTACTTTGGACAAGCCATTCATATGTAAGAAGAGAATACCTATGAACGATAGGAGGAACTAACGATGGAAAAAGAACAAGCACGTTGGATCTATAAAACAATGAATGAAATTCGATACTTTGAAGAGAAAGTGCATAAAATCTTTAGCGATGGCAAGATTCCTGGATTCGTTCACTTATATGTTGGTGAAGAAGCTGTAGCAACAGGGGTTATGTCACAGCTTGAAGATGATGACTATATCACTAGTACCCACCGTGGTCATGGACATGCGATTGCGAAAGGTTGCGACTTAAATGGTATGATGGCTGAAATTATGGGTAAACGTGACGGTCTTGGCCATGGTAAAGGTGGCTCAATGCATGTTGCGGAAATTGATAAAGGCATGTTAGGGGCCAACGGTATCGTAAGTGGTGGCTTTGGTCTTGCGACAGGTGCTGGTATCTCTATACGAAATCAAGGTAAAAAGAATGTCGCGGTTTGTTTCTTCGGAGACGGTGCTGCGAATGAAGGCAACTTCCATGAAGGATTAAACTTCGCATCAATTTTAAATCTTCCAGTTATCTTCGTTTGTGAAAATAACCAATTCGGTGAAGGTACAACGCATGATTATGCCAGTGCCTCAGAAACAATTGCCGAACGTGCTGCAGCCTATAATATGCCAGGTGTCAGAGTAGATGGCATGGATGTAGTCGAAGTATACAAAGCAGCTCAAGAAGCCGTTGAACGAGCGAAAAATGGTGAAGGACCAACATTAATCGAATGTGACACATACCGTAAATATGGTCATTTTGAAGGTGATGAACAAAAAGTAAAATCACCAAATGACCGTAACGCAGATAAAAATGCGACAGAAGACTTTAAACGCCAAGCCCTTGAAGAAGGTTGGTTAACTGAAGAAGAAGCAGATGAAATCGAAAAAGCAGCTGAGCAAGCTGTTGAAGATGCTGTGAAATATGCTGATGAAAGTGAATTGCCAGATGTCGAATCATTACACAAAGATGTATTTGCCTAAAGGAGGTTATCGCTATGAGTGAAGAACGCAAGTTAACATTTATGGGCGCAATTAACGAAGCAATCGATCAATCAATGGAACAAGATGATAACGTTATTCTCATTGGTACCGACGTTTCAGGTGGTGCTGGCGTTGAACATATTAAAGATGACGATACATTTGGTGGCGTCTTCGGTGTCACAAAAGGTCTCGCGAAGAAATATAGTCGTGACCGTGTGATCGATACACCCATTGCCGAACATATTACATTAAGTTCTGCCGTAGGTGCAGCAGCTACTGGCATGCGTCCCATTGCTGAATTAATGTTCAATGATTTTATAGGTTTTGGCCTAGATCCAATTTTAAACCAAGGTGCCAAAATGCGTTATATGTTTGGTGGTAAAGCTAAAATCCCACTTGTCGTACGTACAGTTCATGGTGCTGGTGCAGGAGCGGCAGCGCAACACTCTCAATCTCTGTATAACATGTTCGCAGCTATTCCAGGCGTGAAAGTGGTTGTGCCATCTAATCCATATGATGCCAAAGGATTGTTAATGGCCGCAGTACAAGATGATAATTTGGTAGTCTTTTCAGAAGATAAAACGTTATTAGGCCAAAAAGGTAATGTACCAGAAGAACCTTACACAGTGGAAATTGGTAAAGCAAATGTCACACGTGAAGGCGAGGATTTAACAATTGTAGCAATCGGTAAAATGGTTGCTGTCGCTGAAGAAACAGCTGATCAACTAGCAGAAGATAATGTGTCAGTTGAAGTAATTGATTTACGTTCTGTTTCACCATGGGACGAAGACACTGTGCTTGAATCAGTGAAAAAGACAGGACGCCTTATTGTGATTGATGAATCTAACCCACAATGTAACGTGGCAGGAGATGTCGCATCAGTTATCGGAGACATCGGATTTGATTACTTAGACGGACCAATTAAGAAAGTCACTGCACCTGATACACCTGTTCCATTCGCAGCAAACTTAGAAGAAGCTTATATTCCTAGTGTCGACAAAGTATTAGACGTCGCATCAGAATTAATTGAAGACTTGAAAAAAGCTAAATCATAGGTAAGGGGGTGTCGAACGATGAGTGAAAATATTATTATGCCAAAACTCGGTATGACGATGAAAGAAGGCACAGTCGAAGAATGGTTTAAAGCAGAAGGAGACACTGTCGAACAAGGCGAAAGCGTCTGTACAATCAGTTCTGAGAAACTAACGCAAGACATTGAGGCGCCAGCCAGTGGTACGCTACTTCAAATTAAAGTTCAAGCCGGCGAAGAAACAGAAGTTAAATCTATCCTAGGTATTATCGGAGACGAAGGCGAAAGTACTGACGATAGCGATACTTCTCATTCTGAAAATGCAGAGCCAAACAACGCACAATCAGACAATGAAGATCAACAAACAAACGATACAACTCCTGCAAATGAAGATGATAGTAAACATGATGAAGATACAAACAAGTCTAATAATGATGCACCTACAAAAGGTAAACGTATCTTTATTTCACCACTTGCACGTAAGATGGCAAAAGATAAAAACTTTGATATTACACGAATTCAAGGTACAGGTGGTAATCATCGTATTACGAAACTAGACATTCAGCGTGTTGACAATCAAGGATATGATATTGAAGCTAAAGACGAGGACACACAACCTAAAGAGGCACAAAATGTTAGCTTTAACAGTGCGAACGTGGGAGAAGGACTTGATCCGATGCGTAAACGTATTGCACAGAATATGCGTCAAAGCTTGGCCGAAACAGCACAACTCACATTACACCGCAAAGTGGATGCTGATCGATTATTAGACTTTAAAGATAGACTTTCAACTGAACTTGAAAATGCTAATCAAGATGTAAAACTTACAGTCACAGCGTTATTAGCGAAAGCAATTGTCCTAGCACTTAAAGACTATGGTGCAATGAATGCACGTTATGAAAATGGTCAACTTACAGAATATGATGATGTTCACTTAGGCGTAGCTACTTCACTTGAAGATGGACTTATGGTACCAGTTATTAATCATGCAGATACAAAAAGTATTGGTGCCTTAGCTAAAGAAATAAAAGCGTCTGCAGAAGCAGTTCGAGAAGGTAATACGAATGATGTTCAACTGCAAGGCGCAACATTTACAATTACTAATATGGGCACAAGTGGCATTGAATACTTCACACCAATACTAAACCTTGGAGAAACAGGTATTTTAGGCGTAGGCGCACTCTCTAAAGAGGTTGTATTAGAAGGAGATAACCTTAAACAAGTATCACGTATTCCATTGAGTCTAACATTCGATCATCAAATATTAGATGGCGCTAGTGCAGCCGACTTCTTAAAAGTCCTAGCAAGATACATCGAAAATCCATATCTTTTAATACTTTAGTACTTTGTTTACAAATTACACAAAACAAATTATACTATACACATAACTAGCATTACTAGCATGAAAAAGCCCCCAGCCTTGGCTAAAAGTACTGGGGGTTTTTTATCGTGTCACTTATGTAACTTGTTGATTAACGTAGCGATTAAAGTAAATTAAATTCTTAAAGTTATAAACACCATTTGTTAAAAATACGAAGTATTGGCTGCGAGACGCTACTAGGAATAGCATAAGCATTGAGACAAAACCTAAATAAAAAAAGAGTTAAATCACAACCTACAAGACTTTGAAAAAGGCTTATAAAGTGATTTCACTCTTTTCAATTATAAACGACTTAGCTCTGGCGATGCCTAGAGCAAGCGAGCAGTAACAATACGTAGTATTGTGTATACTACACATATCAAAGTAACTTAATAAACTGCAATTTAACAACCATTAAAGTGTCACTATCTTTTAACGTAAGATAGTTGACTTCTTTTTTATCTTATACTATCTTATATTGTAAGATAGTTAATAAAAGGTGATGACATGTCAGTATCTAATCAAATGATGAAGGGACTTTTAGATGGTGCAATACTTGGACTTATAGCTAAGGGCGAGACGTATGGTTATGAAATTTTAGAGAAATTAAAAGAAAATCAATTTCCTGAAATTAGCGATGGCAGTATTTATCCAGTGCTACTCCGATTGAGCAAAAAGGGCTATGTAAATACAACAACTCGCAAATCAGACAACGGTGGACCTAAACGCAAGTACTATACAATTTCTGAAAGTGGCCAAGAAGAATTAAAACGATTTAAAGAGAAATGGAGTTATCTCAACTCAGGAATGAATAACTTATTCGGGAGTGATGAACATGATGACTAAAGAACAAGAAGATTATATATTTAAATTAAAGGCTGAACTGTTATTTAGAGGTAAGGAAGAAGCGGACGTACATGCCATTGGAGATGAATTACAAGATCATTTTGAAATGGCGGAAGAGAATGGTGATGACGTCAGTAATATACTAAACACACCTGTGAAAGCGTATGCTGATAACTTCTCTAAAGAAATGAGCTTCACTAAAGGATTACCTAAATATTTAACGTACTTCGTTCTTTTTATGTTTGCGATATTCACGATACCAGATTTCTTTGAAACAGAATTTACGCTCACGTTTAGCTATATATTAAATACAATCTTTATCTTCGTAATAAGTATCATCGTGCCATTATTCTTGATAAAAAAAGCTATTATGAAATATGGCGATGCTAAACGTGTGTATGTCTATGCATTTATAGGAGCAATGGTTCTTTTCGCATTAATGATATTAAGTACGTATATTGCTAAAAAATATCCAATTTATACACTTGTGACACTAAATCAAACACAAAGCATCATTACAGGTCTCATATTATTAGTAATTGTCATGTTACTTTGTTTCATTGTTAAACAAAAACTATTTGCACTCGTATTATTTATCGTTTGCTTACCTAATATAATAGGACAAATCTTTAAAGCACATAGCCATTCTAACGAGCAATTTTTAACAATATCACTTGTCCTTTATATCGTATTAATTATCGGAATGAACATCGCATTCTTTGGTCACGCTTATTATACGAACCGAAAAGAGAAAGACAAGTAATTAGAGTTGAGAAAATTGTTTGAGTTAATACATTTGAATACATCAAAGTTATAAATAAACCTTGTTAAAAATACGAAGTATTGGCTGCGAGACGCTACTAGGAATAGCATAAGCATTGAGACCAAACTTAAATAAAAAAGAGTTAAATCACAACCTACAAGACTTTGAAAAAGGCTTATAAAGTGATTTAACTCTTTTCAATTATAAATAGCTTGGCTCAAGCAATGCCTAGAGCAAGCGAGCAGCAACAATACGTAGTATTGTATAAATTACTCATATTAAATTACTATCAAGTATTAAAGTAACTTAATCATCTTGTTAAAGTATTTAACTATTTATAGTTCTTCATAAACAGCTACAATTTCATCTGCTAAACGATCATTGATTTTCGCATATTCTTGTAAGAATGCTTTCACGCCATGTGCATCAATGTACTCACGCATTTCAACTGTTTCTTTATCATTCATATCATCATATTTTAATAATAACGCTGCTGCTTTTAATAAGCCCTTGCGACGTAAATTGTTTTCATATAAATAAGATAAAGGTTTAATAATACGATCTTTAGGACCAATCTTACGGATTGTGCCACGACCCACACGTGTCACTTCATCAGAAAGGTATGGATTTTCGAAACGACCAATAATCTTCTCAACATAAGCCGCTTGTTCCTCTTTAGTGAAACTGAAGTTATCTACGATATACTCACTTGTTTCAACTAGCACTTTACGTAAATCAGCTACAATAGCTTCATCTTTAACAGCATCTAATACAGTATCTCGACCATAGAAACGTCCAGCATACGCTAATAATGCATGACCAGTGTTCACTGTTAATAATTTACGTTCGATATAAGGTGTTAAATCATCAACATATTTAATATGTTCTAACTCTTCACCGTACCAAGCATCTTTTTCAACAACCCATTCAAAGAAAGGTTCAACCATAACGTCTAAAATATTGTCATTCTTTTGAAGTGGAACAATACGGTCAACTGCAGAGTTTGCAAAGTGAATATTATCACCTAATGGACCAGTGATGTCTAAGATTGCTTCTTTAAGCGTATCAGTCGCCATAATCGCATTTTCGCATGCTACGATATTAACGTGATTTTCTTTCTCTTTTAACACTGGTGCGAATGATTTCGCAATAATAGGAAGAATGTTCACACCAACCGCAGTTGTAATAATATCAGCTTCAAGAATCGCTTGTTTCAACTCATCTGAAGGTTGACCACTGTTAATCGCACTTACGCCAGTGACACGTGTTGTTGTTTTCTCTTCATTAGCAAGAATTACGTTATACGCACCTTCTTTATCCAATGCAGTAATAATTTCTTCATTAACGTCTGCAAATGTGACATCGACATTGTTATCTGAAAGAATATAACCGATGAATCCACGGCCAATATTCCCAGCTCCGAAGTGTACAGCTTTCATTATGCGTCAGCCTCCTCGAAGACTTGTTTAATTTCTTCAGCAGATTTTGCGTTGACGATACGATCAACATTTTCTTCTTCACTGAAAGTAATCGCAATTTTAGATAATAAGTCTAAATGTTCGCCATCTTTACCAGCGATACCAACAACAACTTTAACTGTTTCGCCATTCCAATCTACACCTTCAGGAATTTGAAGTAATGTTAAACCAGAAGCTAATACGTCGCCTTTTGCTTCGTCAGTACCATGAGGAATTGCTAAACCATTACCCATGAATGTTGATACAAGTTGTTCACGTTCTTTCATTGCTTGGATATACGCTTCGTTTACAGAACCGTTGTCTACTAAAGCACGACCCGCTTTTTCGATGGCTTCGTCTTGGCTTCCTACAGATACGTTTAAAAAGATATTGTCATTACTAAATAATTCAGTCATTTCATACACTCCTACGTTAATTGATTTTGAATTCGTTTTAAAAAGCTATCTCTCAATATGTGTTTAATTGCGTCAGGGTCTTGCATAAAGTCATCAATTTGCTCGAGATGATGACCAAGTTCAGCAGATAATTCCCCAACCAGTTGCGCCATTTCATCATTATTTGGGATGAATAGGCTGACCATATACTTAATTTTGAAAAGGTCATTTTGAGTACTTTGCATGTCCATGTCTTGATTCAATATCGTGATGAGAATCAAAGGACGAAGAATCAAATCATCCTTCATATGAGGAATTGCTACGGGATAGGGTTGCAATATCCAACCAGGATTTCGATTCAATTTATCTTGCAACAGCTCAGCGAATGACGTTTGACTATCAGGTGCAATCGCACCATATGATTCTAGATAGTCTGCTAAGTATTGATTCCAATTATTTACATCTTTGTATTCTATTTGCATTGAGTTCAATAAGTCTAAGCCTTGCTCGATGTTCATGACCACTTTGTCAGGGTCTTGAATCGTATGCTTTACTTCACTCACGCTATGTTGTTTTGCTTTATGTTCCTTTGTTTTTAAAAATGAGGCCACATACGTCACGTCGGATTCTGGTAGCAACGGATTGACAGTTATAAATGGCGTTTGAATATCCAACTTTACAGTAGAAATAATTCCATCATAGTCCTCAAGGTTTAACATCTTCAAATCGCTGACCGACGCTTGTGTAATTTTCTCAATTTCATTAAACGATTGTTGTAAACGTGTTGCTAACAACCGACTCGTTCCAATACCACTACTGCAAACAACTAAAACATGTAGTAGTTGGCTCGACTGACTTTTCAAAGAGCCACCAAAATGCAGCACGATAAATGCAATTTCACTATCCGGGAAGACTAACTCCGGCCACGTCTGATCGATTGCTTTATGCACGATATCGAAGAGGCGAGGGTACTTATACTTAATCATTTCGGTTAGCGGATTGTACGTTTCAATGTTGGCCTCTAAGCGATTGATTGCCGGGTTAATATGAAGAGATAATCCTTGTACAAGTGTTGCGTAGTCTTCAAATGTCTGTCCTGATAGACGTTCCACGCGATTCACAAATGATTGAATTTTACGGTCATCAAATTCATTATTCTCAAACATCTTGGAGGTTGTTCGGCGGTTTGCACCGCGTAAATGAATTGTGATAAAGGTGACTTCCGCTTGGTTAAAGTCAATATCATAAATCGACTCTATGCATTTTGCGATTTCTGTCGCAATGCGATGTTCAAATGTGTCTTTTACTGAATCATAAATTTCCTCATTAATTGATACATATTCACCGTTTTGGATACGTGCAATACTTAACACAATGTGTACGGTTAACGTCAAATAACTAGATTCTGTTAAGGTGTAAGGTAATTCACCTAAATAGTCCATTAAGATACGTTCAATCTTAAAGATACTATCGAGGTCAACCAAGGCTTGTTGTGATTGGTTAATCGATTGATACACAAAGTGATTCTCGATGACCGAGTAAACACTGGTACTATTTAAGTTATTGACCATCAATTGGCTTAAGAACTCACGTTTCTTCGACTCAGGGCCATCAAGATACACCCCTTCACCACGCTTGCGATAAAGGATAAGTTGATAGCTTGCTAAGTCACTTTCCAAGTCATCAAGCAACTTCGTTAAAGTTTGCACGGATACCCCAATCTCTTGTGCCAGGCTATATTGCTTTACGGCATGTTTCGATTGAATCAGTGCATACAAGATAATTGCTTTTTGTTCCTCAACAGATAAATCAATTGTTTCATGTTGTGCCATTTCACTTTTTAATTCTTGAAAATGACCATCATCACCGGACAATTTAATGCCTTTTTTATTCGCACGCTCCAGTTTAATATCAAAGACTTTAAGGTAAGTTTCGATATCTTTTAACTCACGATGAATAGTACGAGAGGACACACCAAGCTGTTGAGCAATTTCATAAATCGTGACATATTGACCGTAATATTTAATTAACAGTTCAATAATCTCCTTTTCACGTGTACTCATAAACATGACGTATCCCCCCTTTGGAAGAGGCTAAGTGGAACGTTGTTGTCACTTAACCTCGGAATTATTTAATTATGCTTTGTCTTGATCTTTCTTCAAGTTGTTTAATAACTCTTCATAACGTGGTGAATTTAAGAAGTTATCCACTGAGATATGAATCGCATTTGGTACTTGTTTAATTGCACGGTCAGTTAATGTTTTTTGAGTAATAACTAATTGTGCATTGCTAGGTAATTGGTTGATTGCTGTATTTGTAACATTGACGTCTGAAATACCAGCTTTTTTGAATTTATTACGTAACATACTTGCACCCATAGCACTAGAACCCATACCCGCATCACATGCGAAAATAACATGGTCTACGTTGCTATAATCGTGAGCATCTACGTCTTCAGTGTTGTAGTTATCTAGTAAATCTTCTTTGTCATCTTCAGATGAAGCATCTTTGTGATCCTCACCGTCAGCTTTATTAGATTCATTAGCTGCTACACCAGCTGCGCCAGTACCAGTAGTGGCACCAGTTAATTTAGATGACACGCTAGATTTTTTACCTTTATTTGTTTCCATTTGAGCAGTTGCTGCTTCTAAGTCTTGTTTAGGTTCTTTAGTGAATTTCATGATTAATGCAGCAACAACGAATGAAACAACTGTTGCTAAGAATACACCTAATAACATGTGTAAGAATTCGCCTTTAGGCGCATTTAAACAGTACACAATGAATGAACCTGGTGATGCTGGACTCTTGAATCCGAATCCAGTTGCTTGGTATGTAGCTACGCCAGTCATACCACCTAAGATTACTGCTAAGAATAATAATGGACGCATTAATACATATGGGAAGTAAATTTCGTGAATACCACCTAAGAAGTGGATGATACCAGCACCATATGAAGTTGCTTTGGCTGTGCCTTTTCCGAAGATCATGTAAGCCAATAAGATACCTAAACCTGGTCCAGGGTTAGATTCAATTGCGAATAAGATTGATTGACCTGCATGTGCTGCTTGATCTGTACCAAGTGGTGTGAATACACCATGGTTGATTGCGTTGTTTAAGAATACGATTTTCGCTGGTTCTACGATGATACTTACTAGTGGAAGTAAGTGTAAGTGAACTAAGAATTCAACTGCAACGGATAAGATGTGCATGATGAATTGCATGATTGGCGCCAAGATTTTGAAGCCAAGAATTGTCATGATGAATGCTAGAATACCTGCTGAGAAGTTGTTGAATAACATTTCAAAGCCTTGTGGTGTTCTAGGTTGTAAGTATTGGTCAATTTTCTTCATTAACCAACCAACAAGTGGTCCCATAATCATTGCACCAAGTAACATTGGTGTTTCAGGTAATGCAACGATAACACCCATTGTTGCTGTAGCGGCTACGATACCACCACGTAGGTCGTGAACTAAGCGTCCACCACTGAATGCGATAAGTAATGGGATTAAGTATGTGATCATTGGTCCAGCTAATTGAGATAATTCTTTATTAGGGAACCAACCGTTATCTATGAAAATCGCAGCAATAAAGCCCCATGCGATGAACGCACCGATGTTTGGCATAATCATACTACTAAGGAATGAACCAAACGCTTGAACTTTACGGCCGAGACCTTTTTTCTCTTGTGTCTCTGTTTGAGCCATAAGTACACCTCTTTTTTTATTATGATTTGATGACTTAATTGTAATGGCCCACGAAAGCGGCTACAACATAAAGAAAATACGACTTTGTCACAGTAAATGTGACAACAGTGTGACAAGGTCGTGGATATATTGTTAAAGTTTCTAATTACAAATCAACTATAATTAGTTATTTAATTATTTCTTCGTAGTATTAATGATAGTTAGTACAAAATTATTTAATGGGATAAAATAACAATTAACTATAGAGAAACAATACATAATTTATCTTTAATTAGATTGAATTTAAATAATAATTTTCATAAGAATGCTAATAATAAACGGGTGTTTGGTAACCGAATAAACATATATTCAGAAAAAGAATTTGAGAAAAAAGGTGACGGATATACTTATATGATAGCTCATCCACTGCCATATAAGTTATTCGAAGATACATCAGATTTTGTTCAACAATTATATGCAATGTTGAAATATACAAATACAAGGTACGATGATAAAATCATCATTGATGAATACATATTTGATAAGGAGGGATGAAAACATGCTCAATGAAGATATTAAGACAATTAGTAATGACTATTATGAATACTTAAAAAATGAAAATAACTTTATCCCATTGCAAAATAAAAGCATTGAATTTTATTCTCCAGTAATTGATTATTTTGGTGACTCTATCTCAGTAAATATTCAGAAGCAAGGGGAAGAATATTATGTTACAGATTATGGCGAAACGCTTTGGAATTTAAAAGAATTTGGCATAGATTTATTACAAAATAAACAATCAAAAAGATATCATATTTTATCTAACATTTTGAATGATTACGATTTATTAATTGAAGATAAAAAAATATATGTAAAAACTAACAAAAAGCAATTGTCTCAGTCATTACATGATTTCATCCAAGCAATTTCAGATATAAGTAATTTAGCAATTTTAAAAAAAGATACTGTTAAATCACTATTTAAAGAAGAAGTAATTGACTATTTCTTAGCAAATAAAAGACTATTTCCTAATATATTCCCAGAATTTAAAGTAGAGGGTAAATCAAAATTAGTACACAGCTTTGTGGCCGTGTTTCCGGGTGAGACAACACAATACGTTCAGACATTAAAAAATATTAATACTAATAGTGCAAAAAATATCCTGTTTGATTGGGAAGATGTCTCAGAGTATAGAAGTAAGCACTATGACACTAATGCTAAGCTTAATTTAATAACCGAAAATAAAAAAGATATTAGCTCTCAAGCTTATGAAATATTAAATAGCTATGGTGTAAATGTATTATCATTTGATGATAAACATTCTCTTGAAAAACAATTTGGCATAGCAACATAACACCTTTAACTTATACGTTATAAAAGTCTAAAGGTTAAAAATTTATAATGAGCATAAATTATTTGCTTATATGAGGGTATTGAAAAGTAAACTGTTTTTTGAGGAGTGTTGTTAATGACTGGAAATACAGGAGACGGTTGTGTGAAATGTGGACACACGGAAGTGGAAGAAGGCACATTATCAGCAACAGGTTCTGGGCTTTCTAAAATGTTCGATGTACAACATAACAACTTTAAAACAATAACTTGTAAGAATTGTGGTTATACAGAGTTTTATAAAACTGATAAAAATAGAACAAGTGATATTATTGATTTATTCTTTGGTGGATAACTAGATATAAATACTTATGATAGAGCCAGTGTTAATAAAAGCACTGGCTCTTTTTTAATGACTAAGGGTAGACTTCGGGTTGTGTGATGTTAGAGGGTGAGATGTCTAAAATATACTTAAGTCATCCTGATTTACTAGGAATTTTAAATTTTTGAGCAATTTGTATACGCAATTTACGTATCTCTTGATACCATATGTATATTACTGAATACATATTTCCAGGGTTATACCGTAAGGAGGGGTAGGATGAATTCGAATACTGAATTTAAAAAAGGGATTCTTTATGCGTTAGGGGCGTATGTACTATGGGGAATCTTACCAATTTATTGGAAATTAATTGGTGGGGTTAGTGCCTTTGAAATCTTAGCGTATCGTATTGTTTTGTCTATGATCTTTATGATTTTAATGATTGTAGTATTGAAGAAATCCCAAACGTTTAAACGTGATTTACAGCATCTATTCTCACATCCAATTGAACTTGTCGTCATTATTATTGCTGGCTATGTCATCACGATTAACTGGGGTACATTCATCTGGGCTGTATCAAACGGTCACGTGCTACAGTCTAGTCTTGGCTATTATATCAATCCATTAGTCAGTATATTATTGGCGTTCATTTTCCTAAAAGAAAGATTCAATAAGTTTGAATCTCTAGCAATTGTGTTTGCAGCTATTGGGGTACTGTATATGACAATTCGTGTTGGAGAATTTCCAGTTATCTCATTAATGCTTGCTTTCTCATTCGGCATCTATGGATTGCTGAAGAAAATTGTTAAAATCGAGGCTATTAGTAGTATTGCGATTGAATGTATTGTTACAGCGCCAGCCGGTTTAATTTATATGATTTATTTATGGAAGACGGGAACATCTTCAGTAGGGATGAATATGGATACCTTCTGGTTACTATTCTCAGGGGCAGTAACAGCCATTCCGTTAATTCTATTCTCAGCCGGTGCCAAACGTATTCCATTATCTCTAACAGGATTTATTCAATACGTTGGGCCAACGATTATGTTCTTCCTAGGTATCTTTGTATTTAAAGAAGCATTTGATGCGCATCAATTAATTACATTTATCTTAATTTGGATTGGTATTGTTCTGTATAGCATTTCTCAATACGTGAAAATGAAACGCAATCCAAGACCTGAATAATGATTTAAACGAGCCTAGAACATAAATAATATAATAATGTTATTTTGCAAATTCGCAGTAGCTGACTGAACTGAGAAATCGCTTAAATCAAGCTTTTCTCAGTTCTAGTCATCATTGCGGGGGTGGGACGACGAATTTAAAAAGAATTCTGTCCCACTCCCGTTTTTTGTATCATTTTGAGGTTGAAAAAACTTAGTTATGTATAAGTGAGTTTAACTAAACGAATTGACTCATTCAAACGCCTCTTCTACTGGATAAATATTCCCATCTTTATCTTTATACATACCCATCTCATCTAATTTATCATCTTCAGATTCAATGTTTGTTAAGTAATAATGTTGATCCTTCTTAAGTTGTCTATTCTTAAAGAAAAGCATTAAACATAAGACACTGTTAAAAATTAAAATTAATTTTTTCACTCTAATAACCCCTTTTGATTGTGGTAAACATTAAAATTTATTTTTGTAAAAACTATAAAATCTATTAAATATATTATGCTATAATAACAAATGATTTATATATTATAATTACTATTTCATATTACATTTGTATTGTAACGCATATATCGGTTTAAAAGTAGATATATTTTACAATAATGAAAAAAATAATAGAAAAATATAATGATATTATGCTGATTTAATTTTGGCTGAAAGAAGGGGTTTAATTGCAAACTATTAAGCAAGATGGATCAATATTGCATATCTATTTTGAGAATCCTACAAATAAGATTGAAAAACTATACATAAAAAACGAATTTGATTCACTCACTTTAGAAAGTGCTAATGAAGATTTACATTTTGAAATAGATTTAAATGAAGTTGCAGAGAAGTTTATTCAATATGAAAATAAAAAAATATACATCATCGTAGAAGAATCAACGCCGATTTTAACAACGCAACGTAACTTGAAAGTTACGAATAACCAGTCTGAAGTTTTAGGCTTAAATGAAGTGTTAGTTGATGCTATTGAGGATATTAAAATACAACCCTATATCACTCGAAATGGCTATTTACATTTATCGTTAGAAGCGTTGGATTTAAATAAAACATATTTTTCAAGAAGACACATTGATAATATGAAAATAAACAATAATGAAGCGTTCATAAAAGGCCAGTTTGCAATACTTAATTCGACACTTGAAAATGTGCAACTATTAATAAAAACGAGACTGACTGATAGAGAAAAATTCGCAAACATTCATCTTGAAAAAATTAATCAAACGAATAATACATCTACTTATAATTTTTCGGTAGATATCTACAAAGATTTGATAGACTTCATGAAGTATGAATATAAAAGTGAGGACATCATAGATATTTACTTAAGTATAAAAGTAAAAGAATCATCGGAGCATCTAAGAACAAAAATTGGAAATCCTAGAATATTGGCGGAAAAGCTATTAAAAGGGGAAATCATCACTGAGTTCAACGGTAACATAGTGTCACTTACGCCTTATTTCACTATGAAAGGCCGTAATTTATCTTTTAGAATTAATACATATGATATCAATAGTTATTTAACCTATGTGGATGAATTAAAAAGACCAAAGCGTCCTAACTTTTTGAAAAAAGAAAAACAAAAAGTGTGGGTTATTGGTGAAAAATCTTATAAAGCACAGGACAATGGATATCACTTCTTTAAATATATGAGAACGCACCATCCAGATAAACCTGTGTATTATATTATCGAGAAAGACTCTAATGAAGCTAAAAATGTTTTGCCTTTTGGAAATGTCATATTCTATAATTCAGCAGAACATTTTAAAATCATGCTTAAAGCAGATTACATCTGTACTACGCATCATCCAGAATTAATCTATCCTACAACAAGTGACATTTATACGCGTAAAATAAAAGCCATTAAAGTATTTTTACAGCATGGGGTTCTAGGTACAAAGAATTTAAGCAACATTAACGGTAATCAATTAAAAGATTTTAATGTTGATTTATTTATCACGAGTTCTGACAGAGAGAAAGAAATCGTTGTAAGAGATTTGAATTTCTTCAGTAATCAAGTTGCTGTTACAGGACTAGCAAGATTTGATGAATTGTTTAATCCTAATGTAGAAGTGAAAAATCAAATCTTAATTATTCCAACATGGAGAGACTGGCTAACAAGTATTGATAGATTACAAACATCGGAATATTTAAAACGAATGAACGATTTACTTCACAGTCAGAAATTAAAAGAATTAGCTAACAAAGGGACTAACATTATTTTTTGTTTACATCCTAATATGCAACCTTTTATTGATTATTTTGATGTTCCAGACTACGTTACGCGTATTAAGCAAGGAGACACAGATGTTCAGAAATTAATAAAAGAAAGCAAATTAATGATTACGGATTATTCAAGTGTTGGTTTTGATTTTAGTTTCTTAAATAAACCAGTCATCTATTATCAATTTGATAGAAATGAATTTTTAGGAAAAGAAGCGTCTCACATTGATATCGAAAAAGAATTACCAGGCATCATTGTCAATTCTCAAGATAAATTAGAAAGAGAACTCGATTATTTACAGGAGAAACACTTTGTTATTGATGACTCATTAAAGAAACGTATTGATCAATTTATTGAATATAAAGATCAAAACAATTGTGAGCGCATATTTGATGCAATTACTAGCTTTAAAGAGACTAGTAAAGTGAAAAGTAAAATGAAGTATGACATTCTTTCACAACATGCACTTAAACGTTTTAGAAAGAATAAAAAATATTTTAAAGTAATGGATGCATTTAATACTGGATTAACACGCTTATTACCTGTAAAAGAAGATTTAATTGTGTTTGAAAGTAATGTAGGAAAATTAGTGAGTGATAATCCGAAATTTATATATGATGAATTAAAAAAATATAATAAAAAATATCAAATCGTTTGGGCTACTAATACACTCTATCCATTCAATGATCCGAATGTGAAAACAGTTAAGCGCTTGTCTCCTGAATATTTCTATTACTTATCTAGAGCAAAATATTGGGTAAACAATCAAAACTTCCCGCATTATGTTAATAAACATAAAGATACGATTTATATACAAACTTGGCATGGCACACCATTGAAGAAAATGTTGAATGATGTTGAAACCTTCCAAGGACGAGATGAAAATTATAAAAATAGAGTGAATCAGGCCATTAAACACTGGGACTATTTAATTTCGCCAAGTCCTTATGCGAGCAAGTGTTTTAAATCAGCATTCGATTTCCACAAAGAAATTCTTGAGGTGGGATATCCAAGAAATGATGTTTTTTATAATACGGAAAACAAAGCCATAGATGAGAAGAAAAAATTAATCAAACAAAAACTAGGTATTGAAGGTAATAAAAAAATTATTTTATACGCGCCTACTTTTAGAGATGACGAAATTAATAAAGCTAAAAAACATATCATCAATCTGAAACTTGACTTACAAAAATTGAAGGAAAGTATTGGAGATGAATATATTTTAATTTTACGTCCGCATATTATTATTAGTAATGCGTTGAAATTAAGTGAATCGCTAAAAGAATTTGTCGTTGATGGAACAAAATACCCAGAAATCAGTGATTTGTATTTAATTACAGATATATGCATCACAGACTATTCTTCAGTCATGTTTGATTTTGCAAATACGAAGAAACCATTATTATTCTTCACCTATGATTTAGATTTTTATAAGAACAAATTACGAGGCTTTTATTTCGATTTTGAAAAAGAAGCACCAGGACCTTTAATTAAAACAAATGATGGCTTAATCGAAGCAATCAAAAATATTGATAACGTACAAGAAACATATAGTGACAAATATCAAGCCTTTTACAATCGTTTCTGTACCTTTGAAAAAGGCACAGCTTCTAAAACAATAGTGGAAAAATTCTTCAAACAAGACTGATCAATATATCTTGACTCCTTTGCTAGAAATAGTTAAAGGGGGAGTGGGACAGAATTCTTTTTAAATTCGTCGTCCCACCCTCGCAAGGATGACTAGAACTGAAAAAAGCCTGATTTAAGCGCCTTTTCAGTTCAGTCAGCTACTGCGAATTTGCAAAATAGCATCATCATATTATTTATGTCCCAGGCTCATGTCATGTTTGTTAGTATAAGAGATGAAAGAGAGGTTGCTTATGCTTAAATCATTTGATTTGGACATTATTAAACGCGCCTTAAAAATCTTTGTAGTTGCTACCATTTGTTTAGTCATTACTACGATATTCTGTTACTTTGTTCATCCATCTTTCAATGAATTGAAACATATGGGAAATGCGAGCGAAAAGATTGGCAACACGAAAGGACTCGAAAAAGTCTGGAAGTATATCGTTAATAACGGTTTCAGAGTCCCACTACAAATGTTTATTCTAGCCTTACTACCAATACCTTATCTTTATCTCATCAATTTAGTAGTAACCATCATTATGCCTGGCATTGCGTTAGGTTTCTTTCTAAGTTTAGATGTACACAAAGGTTTGATAGGATGTATTGCAACTATTCCACACTATACATTTGAAATTATGGGCTTTTGCATTTTAACAAGCGCATTGTATATGTTGAACAAAGCCATCACACGCCGCTTTACCAATCTCTTTAGGACAAGTAAAAAAGAAAACTATGCGATAAAAGATAACTTAATCAATGTAATCAAATCCTATGTATTAATCGCATTACCATTAATCATCATTGCCGCATTTTTAGAAACCTATGTATCAAATTTAATATTTAATATTTTGAGTTGATTCTCATACATAAAGCCAAATGAACCCTATCTTGCGTTCATTTGGCTTGTTTTGTACACTTATTCAATTTCTGATTGGATGTTAAGGAGTTCGTTGTTAAAGTATTTATTATGACTAACATTAATGTCATAGAACATTCATGATAACTTGCAATCTTGAGAGTCGTAGATTTCTATAAAATGAAAACTTCATGAGCGTTTATTGTGAAACAATATTATTAACCATTTCAGATATACTAGTCGGCTTCATAGGAGGTTATTAACTACACCAATTCATCATGAGCACACTATCACCAAACAAAGCCATGGCAGACATGACACTCTACTATATCAACTTCAGCATATTAATCGTATTACACTCGTATTTACCGTCATCGTCGTGCTTATCATGGCACATAAGATAAGTAAGACAAATGTGCTGAGTGTGTGAACACAGTGGGATAGATGCTTAAATATAAATATTGTTAACACAGATGTAGCAATCTTTATATTTAATATTTTATTAAGTACTTTAATTGAATATTTAATTACGAAAGACTTAAAATGTAGAGTAATATATATGTTTTTTACAAATTTTTTCAGATAAAAAGTAACAAAATTTTAAAATAAAGTTTTACTGAGTACTACAATCACTATTAATATAGTTTGAGAAAGAAGGATTATTTTGAAAAAAGACAACTTATTTGAAATATTAAAACTTTTAAATGACGAAGGGACTTCCGTATCAGAGTTTCACAAACAATTGACTGAATGGACTAACGAAAGAGAAAAAGATGATTTGGATTTTAAAAAAGATTGGATAGATAATGAAAAATTAGCTAAGTTAATTCTATCAATGGCAAATTTTGGTGGGGGCAATGTAATTATAGGTGTTGAAGAAGATGACGATAAATATATTCCAATAGGGCTTCAAATGTTAAAAGATAAAGCGGAAGTTAATACTCAATTATCTAAATTTTTACCAGATAGTCTAATTTCTAGTATAGAAGTTGAAAATTTTGAATTCGATGATGAAATTTATAAAAGTTTGAATGGAAAAAAATTTCAATGCATTACTATTAAATCTAATAACAATGACTTACCTTATTTAAGTACTAAAGACGGAAACTATATTAGTAAAAATAGAATTTATATAAGAAGACATACGAGTGTTGAAGAAGCGAATAATTATGAAATAACACAAATTTTGAATAAAAAGATGAATGCTATATATAGTGAGACTAAAAAAATGGATTTAGATGTACATATATCTCAATTGAAATTGTTATATGAAAATGTAAATAAAAGTAAAACTCGATTAGTTGGAGGAATAGCTAATCAAATAAATCATACTCTTAAGAATTCTTTAGGCCATGTGATGGGATATGAAGAAAAATATAGAAATCCTAATTATCCTGAGCTAGATTTTGAAGAATTTATAAGTCGATGTATATATAAAAAGCAAAAAAGAATAGAGAATGAATTAGATATTTGAATGTACATTAAATCATCATATAAGCACTGATAATTATACAAAAAAATATTTATATGTATACTTGAATAAATAAACTATATTGAGTTAATACGATTATTTATATATAGTTGGTTTCTTATTTATTTTAAATTATTAAAAGATCAATCGTACTAGTAAAATATTTACATTATCATGAAAGAAAGAGAGGAACATATGATAGATAATAAAAGGGTTGAAAATCTTCTAAAAATGGGTTTTATTTTTCAAGAAAATGATAATCAAAAACTTATTTATAAAGCAAAATATAATGATTATTTAATCAATACATTTACAGTTGACTTTTCAAAGAAATCTTATGGTGAAATATATTGGGGAGAAATTGAAAAGAATGTTAAGAATAGAAGGAGTTCAAATTTATCAAAACCTGAATTTTTAGCTCAACTTTATTGGGTTATAAAAATAATTGAATCTGGCTATTCCCCTAATAAAGTTATTATCGAACAAGAAGTACAATTAGGTAGAAAATCAGGATATATAGACTTAATAATATTAGATGAACAGAATATTCCATTTTTAATTTTAGATATAAAATCGTATGGAAAAGAATATGAAAATGAATTACGTAAATTGAAGAAAGCTAAAGGACAGGTTATAAGTTATTACCGTTATGATCATCGCGTGAAATACATTGGTGTTGCAACTGCTGGAATTATAAATAATTTTGTAAATGATGAGACATATATTGTTTCATCAGAAAATTGGAATGGATTAGGAAGTACCGATAACTTAAGTGATACTTTAGACACAAATGAAATACTTGAAAATTCTTTTAGAATATCACCTAATGTTTCTCCTTATGAGGCTGAATCAATTGATTTATATCCAGGTGATTTAATTGAATTAACTGAACAATCTTCTTCAAAAATGTTTCACAAGTTTTTAACTATTTTAAGAAAACACGGAATTTCAGATAAAACAAATGCTTTCAATAGAGTTTTAAATTTATTTATAGCAAAAATAGTTGATGAATTTGATACCCTAAATAATCAAAAATTAAAATTTCAAATATTAAATAATGAAACTGATGAGCACTTTATAGCAAAACTAGAAAATTTATACTCAAAAGGTATGAGAGATTTTATAGAAATCAATATTGATAGCGATAAAGAACAATCAAGAATAAATCAAATTATTTCAGAAAATATAACAAATGATTATATTAAAAATGAGTTATTAAAAATAATTGGGCATACTAAAAGTAAAACAAGTTCTAATTTTCATTTCAAAGATGTTTATGATGATGTAACATTTGGAGAAAATATAAGTTTAGTAAAAGAATTAGTTAACTTAATAGCTCCTTATAAATTAAAATATCCAAAAAAACAGCAGTTTTTAGGAGACTTTTTTGAAATGATACTTTCAAATGGTTTTAAACAAGAAGCAGGACAATTTTTCACTCCAGTTCCTATAGCAAGGTTTATGGTTAATTCATTACCTCTAGAAAATATGATTAAAGAAAAATTAGAGAATGCTAGTCCTAATAATTTGTTGCCAAAAATAATTGATTTTGCTTCAGGGAGTGGACACTTTTTAACAGAATACATGGATGAAATTCAAAAAATAATTAATGAATTGGATATATCTAATATTTCACAAAGTTCAAAAAATAAAATAAACAGTTTTAAAGCTTCTCCTTTTGATTGGGCTAATAATTATGTTTATGGTGTGGATATAGATTATAGATTGGTTAAAACATCGAAAGTTAGTACATTTTTAAACGGAGACGGTAATGCTAATATTTATAGAGCCAATGGTTTAGATAGCTTTACTTCTGAAGATTTCAAAGGAGATTTACATCTAAATATACATAGTACAAAAAATGAAATTTTCGACGTTT
The DNA here is from genome assembly GCA_020544305.1 of Staphylococcus taiwanensis. Classification (NCBI taxonomy): domain Bacteria; kingdom Bacillati; phylum Bacillota; class Bacilli; order Caryophanales; family Staphylococcaceae; genus Staphylococcus; species Staphylococcus taiwanensis. The sequence goes on from CP058667.1 coordinate 203,075, forward strand.
TACTTGCGAACCCCCCTTATCACATAGACGAATTTAGACAATTATTACCTAATATGGATGATGATTTTTTACTAGCTAAATATGTTACCGATAATAGTTCGGAAATTGAAGCCTTATTTATTGAAAGAGCTTCTCAACTTTTAAAAACAGGCGGAGTAATGGGGATTATATTACCTTCTTCTATATTAAATACAGGAAATAAAATTTATACAGAAGCTAGAAAATTACTTTTAAGAAATTTTAAAGTGATTGCAATTGTTAAAAATCCTAATACTACTTTTATGGCTACTGGTACCGAGACTGTGATTATATTTGCAGAAAAGCGAAGTGTAGCACAATCTTCAAACATTGAAAAACAAATTAATGATTCAGTTGAAAATCTAACTAAAAAAACGATCAATGAGGACCCTAACTTTTTAGAAAATTACGCGAATAATTTATATCAAGCAGAATTAAATGAATATATTGATTTTGTAAATGGTTATTATGTTGGGGATAATATTTATTTTGAGGATTATTATGATAAATATCAAAGAAGTAAAAAAGAGTATAAGGATTTTAAAGAGTTTGCTTGGGAAAGTGAAAAAGAAAAAATGATGTATTATGCTTTAACAAATAATGAGGTTATATTAGTACAGTCTCCTAAGAAAAAGGCTGAAGAAGAATTATTATTAGGGTATAAATTTTCTGATAGAAGAGGTCAAGAAGGTATTCAACCTAGAGTGAAAAATTACTTTATAGAAGAACTATCTATGCTTTATGGTAATAATGGCAATTTTATTAATAAAATTATTAAAAATGCATTTTTAAATAAATCAATTATACCTGAATCAAATGTTGAACCATTTTATAGTAAATCTAAACTCAATCAAAATATTCATTTTAATGCAAATGATACTTCTTTTAAAATAAGAATAGCCTATGAAGGGAAAAAACTTATTGGTTATGAAAGTGAAGAAACTATTTCATTATCGAAAATTGCTAATTTAAAGAATGGTACCTCTATATCTGAAAAAGATATTGAGATAGGAGAAATTCCTGTTATTGCAGGGGGCAGAACTCCAGCTTATTATTCAACTGATTTTAATAGAAAAGGTGATATTATAACTGTATCCCAAAGCGGAGCATATGCTGGGTATATTGCATATCATTCAACACCTATATTTGCTTCAGATAGTTTTACTATAGAGGCGAAAAAAGATTCACCTTATACAACTGAACAAATTTATATTTTACTAAAAGAAAAACAAAATGAAATTTATAAATTTGCTTCTGGTTCAATACAAAAGCATGTTTATTCAGAGGATCTTGAGAATTTCAGGCTTCCTATGCCCTCTGATGAAAAAGAATTAAAACATTATATAAATCAAATATCTGATAAAGCAAAAGAAGTTCTTACCATTGAAAATAAAATAGAAGAAATACAAAATTATAAAAGCAATGTAATTAATAGTAATGCTATGGAATTTTTTAAAGAAAAAAATGAAACCTTAAATAAATTTCATAATAAAAATATATTAATGATTAAAGGTGGTAAAAGAATACCAAAAGAACTGGATTATGCTCCATTTAAAACAAATCATTATTATCCTGGTACAGGTGATTTTGAATATGAAAGTATAAATTTAGAAACTTCTAATTATATTGATGAAATGACTTTTAGCAAAATAAAAAACTACCAATTATTGTCAAATGATATTTACATTTCAGCAGCAGGTACTATCGGGAAGGTTGGGAAAATTCCAGAATTAGAAGAAAACCAAACAATCTCTTTAACAGAGAATGCGCATAGAATAAGAGTTATAGATGAGTCTATAATTAATCAAGATTATTTAATGTATATTTTATCTAGTGATATAGTACAAAAAAGATTGATTGAAGAAACTGTGGGAGTTGGTACTCCTAAATTATCAATTGATTCATTAAAAAATGTTAAAGTACCAATTATTGAATTAAGTAAACAAAAAGAATTTGTAGAAAAAATTTATACTATAAATAAGGATATTGAGAATTTATATTTAAAATTAAATAAATTGAAATAAAAATATATATTACTAATTAGAATTAAAGCCTTTAAGCTATCTTTTGCTTAAAGGCTTTATTCTATTAAAGTTACATAAGTTTAATTATATAAGCATTTTCTTTAAAAGTGAGGTTTTGCGTAATTTTAATTTCTCTAATTTATATCTCTTTTTTAATAAAACTTTATCTAAAGAAAAGAGAAATTCACCTATTTTATTTTGCTCATTTTCATCTAGAGGAACAGTTATTTTTTCTTTAGAGAAATCTTTATAGTACAAATGTGGTATAGTACTGCCAATTATATATTTATTAAAATTTATGGTTTTTAAAAAGTAAAATAAAAAATAAATATTTATATTATCAGGTATTATATATCCCATTGTACTTATAACTGATGATTTACCTTCTCTTAAATTTAATCTTCCTACTCCAGAACCATCTTTAATAATAGAAATGTATTGAGTTTCTATATCATATACATTACTTTGCGCAATTTCTTTAGTAGCATCATATATTGGATAACCACTAACCACATTATTTTCAATGGAATTCCTAGCATCTCTCTTTGAACTTAAATAATTAGTTATATTATCAATATTTGTTTTTTTCCAATTAGAGTAAGGCTTGTCTTTATTTTTAAAAACTATATTTTGTGAATATAAGTTTTTGATATAAAAATTCAATTTATATTTTAATAGATGTATCTGTTTTTCTTGTAGGAGAATATGTTTATCTATCTTTTCAAATAAGTCACCTATTTTATCTTGTTCTTGACGAGTAGGAAGAAATATTGAAGTGTTTAAAAAGTTTTTATTATACAATCTTTTAATTGTGCTTCCTTCGATTTTATCCCACTTTACTGTATCGTAAAATTGCTTTAAAAATTTATTGCTAATTTTATTTTGATGATCTAACCAGATTATATTAGAGTCTTGAAAATATGCTTCTTCACCATCAAATTCAATAGTTTTTCCTATACTACCTGATGCGGAAATTAAGACATCTCCTTTGTTAGGATAAGGAAATTTCTGCTTATACTCTTCAAAAATTTCTCTTGAAATGAATGAAGTTGGTTTTTTACCAAATGTACTAATTTTATAAAATGGAATTTCTCCTTGTTCTGATGTTTGATTTTTATAAATACGCTTATTCATTGCGACTTTTCCTATATCACCTAATGTTAAATGTTGCCAACTCTCAGTGAATTCAGGGAATCTGAGTTTTGGAGTATTATGTTGTTCAGTCATTTTTCAACACTCCTAGCTCTTTGAGGTATTCGTTGATTTCTGATTCTACATCGGCGATTTCTTTGTCGATGTCTGCGAGTTGTTGCTGAACTTGGTCTAGATCAATTGGTTCTTCTTCTTCAAATGTGTCGACGTATCTTGGGATATTAAGGTTATAGTCGTTTTCTTTGATTTCATCTAAGGTTGCTATATAACTGTATTTATCAATGGTTTCTCTATTGCGGTAGGTTTCAACGATTTTGTTGACGTCTTCGTCGGTAAGATGGTTTTGGTTTTTACCTTTTTCAAAAGATTGAGAAGCGTCAATAAACACTACGTCGTCATTCGCTTCACGACATTTCTTAAATACTAGAATACTTGTTGGGATACTTGTACCGAAGAATAGGTTAGCAGGTAAGCCGATAACGGCATCTAAATAATTCTTCTCTTCAATTAAGTATTTACGAATGGTACCTTCTGCTGCGCCACGGAATAAAACACCATGTGGTAAGACTACGGCCATAGTGCCATTGTCATCTAAGTGGTAAATCATATGTTGAATAAAGGCAAAGTCGGCTTTAGATTTAGGCGCAAGTTTACCGTAGTTACTGAAACGTTCATCGTCTAAGAATGAAGGGTCAGCACTCCAATTAGCGCTATATGGTGGGTTAGCCACAACGGCATCAAAGCGTTCTTCATGTACTGCAGGGCTTTCAAGCGTGTCGTCATTTTCGATTTGGAAACGTTTGTAGTTTACGTCATGTAATAACATGTTCATTCGAGCTAAGTTGTATGTCGTACTATTGTATTCTTGCCCATAGTATTGACGCACTTTAGCTTCTGCACCAACACGAAGGAGTAGGGAACCAGATCCGCACGTAGGGTCGTAAACGCTTTTTAAGTCTTGCTTTCCTGTTGTAACAATCTTAGCTAAGATTGTAGATACTTGTTGAGGTGTGTAGAATTCACCAGCTTTTTTACCTGCACTTGCCGCGAATTGACCGATTAAGTATTCGTAGGCATCACCAAGCATGTCGATTTCAAGGTCACTATGTACGAATGGTAGTGTTGAAATTTGAACCATTACTTTTGAGATAAGCTGTGTACGTTTAGCGTTTGTATTACCAAGACGGCTTGATGTTAAGTCCATGTCATCGAAGAGGTGGATAAAATCGTCTTCACTTTCATGACCGCGCGTAGAGTTTTCAACATTTTTAACGGCATTGCTTAAATCTTCAATTTGGAATGTTTGTTTTTCTATTTCTTTAATTAGGTTACTGAATAAGTATTGAGGTTCGATAACGAAACCGATACGTGCGATTAATTCTTTCTCAACGATAGGTTTATATGTATCATTGTTCATGGCTTCTTCATATGAGATACCGTCTTCTTTAAGTAGGTCTGAAGCGATTTCTTCATTCTTCTCACTTAAGTAACGATAGAAGATTAAGCCTAAGATATAGTTTTTGAATTCATTTGCGTCCATGTTCCCACGTAAGTCATTGGCGATGGACCATAATTTTCTTTGTAGATCAGCTTGTTGTTGACGTTGTTTTTCTGTCGTTGACACTGATGTTTCCCCCTTAATAAATGTAATTATATTGTTTGATATTTAAGTTTTTATATTTTATATCTTATTTTAAATCACAAACTAAAATAAGTTAAGCGGGAAACCGCCTAACTTATCAGTTAGCTGCACCATACTTTTCTGTTGTTTCTTGAACGAAGGATTTAACGTTTTCAATCTTCTGGGTACGTACCAGTAAGCCCCCTGTAATACCTTGTTCAACAACGGTGTTATCCAATTGTCCGCTAAATTCATATTCATTAATGACTTCTTTAAGTAGTTCTACTGGATATTCTTTTGAATCTGCGAAGTCTTGAATTTCTTTTTCTTTGACCTTTTCCTCGAAATTAAAGTAAGCATCTTCAACAACAGCATCTTCATCTAGTTGTGAAATAACTTTATCTAAGAATTCTCTAATTAATTCGGCTTTTAGGCGAAGTTTATCATCGTCAGCTTTATCCAATAATTGTTTAATTTGATTACGCACGCGCTCAGTTTGTTTTTTATCTGTTAAGTCAAGGTTATTAAGTAGGTCTAGGATGTATTGAACATTAATTAAATCATTTCTAAGGACTTCGATTTTAAAGTCGATATCTTCTAAAACAGATGTCTTTTCAGTATTATTGGTTGCTTTGACTTGATCATAAATATTGAGATATTTACTCTTATAATCTTCGTACGTTTGTTCATCAATACCTACCACATCTGTTGTGAAATAGAATTCGTCGAATGTTTTAAGTCGTTGCATAATACTCGCTAGGGCACGATAAATCATTACAAATTGATACTTGTCTTCTTCACGCTCAAGATCATCTACACTGTCTGGTGTAGGGGCAAGTTTGAATAGTTCTTCTAACTCTGACTTGAATTGAGCCAAGATGACATCAAATGATGGACTCAATACGGTATCAGTATCATTTGTTTGTGAAAAGAGTTCAATGGCTCTATCTGTATTGTCTTTCAAATTTCGATAACAAACGATATTACCGTAAGGCTTCGTTTCTTTCTCAACACGATTTGTACGTGAGTAGGCCTGGATTAAACCATGATATTTCAAGTTACGATCGACATATAGCGTGTTTAGCTTCTTGCTATCGAAACCAGTTAAGAACATATCGACGACAATAAGGATATCAAGACGTTCGGCTGGGTTACCTTGTTTCACACGTTTAGAAATGTCATTGAAGAACCCATCGAATGAATCGAGTGAATAATTCTTGTCGAAGGTCGCGTTATAGTCTTTCATTATTTCGGCAAGTTCATCTTTTGTATGCTTATTATCCGTCTGTTGTTTACTATCTTCATTCGCTCCGTAAGTGAAAATGGTAGAAACATTTAAATCATGTTTCCCTTCTTCTTTGAGTTGTTTGAAGATTTTGTAGTATTTAATTGCCATAGGTATACTTTGTACAGTGAAGATGGAAGTATACATTTGATTACGCGTCTTCTTATAATGGTTATCAAGCATATGTTGTGCTACTAATTTAAGACGGTCGTCAGCCATCCATAGTTCATTTTCATCGATATTAGCGACATATGTGTCGTCCATCTCGTGTAATTCCTTCGCAAATGTACTGATATATTCCACTGAGAAACCAAGTACGTTGCCGTCACGAATCGCATCTTTGATGAGGTAGGTGTGTAAACACTTTTCAAAAATATCTGCAGTCGCACGACCATCTTGACTTGAATTCTCTTCAAAGCGAGGCGTACCAGTGAAACCGAAATATTGAGCGTTAAGGAAATGTTGTCTAATAAGACGATGCATTTCGCCAAATTGCGTACGATGACATTCGTCTATGATGAAGACGACTTTATCCTCTTTATATTTATCCATTACTTTAGCACCAGTCTTAACCGCATTGGACATCTTCTGAATCGTAGTAACAATAAGTTTCTGATAAGGATCATCAAGCTGCTTTAAAAGTTTATGTGTATTAACTGTTAAATCAACTGAATCCATTTGGAATTTATTGAATTCTGCGAGTGTTTGACTGTCTAAGTCTTTACGGTCTACAAGAAAGATGACCTTCTTAATGCCAGGGTCTCTAGATAGAATTTGACTCGTTTTAAATGATGTCAGTGTTTTACCACTACCAGTTGTATGCCAAATGTAGCCATTATTATTCGTTTCGGTTGCACGATTAATGAGTGCTTCCACTGCGTATACTTGATAGGGACGAAGCGCCATTAAAAGTTTATCAGTTTCGTTTGTAATCATATAGCGGCTAATCATTTTGGCCACGCGACAACGGTCGAGGAAGTCTTGGATAAATTCTTTTAAATTGTTAATTCGACGATTGTCTTTATCGCTCCAATAGAACATAAAGCTTTTGAATATTTCTTTGTCACTATTTGCGTAATAACGTGTTTCCTTCTTATTACTTACAACGAAAAGCTGAATAAAACGGAACAATCCTCTGTAATTGTGTTTACGGTAACGTTCAATTTGATTAAACGCTTGTGTAATCGCAATACCGCTACGTTTAAGTTCAATTTGAACAAGTGGTAGACCATTAATGAGAATCGTCACGTCATAGCGACCTTTATATTTATCATCTACTGATACTTGATTCGTAACTTGGAATTTATTTTGACACCAATGTTCCGTATCTAAGAAATATAAGTACACCTTTGATTCGTCATCTCTTTCAAGCGTGTAACTATCGCGCAGTTGCATCGCACTTTCAAAGACACTCTTGTCACTAATGTCAGTCATCAAACGTGCAAATTCCGTAAGAGAGTGGTTTATTATTAAGTTTGTCCATATTTCGTTCATTTAAAATTTGACGGAAATTATTAACCAATTGGTCATGATTTCTTAAGATTACTCTTTCATAACCCTGAGATTCTAGTTGCTTAATAACTTCATTCTCTAACGCCAATTCACCTTGATAACTCATAACATCACCCAGAAAATAGTATTTGGTTTAAATATAGCATAAGAAATTAATCAATAAGAAGTAAAATTTAGGTTTTATAAAACGAAATATGAAATATGTTAAATAAAATGGTACTATTTAATTAATAAAAAATTAAATGGGGAAAAATATGGAAGAATATAAAAAATTTTTAGATGAAATAAATGGTAAAAATATTAACTTTTTAATTGGTTCAGGAGCTTCAACGGGTATTATTCCGAATTTATGGTTAAAAGGAATTGAAAAAAGTTTCGAAGATTTGTTAGTAGATGAAGACTTAGAAAAATATAGAAATGAACTTTATTTTATTTGGTTTAATTATTGGGTGGCTAAAACTAGAATTTTAAATAAACCTACTATTCCAAGAGAAGAAGATGTTTACAAAAACTACATAGATTTTGTAAATAATCTAATTATATTACTCAACAATGAAGGTTTTGATAGACCTAAAAAAGTTAATATATTTACTACGAATTATGACACTTTATTTGAACTAGCTTTTGACCATCATAGCAAAAGGGGCGCTATAACTTTTTTTAATGATGGGAGTAGGGGTTTTTTACAAAAATACATATCTTCAGAAAATTTTTATATTAATGCCTCTCACACTGGTGTCAGTGAAAGTTTCAGTAGAAACATACCCATAATAAACTTATTAAAAATACATGGTTCTGTAACTTGGAGAAAAGATGATGAAAGTGACAATATTGAGGTTTCATTAAACAATAATAACTTTAATAAATTAAAGGTGGAAGCAGATAAATATATAGAAAATGCTCAAGTAGTTAATATAATAGAAAACTTGGACAAGGATAGTTATAATTTCGTAGATTTAAAGAATGATTTAGAAAATATATTTAATGATGACAGTATTGAATTAACTGAATTCCAAAATTCATATGAAAAACTAAATATTGTTTCACCAACTAAAGAAAAGTTTAAAGAAACTGTTTTTCAACAACATTATTATCAAATGTTAAGAATTTTAAGTTTTGAACTTGAAAGAAAAGATTCAGTATTAGTAGTTTTTGGTTTTTCATTCGCAGATGAACATATTCGTGAAATTGTTAAAAGATCTATTACTAACCCTTATTTGAAAGTTTATATTATCTGCTATAGCCAAAAAGGGGAAAAAGATATAAAAGAATATTTAAAAGGTTTAAATAATATAACTTATTGGCCTAATTTTAATGATAATTCAAGATTGAAAGGTGATTTTAAATTTCTTAATAACTTAATGAAAGGTTGGAAATAATGAAAAATTATAATGATAATTTAGTAGTTGGAGTTGTTAAAGAAATTAGAGGAACTTCAGTGATTATTAGAATTACTAATACTACAACACAATTATTTCACTTTTATAAAGGAGAAAAGTATTCAGGCGTAATGATTGGTACTTTTATAGGCATACAACCAGGTAGGTATACTATAGTTGGAAAAGTAGAAAAAGAATATGCTTATGATCGATTTCAAGATATAGAAAATCAAGAATTTTCTAGAGAACGATTCATCAGAGAAGTTGAAGTAAAGATAGTAGGAAGTTTTTTGGGTGAAAAATTTTTTCAAGGTATGGTTGCATTTCCACAGATATTTAATAATGCAATTCTCCTTCCTGAAAATTTACATGAAAAAATATATGAAGAAGAAAAAAGAGAAGAACTATCACTTTTACCTTTTGGAAATACATGGCCAGATAACTATCAATTTAGATTGCAATGGGACGCTCTGTTTAATACTCATATAGCTATATTTGGTAATACAGGTAGCGGTAAGTCTAATACATTAACTAAAATGTATCATGAATTATTTAATTTGAATAAAAGTGAAAAAGTAAATATTAGCAAATCCAAATTTATATTGATTGATTTTAATGGAGAATACATTGGCAGAAAAGTAATAAGTACTGATAAACAAGTTTTTAATTTAGGTAATTTAAAAAATGATGGCGACTTTAATAAAATTTATATTCCAAAAAAATATTTTTGGGATGTTGAGATGCTATCCATAATTTTTGGCGCTACCGAACAAACTCAAAAACCTTTCTTAAAAAGGGTTGTAAATTTCTATATAAAAAACAACGAATTTTCGTTATTAGAAACTATTAATTATCATTTGAAAGAAGCTTTTCGCAATGTTTACATGTCGCCAAGTAGAGAAGGATTGAATTTATTAAAATATGTAATTCAATTGTTAGATTTACAAAATGATGATATATCAGAATGGATAGATTTAACTATTTATAATTCTACTAGTAAAGGTTTTTATAGTAATCACTTTATATTTGAGTGGGATCAAGGGAAATTCTGGAACCCTTCTGAAAAAGAAATGCAAAACGAGATCGATAAAATTAATGTACAAAATGATAAACTTTCAGATATAGGTCCTATTAAGTTTTTACAAATTGTTTCATGTTTTCAAATGATATTTGAAATAAAATATAATCAAATTCAATATGATCACATAGCACCACTACTACAGAGAATTCAATCTCGAAAGGAAGATATAGAGAGCATTATAGTACTCTCAGAGGAAGAAATTATTTTTAATAATAAAAGTTTGAATATTATTTCTCTTAAGAATGTCAACCAAGATCTAAAAATGTTAATACCTTTAATGATTACTAAAATAACATATGATTACAATAAAGAATATAATTTAAAAAAAGATCATATAGTTAATTTAATAATAGATGAAGCACATAATATTTTATCTAATAAATCTAATCGTGAATCAGAAAAATGGAAAGATTATAGATTAGAAGTTTTTGAGGAAATTGTAAAAGAAGGAAGAAAATTTAATTTTTATCTTACAATTTCTAGTCAAAGACCAGCTGACATTTCTCCTACAATAATTTCTCAAGTGCATAATTATTTCATTCATCGATTAGTAAATGAAAATGATTTAAAAATGTTAGATAATACAATGTCAACTTTAGACTTAATTTCAAAAGAAAGTATTCCAAATTTAGCTCCAGGACAACTAGTATGTACAGGAACATCTTTTAAATTACCATTAATAGTTCAAGTAGATGAACTTCCTAACGAGGTAGCTCCTAAAAGTAAAAGTGCTTTGTTATCAAAAATATGGATAAATTAAAATAGCAATAATTTATTTACTTTTCTTTAATAATCCATAAATATTCCTCTTGTAAGATAGTGGTGTATACACTTTTATCTTACAGGGGGATTTTTTATGGATAAGAAGCAGCTAGGGAATAAGCGAGAGTCGTATTCAATTCGTAAATATTCAATTGGGACAGCATCTATTCTTGTTGGGAGTTTATTATTCTTAGGTGGGGGTCAAGCGTCTGCTGCCGAAAGTAATGAGTCTAACACTTCTGAAAAGGTTTCAATGGAACAAACGCAATCAACTGAAGAACAACCGAGTCATGAAGCCTCAACACAACGTGTGGAACAACCACAAAACAAGACGATAGCAACACAAGAAATTCAAACTAAGGAAGAAGCATCTACTGAACAAGTACCGTCTCAAGAAGCGGATACAGAGGAAGATAAAGCGATACATAATAATAATCAAAATAGTAATCAAACAGAACAAATAACTAAAGAAACGACACAACAAAGTAAACCATCTAATGATGTAACAACATCTCAAACACCAACTACACAAGAACAACCTAAAACAGAACAATCACAAACCCAAGAACAACCGCAACGCGAAACTAAAAAAGCATCATCACAAAACAACACGCAAGAAGCACCTACACAAGAAACGAAAAAATCAACACAACCAACTACTAAAAACAGACAAACAGAAAAACGTAATACGACACAACAATCTAACCAAAATTCACATTCTGATGTATCTCAAAATGCCGTATCGTCAGCTGAAAAAGTACGAAACTTAAATGCAGCACGTATGAACGCACAACCTTTTTCAAAAGAAAGAGAAATGAATAAAGTAACGGCTACAGAAGAGAATGATGTCGCAGTTTCAGATGTATCTCAAACACAACTGACGCATATGTCTCCACAACAAAAGCAAGTGCTCTTTAATGCGTTACAACGTGATGCGAACACGCAAGATCAACAACCGAAAGCAATCCTTTCTACAACGCCTGAATGGACGTCAGCACAACGTACAAAGAATGCGTCTCGCACTGGTCAAAATCAATTGAACATCACACATGCAGGCCGTTACACAAGTGGTGCGTACTTTGGTAAGGGTGGTACAGAAATTGTGAAGTACAATCCGAAGAATGGCTATGCATATTCAGTAAATGGTGATAAAGAAGCGTTAGATATTATTGATGTGAAACACCCTGGAAAGGATGGCACAATTCATTTAGTAAAACGTATTTATTTACAAGATAATGGTATTGAAGCGGGTGATGTGACCAGTGTGACGGTGCATCCAAGTGGAGATTACGTGGCAGTTTCAGCACCTGCAGAGGACAAGACACAACCTGGACATGTGGCATTCTATGGTTCAAATGGTGAATATATCAATAACGTGACGGTCGGTAGTCTACCTGACATGGTCACTTTCTCTAAAGATGGTAAGTATTTATTAGTAGCCAATGAAGGAGAACCAAGTGACGATTATACCGTTAACCCACCAGGTTCTGTGTCAGTGATTGATGTGACGAATGGTCCTGAAAATGTAACTGCCAAGAATGTACGTACAGCAATGTTTACGAAAGAACATCAAGAAGGTATTCGAGCTTTAGGACCAAACGCGGAAGATGCCTATTTGAATATTGAACCAGAATATATTGCGGTAGATAGCCAAAGTAAATATGCCTATGTCACGTTACAAGAAGTGAGTGCCATCGCGAAGATTGATATCGCAAAAGGAGACATTGTCCAAGTGAAAAGGTTACCGTATAAGGACCATTCACTTGCCCAAAATGCGATGGATACGTCTGATGAAGATGGTAAATCAGAGTTGCGACGCGTACCGGTTTTAGGATTATTGCAGCCAGATGGTATCGATACGTATGAATATAATGGTGAAACCTATTTATTGATCGCAAATGAAGGAGACTCTCAAGATTATGAGGGTTATTCTGAGGAAAAGCGTGTGAAGAAATTGAAAGATGATATTCAATTGGATGCACGCTATTACCAAGGTTACACACAAGCAGAACTAGATGATATGGTGAAAAATGGCTTGTTTGATGACGAACAATTGGGCCGTTTGAAAGTTACGACGTCACATGCATTTAAAGATGCGAATGGTAAATACAATGCACTTGTATCATACGGCGGTCGTTCATTCTCTATCATAAGAGCCTCTGATTTGGAAATGATTTATGACAGTGGCAATGATATTGAGCAACGCGTTTTAGATTTATTGACTGAACGATTTAATGCCAATTATGAAGCAGCTGATGACATTAAAGTAGATGACCGAAGTGATGATAAAGGTCCAGAAGCTGAGAATGTGGTTGTTGGTAAAGTAGGTAGCCATTCATATGCCTTTGTTGGCTTAGAACGTGTGGGTGGCATTATGATTTATGATATTACAAACCCTAATGAACCGTATTTTGTGAAATATTTATTCGACCCAGATAATAAAGATATTTCACCAGAAGGAATCACTTTTGAAAGTGCTGAAGAAAGTCCAAATGGTAAACCAATGTTGATTGCGTCATTCGAGTTATCTGGTACAACATCCGCTTGGGAATTAGAAGATTTAACAGGTGACCAAGAAAGTGATGATGGAGAAGATAATGATAACCCGGGAAATACTAACGGGGCGTCTAAAGATGATTCAGATAACCCCATCTCTGACAATGAAGAACCAAATACAAACCATGGCGTAGATAATGGTGAACAATCTGATAATGGAAACGATACTTCAAGTAATGAAGAAGACAATCATGCTTCTGATGATAATAATGGAAATGATGAGGGTTTAGAACCACCTTATGAAGTGGACGGTGACATTTTTAAAAATGATAGCGACAAGGTTATCTCAGGCCAAGAAGATAACAATGATAACAATGCACAGTCACATAAAGAAGTAGAGAATAAAGGTACCTCTCATAATATGAATCATAGTGTCCATAACAATCATCAAGAAGAAAGTCGTGATCAACAAACAACAAAATCTAACAATCATAACTTGAGTGTGATAAGTACTCAATCTTCAAGTCATCATGAAGTGATAAATCATCATGCAAGTGAAGTATCTGATAAGGTAAACCATTTAAATACTTCGAGTGACAACGTAACAAAAGCATTACCAAAATCAGGTCAGCAAGAATCAAATACAACCATATGGTCAGTATTACTTGGTGGTCTAGGCCTTACATTAATTAGAAAACGCAAAACATCAAAATCTAAGAAATAATGATTTAGAGAGTGGCTCGTTAGATGTTAAATAACATTTGGCGAGCTATTTTTGTTTAAGACGTCAATTTAACATCAAATCATTGAGTTAACATGATATGCTAAGTTTTGGAAACAAAATGTTAGCGGAATTCAAGGGAATGCGCCATTTTGTATGCGGAAAGTGACATGTGAACTTGCTAAGTTAGAAGAGAGGTGACCATAACTATGAAACTTGCTGAACAGATTAAGCAACATCGTAAAGAGAATAATCTTACTCAGGATCAATTAGCTACTGAATTACATACCACGCGACAAACCGTTTCCAAATGGGAACAGGGTACGATTGAACCGAATGCACAAATGATTGTGCAATTAGCGCAACGTTTTGATATTACAACGGACGAATTATTAACAGGCAAACCGTCTTATTCATCTAGAAGAGAAGAAACACAATCATATCCTGAACATTTGAATTTTTGGGATTTCTTATCTCAAAAATGGTGGTTCGTATTAATAATAGTTGTTATCGTGTGTGGAACAATAACACAAATCTTCACAAGTTAGTAGTGTGGGTCTCCTAACTCAATTTAGGAGGTACATGATGAGCTTAATAATTAAGTATTTAAAGATGATTGGTGTCATTATTTTAACATTTATACTAACAGTCATTGCGCAAAATATTGCGATATTATGGCATTTATTAGATCTGAAATCTTTTGAAACAATCTTACATGGTATTACTTATGTGGTACTTACCTTTTTATTCGTCAAACTTTTAATCAATAAAGGATTTAAAGCGAAATTAAGTGACTATCGGATTAACTCACACAAATTTAAACTCAGTTATCTATTAATTGGCTTTCTCATTCCGATTATAAATATCATCATTTATTGCGTCTTTATTCCTGGACACTTTGAAATAACGAAAGTTGATACTGTAACAAAATATCTCGACATGTTATTTGAAATTGTCGTTTTAGGTGGTATGTGTGCGCCAATAGCTGAAGAATTAACAGTGCGAGGCTTATTAATGGGCTACATTGAAAAGAAAACAAATATGACCTTCGCCATCATTGTGACATCAGTACTATTCGCTTTAGTCCATTTGTTTAACGGCAGTATGTCTGGGGTCAGTCTAATATTACTAGTCATAAGTGGCACGATCGCTGGTATATTATATGGTCTAACAACGTATAAATTTAATTCTATTTGGCCAAGTATCTTTATGCATATGTGTTGGAATTTATCAGACCTTATTCATATTACAACGCATAATGATGAATACGGCGTAATTCAATATATTATTAAAGTGAATAACGTACTCCTAACAGGTGGCGCATACGGTAATACCTCTTCACTCGTAGCAATTGTATTATTTTTAATAGCAATTATTTTAATAGCAATGAAAAAGCATATATAAACTAAATCAATATAATTTAAGAGCAAAGCGATAATGTAACTTTGCTCTTCATACCTTAAAAGATTTAATTATATTTATTTTTCAAACGTTTAAGTGCTAATTTGAAAATGATTTTTTGGAAGAAATTAGGTTTAATTTGAGCTGCTTTATGCAGACAGTTGTTAAATTCAACCATAAGATGCCATTGGTGTCCTGTCACAAGCTCTTCAGGTACAGCTTCTGGCAAATAAACACCTAGTTTGACGACCAATCCTTTTTTCTTATTTTTAAATTGGTGCATACCGATAATTTTAGTGTCAGAATCATCAGACGCTAAATGAGTATAACCCGTCATGGCAAAATCAGTATCTTTATCTACTGGAACAGGAGTATACTTATCATCTTTTGCAGGTTGCATTAAGTTAAGATGCACAGGATATTTATATTGACCAAAACGTTCAACAATAACTTGTCCGCCATTATCAGTTGCTTCGAAGTAGTAATGTTCAGGATGTATTGTTGAAGGTAAGAAAAGATTATTTTGTTTTGCAATAGATTGGTTAAGAAGCATAAACTGTTCTAAACTAATACCTTCTGTTTCAACTTCAACTACACCAGGCTTTAAGTTTTCTCGAGAACGAGAATACTTAGCGAAATCATGCCACATAGCATCACCTAGTGCTAATTCTTCACGGTAAAGCTCTAGTGTTTTCTCTCTTCCTAAATTTTCACGTGTTTCAGCTAGGCTTTGGGTTAAATCTTGTAGAGACATAGTAGAAACTTGATCTTTTGTAATTTCTTTGCCTTTAAAAGTTGGTACAATACCTTTTGAAAATAACTCATCAAAGACTAATTGATAGCGATTAAGTTCCATATGACGAATCTCTTCCTGAGAAACTTCTTTACCATTAACTTTAAACGTAATTTTGTAATTCATCATGTTTGCTCCTCCTTATATTTTTTATGTTAGGTTTAGTATAATAAGCTATGAATAATGAATCACCCCGCAAAATTTCAAAACTGTAGGATAGTATGAAGAGAGAGGATAACTATTGGAAAAACATAGAAATCAAGCTCAAGCCAAGATTGATAAAGTTTTTTTAGAATTACTTGAAGATCAAGGGTTTTATCATATTAAAGTTTCTGAAATTGTTAGAAAAAGCCAAATCAATCGTTCAACTTTTTACGACTATTATCTTGATAAATATGATTTATTAGAGCAATTACAAGATAGATTGTTAGATGACATTAAAGAGCATAGCTTAAAAGTAAGAGGTATCGTTTTTCAACGAGGTTTTCAAGAAGAAACAATGAAAAATTATCTTCTTGAAATTTTAAATTATATTGAAAAGAAGCGTCGAAAATTTAGTTTGTTTTTAGCGCCAGAATTACGCTCCGGATTCCAACAAAAGTTTAAAGAAACATTTGAGCAAATTTGGTACCAAAACCAAATAATTCAAATTGATGAAAATTCCAAAAATTATTTATCATCCGGTACGAGTGCATTATTAGTAGAATTATTAACAATATGGGTTACCAAAGCTAATCCAGAACCAAAAGAAAATTTTGCAAAAACTTTAATGAAATTTCTAAGTGCGATGTTTATTACTTTTAAAGAGGATATAGTTGTGCCAAATCATAGACATCAATCACACAAATTCTAATTTATTTAAAGCGCAAAGCAGTTATTAAGCTTTGTGCTTTATTATGTTAGCCTTAAATTGCACGTATCATAATTTAACTTGAAGGAGATAACGATTTATGAAGCTAAGGCAGTTTAGTATCTATAAGATTTTAACTTATATGATTCTTGCAATTATTATATTAGAAGCTGCAGGAGAAATAGGTGGCTTTGTTATGAATCATGGTCTAGCGAAACCTATTGGCCAGCTAATCAGTGGCATAATATTTACTATTGGCACATTGATAACATTAAAGTACATTCATTCAAAGAATCCAGTTATTTTAAAAGAAATTAAATTAAAAGGGTATAGTAATAAGCGAGATTTAACCATAGCATTGGCGTTACCATTTTTAATTACATGTGTCGTACTTGTAATCGGTATTAGTACAGGGTTAATGCAAAATGTGAGCGTAAGTAAAGATATACATATTTGGGGAATGTTTTTATTTAATTGTCTTTTCGCAGTACTATATGAAGCTTTTCCAGAAGAAGTGTTAATACGTGGATTGATATTGAATGAGTTACAAAAAAAATTCAAATTTATGCCATCACTATTTATCCAACCATTATTATTTGCGATCATTGGCGGTTCAGTACATATTATTACAAATTTCATACATTTAGGTAATCCAGAATTATTGTCAGTTGTAGGTTTAATGATTCAGTTTTATATATTTGGTATCACGTTACAACTATATAGAGAATTTGCAGGTTCCTTATGGGCAAATATGTTGTTTCATTTAGTTTGTTTAGAAACGAGTAGATTTATCTTTATGAGTTCAAGCCAATCTATCATTAAATTCCATGAAACACAACAAGGCGTTTTTGGCACATTAGGATTACTGCTTGGATTATACATAGGAAGTGCGATTATTTTAGCTATTCTACTTTGGCTACGAAAAAGAAAGTACCAAAAACTAAATCAACAATAAGGAGGTACCATATCAATGATGCGCCGCTCATTACTTACATATATTCTTTTAGTTTTCGTCTTAACATATAGCATTGAAGGGTTTGTATATTTATTAGGTGGACTTCAAGCTTTTTCAATAATTGCGAATTTAGCGATGCTACTTCCCGCCATTTCAGCAATCATCGTATGGGCGATTTATTATCGTGATAATAAGTTTTGGAAATTCTTCGGACTTAGATTAGGCAAAATAAAATATTGGTTTATATATCCGATGATGATGTTAGTGATTTTAATCATCATATATTTTATCTCTTATATCATATATCCTAATCAATTTTTAAATAGCTCAGAATTACAACACAGAATGAAAGATACTTTTATTTTAATACCTGGCGTACCTGCATTCATTAGTTTATTAATACCATTAGCACTTAATTTAACAGTAGGAATCGTTTTTAGTATCATCGCTTATCTTGGTGAAGAATTAGGTTGGCGTGCATTTATGTATCCTCAATTAATTAAAATAGGATTAACAAAAGGTTTAATCATAGGTGGTACTATATGGGGATTATGGCACTTACCTCTTATTTTGATGGGTCATAATTATCCTAACCATCCAATTCTAGGAAATATAATGATGATATTAATGTGCATTCCACTTGGTATTATTCTTTATTATTCATATATCAAATCTGGAAATATCTTTGTCCCAGCGATAATGCACGGCATTTTAAATCAATTTTCGAGTACGATTACTACTTTCTCTATAAAAGAATCACAGTTTAATCCACTTATCTACGGATCAACTGGAATTATTGGAATAATCATTCTAAGTATCATTGCTATATTTTGTATTAAAAAAATGAGAATTCATGAAAGGGAAATATAGTTATTAATTTTTAGACTTCCCTATAGGGAGGATAGTCTTAAATTTAGAAAATATGGGTCAAGTTGCAAAATTTCTGCAAAAATAACGTATTTGTTCATAATTTTCGCTAGAATAAACAAGATTTTAACCATAAGATGGCAACGTAAAGGAGCGGATCAATTTGAAATCTAACCATGTTGGGGAACGTATACGAAACTTAAGGAAGTCTAAAAAGATGTCTCAAGAGAAGTTAGCAGAAAAGCTCAATGTTTCTCGACATTCTATTTCAAATTGGGAAAGAGAAGTGAGTTCTCCAGATATGCATTCATTATTGGAGATGACAGAACTTTTTGGCGTTTCTTTAAATCATTTGGTTAAAGGAGACGAGTTGATAGTGAATAAATATGTCTACGCAGCGTTAGCATTTTTTCTAGGTGGACTAGGTGCACATCGATTTTATAGAAAACAATATGGGAAGGCACTCTTATATTTATTATTTTGTTGGACAGGTATCCCTGGTGTAATAGGAATGGTAGAAGGTATCGTTGCATTTATAAAAACTGCAGATGCTCAAGGGAATATTTAAGAAACATAGGCGATTGATATTGAAGTATGTACTTTGATATCAATCGCCCTCTTTTTAATGAAAAAATACACTTATAGTATTGGGAGGACTATAAGTGTATTCACGACCATATTAGTATCATGGGAAATACTAATAATGAGTGTTGATACAATGTTCGAATACATTGTATTGTTAGGGTTATTTAGTGATTGATACGTGTACTCATCATTTAAAGGAGTGTGATTCGTACAAATCTGTTTGAAAAGAAAAGAGCATATTTTACATTAGATTTTCTAATGCCTAATACTAAAATGGATACGCTATTAATGTATCCATTTATTTTTTACCCATTTAAATTTAATTAAAACTCTTTTTCGCGGACAGAAAAATTAAAAAATTTATCTTTTTTAAAGATAGTTCAAAAATAATATTTAATTTAATATAATGTAAATCAATCCCATAATCATTGTGATACTCGCAGAAGCATTATTAAGCGTATGAACGAGAATACTATCTTTCAGACTGCCACGACGTTTGTAGGCCATATACATGCCTGCCCCCATCAAGACATACATTAAGAACGCAATAAGGTTTCCGGCACTATGATTAGCTGAGAAGATAACAGATGATAATATAAGCGGAAGTATGAAAGAACCCTTTTTAAAGATAGTTTCTTTGAAAATACCACGAAAAGTATGTTCTTCCACATAAGGTGCCACAAAAGTAATTGCGACAAAGAACACAATCAAACCAATAATGATAGAAGGGGTTAATGTATGGATGCGTTCCAAATTCTTCATGATTGCCTGGTCATTCGCAGATTGTGATTGACCATATATCACACCCATTAAAACAGATAATCCGATGGCAATTATTCTTAATACAATAAACCAAATAATATCTATTCCCACATCTTTTGGTTTCAATTTCTGATGAAAGTCCTCATAGGTATGACGACGATAATAAGTTCTAACAGCCCAAATGACAAACGCAGACAATATGATAAAACCAATAGCGAGACCAATGACTAAACCTAAATTCTCTTGCGTAACCGCAATGCCTAAAGTTGACATAGCTAAAATGGCAGGTGTTTGTACAAAAATCATAAAAAATATAAAAATTAAAACATTTAAAATGCGATTGCCTTTTGGATCAATCGCCTTGTCGTTTTGATCATTTAAAGTTTCATCATGAGCTACATCATGAGATTGTTCCATATTATGTGAAGCAGTGTGTTCCAAAATATTAACCAACTTTCTATGTATAACGTTAACTATGAACTCAAATCATATTCATAACGTTTATCATATCACAGATATATTAATACCAAGGTAATACAAAAGTTTTAAATATAACATTATATAGATAATTAGATAGTTTAAATATATGAAAATTTGTAGAAGTATAAATACATAGAGGATAAAAAGTGGACATTATAATTAAAACAATTTATTGATTAATGAAACTAAGCGTTCACACACTCAGGTAAGTAGCTCTAAAGATGGATAATAAATGACGTTGCGCGTGGGGCCCCAGCAAAGAGATTTTCAACATGAAAATCTACAAGCAAAGCAAGCTGGGGTTGAGGAACTTAAGTGTTCACACACTTAAGTAAGTAGTTCTAAGATAGATAACGAAACGTAGTTGAGTGACGCCTGAGGGAACAGGATGAGTGTCGAGACCGAGGCTCGACCCAGCCCCCTAGGCAAGCATCTCAACTTAAGTGAGTGATTATCTATCTTAGAACTACTATAGAAACAGTACCCCAGGAGCGCAAAGTAGCTTATGCGAAATAATTCGATCAATCAGTATCTAATAAATAATTACTACATGTTAAAAGACTAAAAAGTACAAATAAAGGTTAAAAAATAATTTTAAAGAATAGTTACTTTATTGTTTATGTTAATTCATCTTTTGTGTAATAATAAAACCATAGAAATCTAAGGTGTCATTTTTATTGTAACGCTAAAATAAATATAAAGATTCAAATATCGTGTAATTGTAAATATTTTGTCAATTACACATAAATAATTTATAAAGATATTTGAAAAGTGTTGTATTATATTTTGCAATCGCTTACAATAAATGTGAAATAAATCACAAAGGAGTTGTACAAGATGCAAAATTTAAGAAACAGAAGTTTTTTAACATTATTGGACTTTTCACAAAAAGAAGTTGAGTTTTTACTAAATCTATCTGAGGACTTAAAACGAGCGAAATATGCTGGCATAGAACAACAAAAACTTAAAGGTAAAAACATCGCTTTAATTTTTGAAAAAGACTCTACACGTACACGTTGCGCATTTGAAACAGCAGCATACGATCAAGGCGCTCACGTGACATATCTTGGACCAACTGGAAGTCAAATGGGTAAAAAAGAATCTGCTAAAGATACAGCTCGCGTATTAGGTGGTATGTATGATGGAATCGAATACCGTGGCTTCTCACAACGTACTGTTGAAGAATTAGCTAAATATTCAGGCGTGCCTGTGTGGAACGGCTTAACAGATGAAGATCATCCTACTCAAGTACTTGCTGACTTTTTAACAGCTAAAGAAGTCTTGAAAAAACCTTACCACGAAATCAATTTCACATATGTTGGCGACGGTCGTAACAACGTAGCAAACGCATTAATGCAAGGTGCTGCAATTATGGGAATGACATTCCACTTAGTATGTCCTAAAGAATTAAATCCAACTGACGACTTATTAAAACGTTGCAAAGACATCGCAGCTAAAAACGGTGGCGAAATCTTAGTAACTGACGATATCGATGAAGGTGTTAAAGGTTCAGACGTTATCTACACAGACGTATGGGTATCAATGGGTGAACCTGATGAAGTTTGGGAAAAACGTATTAAATTATTAGAACCATATCGTGTAACTAAAGAAATGATGGAAAAAACTGGTAACCCACGTACTATCTTCGAACATTGCTTACCATCATTCCATGATACAGAAACTAAAATTGGTAAAGAAATTCAAGAAAAATATGGCTTAACTGAAATGGAAGTTGCTGACGAAGTCTTTGAAAGTGAACAATCTGTTGTCTTCCAAGAAGCAGAAAACAGAGCACACACTATTAAAGCTGTGATGGTTGCAACTTTAGGAGAATAATCGAAGGGGGACCAACCTATGTCTAAAATCGTAGTGGCTTTAGGTGGTAACGCTTTAGGACAATCACCTGAAGAGCAATTAGAATTAGTTAAAGGGACAGCTAAATCATTAGTTAGCTTAATCAATAAAGGTTACGAAGTCGTAATCAGTCATGGTAACGGACCACAAGTAGGTAGTATTAATTTAGGTTTAAATTATGCTGCTGAAAATGGTCAAGGCCCAGCATTCCCATTCCCTGAATGTGGTGCAATGAGCCAAGCTTATATTGGTTATCAACTACAAGAAAGTCTATTGAATGAACTTCATTCATTAGGCATTGATAAACAAGTTGTAACAGTCGTAACACAAGTAGAAGTAGCTGGGGATGACCCAGCATTCAAAAATCCAACAAAACCAATTGGCTTATTCTACACGAAAGAACAAGCGGATAAAACAATCCAAGAAAAAGGTTATCAATTTGTAGAGGATTCAGGACGTGGATATCGTCGTGTAGTTCCATCTCCAATGCCAATTAATATTGTTGAATTAGAAAGTATTGAAACATTGATTAAACATCAAACATTAGTTATCGCAGCTGGTGGTGGCGGTATCCCAGTTGTTAAAGAACAAGGTAACTATAAAGGCGTCGATGCCGTTATCGATAAAGATAAAACAAGCGCATTATTAGCCGCTCACTTAAAATCAGATCAATTGATTATTTTAACGGCCGTAGACTATGTCTATATTAATTATGGCAAAGATAATCAAGAAGGTCTTGGAGAAGTAACAGTTGCTGACATGGAAAAACATATTGCTGATGGTCAATTTGCGAAAGGTAGTATGTTACCTAAAGTTGAAGCAGCATTACAATTCATCGAGAAAAATCCAGAAGGCAGTGTATTAATTACATCTTTAGCAGATTTAGGTGATGCTTTAGATGGTAAGATTGGTACATTGATTAAAAAATAGTTTTAATGTGGTTTACTTTTGACATGGTTATTAAATAACACTCATTATATTTTAATAAATTAAGTAGTGCCTGAGTTTGATGTATGTGATTTACATACTTAAGCTCAGGCTTTTTAAATTTTTGAAAATGTAGAAATATAAAAAAGCCTATGATTGATTGTAAAAGGCTCAACCATAGGCTTAAAATAATAAATTTTATATCATTTTATAAATCCATTTTCAAATATGTCTATCATTATAATCAACTCAATATAAATGCTACAAATTCTTCTACGCTAAGATTGCTAAAGTAATATGTCAAATCAATGTCGTTCAGACGTTCAATTAAATCAGCTTTGACCACGCGTGTACCAATCAAATGGTCTTCCACATCGTGAATGTCACCTTGGCCAAAGAAATCGCCATAAATACGACAAGCGGCAATACGGTTATGTTCAATAGAAAGGGAAATATCAATTGTGCCACAATTAAAACGGTCATTTCGGTTATATTCATATCGTGGTGAACGACCATAGTTCCATTCCCAGTTATTATACTTTTCAGCGACTAATTGATCGATGCCAGCCCAATCTTCGTCGGTTAATTCATAGCGTTTGGCCTCTTTAATGTCATCGATTCCCATAATTTGAGTAATAATTAAATCTTTAAATTGATCAATTGTAATATCTTGGTATTTAGGATCTAATGCATCACGGATTTGACCGACGCGAGCGCGTACGGATTTAATACCTTTAGATTCAATCTTCTTACGGTTGGGTTTCAATACGTTGACCATGGCATCGTAATCGACATCTAATAATAATGAATAACCACCATAAATACGATTATTTAATAATGTCATCGCAGCACCTGAAATTTTCTTGTCATTTAAAGCAAGGTCATTACGACCACTTTGAATAACGTCAGTAGCGCCCAAATTGTGTAACGCATGAATGGCAGGGCGATAGAAACGTTGGAAGTCACCATAAATAGAAGTATCTTGTTCTAGAATACAACATACATTGACGGCACCGTCATCTACGTATACCGCACCACCGCCTGTATCACGACGCACCACTTTAATATTATTGTCGTCTACATAATCTTGATTGATTTCGACTGCTGTGTTCTGAAAACGACCGATTTCTACTTTAGGCTTGCAGTAGTATGGGAGTAAGATATCTTCGTCTAAAAAGATATGATTATTGATATAGACTTGCATTGCTAAGTTAACGGCGCCATCATCGATATATTTACCATTACGGATAGGTTCTATTAAGTACATGTTCTCGTCTCCTAAGTTGTTAATTGTCTTTGTGCATGAATCATTAATGATGCAATATCGTCAGTTAGATGAATGGTTCTATCTTGAATAGACTTCGGTATGCGATAGGCTTTCTTATTTAATGTCATAAAGATTGCTTCTTTATTGTGGCGAGTCATACGTTGGAAAGGATGTTTCACAAATTGTGGTGTTGTGTAACCAATACCAATTTCTAAGTACAATACTTTGCCATCTTTATGTGATTCAAGAAAATCATTATAACGTGCTAATTGGGCCTGGAAATCTGCATCTTCAACCATACCAACTTGTGCCTTACGTTTATTAATTTCCATTGGGGCATCACATTTTGGACAATGCGGAATCAACTCATATGGAATCTTCATATCTTCTTGTCGAGCTACCATTTCACGAATAGCGTCATCGTCACGATAGGTTTGAGCATGACAGTGTTGGCTGCATTGCCAAAGAATGTATTCACCTTGAATATGAAATACTTTATTCATATCATAATCCGCGACTGCAAAAGCATTGTCAGCATTGGTCGTAATGATATGGTAGTCTTTATCTTTCAATATGTTTTTAAGTGCAACATACGAAGGACCTACAGGTTGGTCGAGATAATTTAACTTTACAAAGCGGCTTTCGAAAGCCCAATATTCTTGCCAACTTTCAAACGGATGCAAACTCGCTTGCAACATATCAAAGAAGTTATATTTCTCGATAAAGTCCGGAAAATTCTGTGTGAAGCGGTCACCAATATATGTGAAGCCATCTGAGGCAGACATGCCTGCACCTATACCCACCACAATCGCATCGGCTTCGTCCATCGCTTGTGCTAATATATCGCTTTGATCAACATGCTCTTGATGTGCTAAAGCAAGGGCAGTCCAAGTTGAATTATCTGTTGTAGTCATCAAAGGCCTCCTTATATAATGCTAAATCTTGGTCAGTAAAGACGTTAAAAATGACTTGAATGTTGGAGCCAGTTTCATGAATATAATCGAGCGTAGTCTCAATTGCGATACGACTGGCTTCATCTTGTGGAAAGCCAAAGACGCCGGTTGAAATACAACAAAAAGCGATGTGTTGTAAATCATGCGCATCGGCAAGCGCTAAACAACTACGATAACAACGTGCTAATAAGTCTTTATTCATTTGTGATACAGGTTGTTTACGAATTTGCGGACCAACTGTATGAATGACATATTTCGCAGGCAAGTTATAACCCGATGTTATTTTGGCTTTCCCCACACCTTCTTTACGACCTTGTTGTTCAATGATATCGGCACAAGCTAAGCGTAATTGCACGCCAGCTTTGGTATGAATGATATTATCAATACAATCATGATTTGCTTGCATACAGCCTAAGAAACGACTATTGGCTGCGTTGACAATGCCATCTACCGCTAGTGTAGTAATATCGCCTTGCCATAGATAAAGTTGGTTACCTAAGACAGGTGATAAATCCTCAATATGTGTGATGTCTTGTTGACTATTCAATGTAGATAAATATGCATTTTGTACTTCTAAAAATGCCGCACTCACAGGTTTAGGTGGACGCACATTTGCTAAGCCACGATAAAGGTCCCATTCTCCCTCGGCAGTGTCAGGGTAGTCTAATGGTTTGTGTTTATGTGCTTCATTCCACATAGCTCGAATTAAATAAGTGAGGCGTTCTTCTTGCGTATTTGTCATCTATTCATCATCCGGTTCTGGTAACGCGTTGTATGCATCTTCATCTACATTTTCTAATTTAACTAGCCAGTTTTCTTCTGGTTTTTCAGAATTTAAAATTGAAGGCGTATCTTCGGCTTTCGTATTACGTTCTACAATTTTACCTGCAAGTGGTGATTGGACATCTAATACGGTCTTAGAAGCTTCGATACTCACGATTTCATCATTCACATTGACATCGTCTCCGCCCATAAATTCTACATAACCAACTGTACCTACGTCATCTTGTAATTCAGGTGTCATGCGATAAATATATTGGTTTCCTTCCTTTTCAACATATAAATAATTAGCTAATTTAGCCATTAATTATCATTCCTTTCTCTATTTATAAATACGCGTGTGCTAATCGTTCAATTGTACGACATCGTTGGTCAATGCCCGGTAACAATGGTACGACTAAGACTTCATCTGCCTCGAAAGCTTGAATCATTGCATCTAAACGTGGTTTCACTTGATCGATTGTGCCAGCTAAGATACGTGCACGATGCTGTTCAATCACGCGCTTATCACGATCAGTTAATGCATAGGCTTGTGCCGTCTCACCGGATGGGAAACGATCAAACTCTGCAAACTGACGCTTACCTAACAACCACACGTCCAACGCATCTAGCAATTGATGCGCCTCTTCTTCCGTATCTGTGACAATCGCAAACGTGGTTAACATGACTTTAGGTGCCATATTTAATCCCGTTCTTTGAAAATGTTCGCGATATACTGCAACGCTCGTCTTGGCAGCATCTATTTTATCCTGGCTAGGTAGTAAAAACGTACCCAACGTGTACCCCATACCTTGCGATGCGGCAAGCTTGGCTGAACGTTGACTCGTACTTAAGAGCCACATTTCCGGATGGCGAGTGAGTTGCGGTTGCGCAATAACCTTACCAACACGTTGTTCCTCTATTGGACTACTTAAATAATGACGGATATCTTCAATGCTTTGCGCGTAGTCTAGATAATCACGTTTATCTTCATCCATCGCACGTTTCACTATGGCTGTGCCTGGGTTATTACCAATACCTAAATCAACGCGACCCGGATAAAGTGCCTCTAACATTTTGAAATGCTCAGCGACATTAAATGGACTATAGTGAGGCAACATTACACCACCAGAACCTAGCTTAATACGAGTAGTTTGTCCTAACAAATACATCATTAAGAGTTCAGGACTACTGCCGGCAAATGCCGGAACATCATGATGCTCTGTTAACCAGAACCGTTTATATCCAAGGTCATCAGCAAGCTTTGCGAGGCGTGTCGTATCTTGCAGTGCCTGTTGTGCATCTTTGCCTTCATCAATCATGGCATAATCTAATATACTGAAATCCACTTGATGCTCATCTCCAACGATAATTTGTTTATTCCCTAATTATAATACCCACCACTATTTTAACGTGTTTGACAGAATTTTGGTTAATTTTGATTTATACGACACAGAAATGTTCTAGCTTACGTTATTCTATTTCTGAAAAGCGTCTGAACTGTTCACAAACAAGTCGATTGAGTATTGTTATAAGGCATGTTACTTTGAAACTAATACTAAACGAATGAAAGAAGATGTCGCAAAATGTCAAAATATGCACCATTGCTTAAACCCATTACGTTACCCAATGGCATTGAGTTAGCCAATCGCTTTGTCTTATCGCCTATGACGACCAATTCGTCGACGAAAGAAGGACATATCTCAGATGAAGACTTACGCTATGCTGAACGTCGAGCAGCTTCAGCACCATTACAAGTGACTGGCGCGGCGTATATTGAACCGTATGGCCAATTATTCGAATATGGATTTAACATTTCTGATGATGCCTGTATTCCAGGTTTGAGAAAAGTGGCGCAAGCGATGAAGCAAGATGGCAAAAAAGCGATTATTCAACTCGCGCATGCGGGCAGATTCTCAAATACTGCGATTATGAAGTATGGGGAAGTCTATGGGCCAAGTCCGATGACCTTACATTCACCTATTAAACATGACGTTTTAGAAATGTCAGTAGATAAGATTCATGAAGTCATTCAACAATACGCTGAGGCGACATCACGTGCGATTCAAGCGGGATTTGATGGTGTAGAAATTTCAGTGGCACAACGTTTACTGATTCAAACCTTTTTCTCTACGTTTTCAAATAAACGACATGATCAATATGGCGTGGATTCGTTAGAGAACAGAGCACGCTTTGGTTTAGAAGTCATGCAAGCAGTACAGAAAGTCATCGATGAGGAAGCACCTAGTGATTTCATTTTCGGATATCGAGCGACACCTGAGGAAACTAGAGGTAGTGATTTAGGTTATACCGTTGATGAATTTAACCAACATTTGGATTGGGTCATGGAAGTCGCACATATTCATTATCTGGCTATCGCAAGTTGGGGACGCAATATTTATCGGAATAAGTCACGCACGCCGGGAGATAATTACGGACGTCGGGTGAATCAAGTCGTATATGATTATTTAAATGGACGCGTACCTTTAATTGCGAGTGGTGGTATTAATTCACCTGAAACAGCACTAGATGCTTTAAGTAACGCTGATATGGTTGGCATGTCTTCACCATTTGTCACAGAACCTGATTTCGTGCATAAACTGGCTGAAGGTCGAGAAGAAGATATTGATTTGCATGTACAACCAGACGAACTTGATGAACTGGCTATCCCACATGCTGCCTTTAAAGATATTGTGCAAATGATGGATTACGGTGAGGGTTTGCAGAAGAAAACACGTGATGAATTACGTAAATTAGAGAAAAATTATGATGAAGAATAGGGAGCAAGGTAGAAATCTAAGATGTTAAAAGATTTCGTTGCCTTACCCCGGCAAGGATGACTAGGTTTGAAAAAAGCTTGATTTAAGCGCATTTTCAAATCAGTCAGCTACTGCCAAAATGATATATGGGGCTGAGACATTTATTTTGTCCCAGCCCTTTGTTTTGTTTAATTTTCCGCTAAATATTTAATTCATGTTCGTTTTAATGTAAACTTAATTTTATAAAAAGTTTACATTAAGAATTGCCACGGGATATTTTTAAAAGGTAAGGGGTTTAACAACATGAGATTAAATTTAGCAGAACGTATTTTAAATCAAGACGTTTTAAGTAAAGAAGAGGCGTTAGCACTATTTGAAGATGAAACGTTAGATACATTCGAATTATTAAATGAAGCCTATATTCTTCGAAAACACTTTTTCGGCAAAAAAGTGAAATTGAATATGATACTCAATGCGAAAAGTGGAATTTGTTCAGAAGACTGTGGTTATTGCGGTCAATCAATCAAAATGAAACAAAAACAACGCTATGCATTAGTTGAACCTGACAAAATAAAAGCAGGTGCACAGGTTGCGACAGATAATCATATTGGTACGTATTGTATTGTGATGAGTGGACGCGGACCAACGAACAGAGAAGTAGACCATATTTGTGAAACGGTTCATGATATTAAGGCGTTGCATCCTCAACTTAAAATTTGTGCATGTCTAGGGTTAACGAATGAAGCACAAGCTGAGAAGTTAAAAGCAGCGGGTGTAGATCGCTATAATCATAATTTAAATACGAGTGAACGTTACCATAACGAAGTCGTGACGACACATACATATGAAGATCGTGTACGTACGGTTGAAATCATGAAAGCGAATCATATCTCACCATGTTCTGGTGTGATATGTGGGATGGGGGAAACGAATGAGGACATTATTGATATGGCATTTGCGCTAAAAGCCATTGACGCTGATAGTATTCCGATTAATTTCTTACATCCAATCAAAGGGACAAAATTTGGCGGACTCGATTTGTTATCACCGATGAAATGTTTAAGAATTATCGCGATGTTTCGACTCATCAATCCATCTAAAGAAATACGTATTGCAGGTGGACGTGAAGTTAATTTGCGTTCATTGCAAGCCATTGCATTAAAAACAGCCAATTCCATCTTTGTAGGTGATTATCTGATTACAGGTGGACAACCGAACGAACTCGACTATCAAATGATTGAAGATTTAGGGTTTGAGATTGATGGGTAAAACAAAATAACATTCGTTTTGAAAGGTGATTTGATATGTTACAAGATAAAGAAAGTACGAAATTACTCTATCAAGCGATTAGCGAATTAGCAGAACAGATGGGCCAAAATCAAATGGATACGAAATCGGTAAGCCTAATCTTCTTAGATATGGATTTAGAACACGAGGTCTTTGAGAGGGTCTTTATTAACTTTTTAAAATATATTGCCCATAAAAAGGCTGAAGACATCCAATATAATGACTTAATAAGATTAATTGATGACGCTTTGCCTGAAGATAGAGAATTATATCCATTGATTAAGAACCAAATCATTATTGGTTTCGCAAATAATTATCTTCCAGAACTTAAGCCAATTGCCAGTGATATACAAAATGAAATGGGTACCAGTATTAATCCTGAATTAGATATTTAAGATGAATTTTTACGAAACTGAGAGCATAATGGTTCAAGTTTTGAAATCGCATTTATATGAGTATCTAAATTTGATAGCATGAAAAAGAATAATTATTGAAAAGGATGAAAATGACATGTCATCAAAACGAGCATCATTTGGAGATAAACGTTGGCATAATATTTTACTAATACTAGTTGGTATTTTATCTTTCTGCATTTTTCATTTTGTAATAGGTGTTAACGTTGCGTATGCATTATTGTTTCTATATGGTCCACTTACCATAGGAATCGTTAATTTAGGCAAAATTAAAGAAAAAGAAAAATTGGATAATTGAAATCACGCATTAACGTATAACACACGCAATATTTACCGTAATGGCAGTCATTGCGTGTGTTATTAATTGTATTACTTTTTTAATGAAATATTAGAGACGCGAATTATATTAAGCTTGTGCGTTTCCGCCTTCACCTTGTAGTTGATATGCTTTTGATAAGCGTTCAAGTTCGTTTAATTCATCTTGTGTAAATATAATGTCACTTGCTTTCGCATTTTCCTCTAAATAATGAACATGTTTCGTACCTGGAATGGGTACAACACCTTGTTGAATAATCCAAGCTAATGATAATTGTGCGATAGAAACATTTTTCTGAGAAGCTAGATCGTTCAATTGATTCACAACTTCGACGTTGTGATTATACACATCGGCTTGATAACGTTGTAGATGATTACGCGCATCGTTTTGTGCGAATGATTGGTCTTTCTCCAATTTACCACTAATTAAGCCACGGCTAAGTGGAGAATAAGAAACAGGTGTGATGCCAAGTTCTTTAGCTAGAGGGAAGACGTCTTCATCTGCGGTTCTAGTCCAAATGTTATATTCTAATTGTAAAGCTGAAATAGGATGTGTATCGTGTGCACGACGTAATAATTCTGGTGTCACGCCATTGGATAAGCCAATGGCTCTAATTTTACCAGCTTCAACTAATTCAGACATTGCACCAATTGATTCTTCAATCGGTACTTCAGGATCGAGATGATGGATGTAGTATAAATCAACATAATCTGTATTTAAACGTTGTAAGGATTTATCAATTGCTTGTTTGATGTATTTCGGGTCGTTGGATACCCCTGCAAAGTTCTCTAAGAAACCTACTTTCGTTGCTAAGGTTACATCTTTTCTATCTTTACCTAAGGCTTTACCAACGAGTGTTTCATTTTGACCATTACCATAAGCGTCCGCAGTATCGAAGAACGTAATGCCAAGTTCTTTGGCACGTTGAATTACTGCCATACTATCTTTGTCGTTTGTATCACCATAAATATCTGGCGTAAATACCATGCCACCTACACCAATGTTAGATATATTTAAATCTGTATTGCCTAAAGTCGTATATTTCATGAACTCACTCCTATAATCGAATTACTAGGAAGTATACCCATTCATTTATCTTTCTAACATTTTTTGAAAATGGGTATGATGTTTGATTTGGTAATAGCATAGTTACGGTGAAGAAAATGGAAGATATATAATCATAATAGTATCAACCTCATATATTGTCCCTATCAAATGATTAAATAAGTTTGTTGAGACGACTATTAGTAAATGTAACTTAAAAGTCTTAAACTTATAAAGATTGGGATGAAAATAATGGAAGAAAAATTTGAGAAGTTATTGTTAGAAAATACAATATTTAATAAAAAAGAATTTATGGCAAAATACAATCCATGGGCACAAGAAAGAGCTACACATCTTATTAATAATTATTTAAAGATAATGGACAAAGATAATGAATCTAATTATTATTCTGGTGATTTCAATTACAATAGTGAAAACTTTTCTTGGCTAGCGATTGAAGAGAACTTAGAAAAGAAGTATTTAAAAACAGATAATAGAAATCAATTTCCTAAAAACATACATTATGGTTTACCAAACCAAATACATGGAGATATTGATAAATCAACGATCTTCCAATGTTTACTTAATCCAAATATTGCGATTAAAGATAACAAACGTAAACCAGAAAATTTGGAAGATTTCTTTGGAAAATTTGAAAGCATAGATACTGGGGATTTAAGTGCAAAATTTGTGAATTTTTCAGATAAGGATAAAATTGGAAAACATATTGTGGATACCAAAAGCTCGATGCTAAGTAAAGAATTATTAGAGTTAATTAAAGTAAATGAAATTAAATTCAAAGAAATAATGAGTGGCGTAAAGAAATTAACAAATAGTTTTTATTATCTAGGAGAGTATTTTTATCCTTTATTAACAAGTGATAATGAGAATAATAAAATTTTTCAGAAGCTAAAAAAAGAGCTAGGTAAAGAAGAAAATTATGAAGTAGTAAAAGAAAATGCTAAAAAATTAAAGACGTGTAATCTTGAAGTTTTTCCATTTCGTTCTAAAGAACCTAAGTTAGGTTTTGGAAGTAATAACTTTGGTAGAGATTTAGTTGAAACAGAAGCAAATACGGTATTATTAGGCGCTCGTATTATTTTGAGAAGAATAGCATTATATCTTCAAGATGATTTAAGTAATAATGTCCAACCCATATTTATATTTAGAAGATATGATTTAGTATGGAAAAATCTTATTATGACAGTATTAAAAAATGATTATAAAGTTAATAATGAAGATGCTAAAGAAATGTTAAAAGAAATGGAAGATGAATATTTTTACTTTTTTACAAATAGAAGTGATAAAGGGCGTTCATCAGGTAAAATATCAAAAGGTAATTTGAAAAAAAGTGATAATAGCTTAAGTGAATGTCAAAGAAGTTTGAAAGAAGACGAGTTTTTAGATTTAAAAATTAAACATGGCACACTTATTTTGGAGAATAATGAAGATTAATATAAAACCACTTATCTATCATTGTGACTAGATAAGTGGTTTTTATGATTTTATCAACGTTCGCTATGCTTACGTGCTTTATGAGCGTCGGCAGCTGCGTAACCGGCTTTACGATTTGCTTCAGAGGATTGATAACTTGCTGAAGTAGCGTAATCTCTTGCTTCTTTTGAGTATTCAGATGCCTGGTTTGCCCAATGTGCTGAAGCAGCGGAATTGGTTGCAGCTAGATTAGATGCGTATTTGGCAGCTCTTGCATCTATACTAGTTTGCGTTACTTTAGAAAGAATTTGTTGCTGTTGACCTTCCATACGTGCTTGATGTGACTCTGTTTCAAATAAATTAATGGCTTCTTTTAAACTATCAGCACGGTGATTATAAAGATAGTTGAACATTGAACTTAATGCTGTGATATGAGAATAAGCACTTGGAATGCGACTATAAACACCAGAGGTATTTAACGTTTGATTAACTTCAGTAATGATATTTTTATTGTCACGTATATGTTGTAATGCATTTTGAGCTTCAGGTTGTGCGTGAATCTCTTGTTGTGCATTGCTATAGCGATTTGAGTTTATAAAATTTTTACTTGGCTTTTTAACTTTTTTATTTTGGGTGAACCAAGCAATCAAAATAAAAATACCTATACAAAATAAACTAACTGAATGAAATAATAAAATGGATAAAATCATGACAGCAAGACCTGGTAAAAGTAAAAACAACATATTTTTTCTTTTAATATGATTTAATATCATGTTGTGAATTTTTTTGTTCTCCTTATTAATAGTTTGATTGCAAGTCTGTATTTGATTATGACCTTTTATCATTAGTGCGATGTCAGACATGAGTTGTTCTTTAGTATTGTCCATAGGTAACGCTCCTTAATTTATTTTAAAGTTGAAAATTGAAGTAGTGTGAAAAGAAGCGAGATGATCCAATCTTTAATAAATTGAAATTCTATCTCGCAATCATTTCACACCTTTAGTTAAACTTCATTTCGTAAATAGATCATTTGTAATTTAATGAGTTCAGTTGTGAATTGATTGAGTAACGTCGTCGGTGAAATGAGTCGTAATGATCTTCGATAATTGAAACACAACTCAATTGCTTCCTTAGTATTGATCTCAATCTCGATAGTGTAAGACTTAGATGTACGTTGTAAGACTTTCATTTCATAATGATGCTTAAGCTTTTGATATAAATGAGTCGTAACTTCATAAGTGACTTTAGTAGTCTGAAGTGCTGTTCCCATATTTTTATGGCTACTTTTAATAAAATAACTGTTTTTATGTTGGTCAAATGTAATTTCTTCTGCAATATCTGAATTAAGGTTCACTTCATATAGATAATGTCGAATATTTTCAATATCTCTTTGAATGGTTCTTGGGTTTACGCCAAATTGTTTAGCTAAATTGGCTTTATTAACTGTCTGTTTTTTCAATAATTTGGAATAGATATTTAATACTCTGAATGCCTGTTCCATTCGCAATTCTTCCCTTCACGAAACCTATAATTATTATAAAAAATGACCCTAGACAATATGGGTCATTTAGTTAAAAGATTTAATTTTATAAATAGTTCAATTTATTTAATATTGCGTTACATATTTAAAGTTCTTGAAATTTAAGAAGACATATAATGTCTATCTCAATCGTTACCAATGACATAGGACTGAAATACGAACCACTCAATTAGGTCATCAGGCGTTGAGGCAATGTCTTTTAAATTATCTCTTGTCGCATCATAGTGATTTAATTTGTGAAAAATATTATGAAAAATTGATAAAAGTAATGCTTGATCATTCACTCGAGATATTCCAAAATCCAGTCGTTCATAACAATTAACGATACTTTTTGGCGTTTGTTGATATTTCGCAAGTTCCTGAATGATTATGTTATAAAGCATAGGTTTCACCTCCGTTTCTTCATGTTTGAAACTAGAGGCGCCTGCCAAGGCGACTCATTAACTTTCAAGAAGAACGGAATTTTAAAAAGTAGAAGAAAGTACAAAAAGAACATGAAAAACCGCCATTACCGGGGAAGGTAATGGCGTTTTTTTTGCATCATAAAAGTGTATTTTAAAAATAATTGTAAACAATAAAAAAAGAAAGGAACGCAAGTTTGTTCCTCTCCTAATATATCGTTACATCAATCCTATCAGTTTCATCCATAGAGAACCTAAACCAAGCCATATTACAAAGTAAACGACACCTAAAACAAGGTTCATCAGCCACCAACGTTTTTGAGTGACATAACCAGCTGCATAAAGAATAGGTGCAGGACCGCTACTATAATGTGTTGTAGAAGCCATTAAGTTACCGAAGAAACCTAGCATTAATGCACTAAATAATGGTGGTGCACCTGCCGCAACTGCAACACCAAGTAACGCTGCATACATCGCACTTACATGGGCAGTTGAACTTGCGAATAGATAGTGTGAGTAGAAATAGAAGATGACCAAGATGATAAGTACAAGTGGCCAACTCAAGCCACCTAAACTATGCGCAATTGTATGACTTAACCAAGGGATAAAGCCTAATTTATTCAGTTGATCGGCCATCATCACTAACACTGAGAACCACACTAATGTGTTCCAAGCACCCGTTTCATTTAGAATATCTTTCCAATTTAATACACCAGTTACAAGTAATAATGACAATGCGATAAATGCTGTTAACGTCGCATCGACACCAATAAAGCTACCAGTCACCCATAAAAGTAAGGCGATAATAAAGATACCAATCATGAATTTTTCAGCTTTTGCGATTGAGCCCATTTGTGCGAGCTCATTCTCAGCCCAATTTTTCGCATCTGGTGTTTCTTTAACTGTTGGCGGATACAGTTTATAAATTACGAATGGTATCACAATTAATGACACTAATCCTGGCACAATACCAGCTAAGAACCAATTCATCCATGTTACATGTACGTGGGCGGTCTTTTCAGCTAAATTCTGAGCTAAAGGATTGCCAGCCATGGCAGTTAAGAACATCGCCGCTGTAATCAAATTGCCGTGAAATTCAGTGAATATTAAAAATGAACCCACTTTACGTTCAGTACCTTTTTTAGGGTCTGAATCGAAAGATTTAGACAATGACTGAATAATAGGGAACATAATACCACCAGCACGTGCCGTGTTACTTGGTGTGGCTGGGGCTAAAATTAAGTCTACGCCTACAAGAGAATATGCGAGACCGAGCGTCTTTTTCCCAAATAATCTAACAAATTGTAATGCAATACGACGGCCGAGGCCTGTTTTTACGAAACCTCTAGAAATAAAGAAAGCCATCGCTATAAGCCAAATACTAGGATTCCCGAATCCTTGAACAGCTGTCTGAGTATCAACGACGCCCACTAAGACGGTTAATGTGAACCCTATCATTGATACAGCACCAATGGTCATAGGTTGGGTAATACAACCGATTATGGTACCCACGAAGATAGCGAACATCATCCAGGCTTGTAGACTTAACGTTTCAGGTCTGAACGGCGCTAGCACTGCAATAAGGATGCCAATGACAAGGGGTAGAATAAACTTTTTATATTTTACAGAATTCTCCATATCTGAACCTTCTTTCCAATCTGACGAACATTTCCATAACTAGAATAGACCTATTTTAATACATTGTACAGAGGCTTTATACGTTTTGTTGAGAATTATTATCAACGAAATTTTAAAGTTTTATTTTTGACAACCAACATCGAAATGAACCGGCATTTAGTATAAAATGTTACTCAAGAAAGGGGATGGAATTATGTTTACAATGGGAGCATTCATTGCGAAAGACGATACTTGGATATTATGGGCAATTATTATTGTATGGGCCGCGGTGAGTATCTTTTTAGAACAGAAATATCAGTGGGCAAGTACGATTTCAGGGGCAATTATCGCTTTGGTTGGAGCAATGTTACTCTCCAACTTCAAAGTCATTCCAACTGCATCACCCGTTTATGATACGGTATGGGATTATGCAGTGCCAATATCAATTCCTCTATTATTGTTTAGCTCTAATATTTTAAAAATATGGAAAGAAAGTCGACGATTATTATATATCTTTCTTATCGCCTCAGTAGGAACGATTGTGGGTACAACTGTTGGCTTTATCATACTGCATCAATGGATTCCGTATTTAGCAAAGATTGGAGCCATGATGACAGGAAGTTATATTGGCGGTGGAGTTAACTTTGCGGCATTAAGTACGAAGTTCAAAACGCCAAGTGATATGATTTCATCTACAGTAGTGGCAGATAATAGTGTCATGGCATTGTACTTTATGTTGTTAATTGCGATTCCATCATTACCTTTTATCAAGAAAAGGTTTATGACAGATTATAAAGGTGAAGCAACACCAGAAACACAACAATCGTATTGGCAACCCAAACCTATTCAATTATTAGATATTGCGTTTTCGATTGCAATTGCGGTCGCTTTAGTGGCAATCAGTTTTAAGTTATCTGAAGTGATTCAACATGTTGTACCGAAGTCTAATGTCTTACTCACAATCCTAGTGTCATTCTTTGGTGACCAATATTTACTACTTACGACACTCACGTTACTAGCGGTGGCTATTTGGGGAGATTTCTTTGAAAAGTTAGCCGGATCTTCAGAAATTGGAACCTTCATTATTTACATATTCTTTGTAGTCATCGGTACACCAGCGTCGTTTGTAACCATTATTAAAACTGCACCATTATTATTTGTCTTTGTGGTAATTATTTTAATATTTAATTTAGGGTTAAGTTTAATTATTGGTAAATTATTTAACTTTAAGATTGAAGAGATATTGTTAGCGAGTAATGCGACTGCGGGTGGTCCAACGACTGCAGCAGCACTAGCAATTAGTAAAGGTTGGCAAGGTTTGGTAGGTCCAATACTGATCATTGGTACATTAGGCTACGTCATAGGTAACTATGCCGGCACACTCATTTATCAACTTTTAATACAGATAGGTTAATCAAATATTAAATTGGGAGGTACATCAGCTCAAGTTGTAACGCTGTGTATCTCCCAATTTATTTTAAAAAAAGTTAATCGTTTAATTCGCTGTCTTTAATGTCAGTAATAAACATATGACCTGGTGAGTGGGTAATCATAATGTCTGGCTTCGTGTCGAGTGCCACAGATTGAGGCGTCACGCCACAACCCCAGAAGACAGGGACTTCGTCAGGTTTAATAGTTACAGGTTCGCCATAATCTGGTTGATTAATATTCTGAATGCCAAGTGCTTCAGGATTACCAATGTGGATAGGTGTACCATGAACATTCTTAAAGTGTGTTGTAATTTCAGTGGCTTTAATTGCTTGAGCCATTGTCATTGGACGCATGCTAACTGTGATGTTCCCTTTAAATTGACCACTAGGTTCAGCTGGAATGTTGGTGCGATACATAGGTACATTATGTCCTTCCTCGATATGGCGGACGGGTACGTTGGCTTCTAGTAGAGCGTGTTCAAAGGTAAAACTACATCCGATTAAGAAGCTAACCATATCGTTGGTATAAAGGTCAGTGATATCATCTACTTCTTCGATAAGCTCGCCATGTTTATAGATACGATATTTCGGTACTTCAGTACGAATATCAGCATGTGGTCCATAATATGGAAATGAATGGGCACCCACTTCTGATACATCTAATAGTGGGCATGTCTTTGGGTTTCTAAAGCAAAATTTCAAAAAGTCATAAGCATATGTAGAAGGTAATATGACTACATTTGCCTGAATATAACCTTCTGCCATGCCACTTGTATGACCAGTTATCTTACCTTCTCGAATCAACTGACGCAAATCTTGTGGTGATGTATATTTATAATCCATTTTAAATCCCCCTTGTTCCCCTTAAATGTGTAGTACTTATTACTACAATATTTTAAATTTACACTTAAGGCAAGGGCATGATACATGCTATTTATTAAATAATTTATAGGCTAAAGTGATGGAACTATTGACGAGTATAGGTAAAAGGCAGTATAAACTTACGATGATCCAATTGTTATCAACATGATAGATGCCAAAAAATAATATGAATAGAAATATACTTATGATTACGCCAACTAAAGGTAATAAATTCATATATTGTTCTATATGACTTTGATTGTTTTTCATAGTTTTACTCCTTTCAAGAAACGTTAATCGTTAGAAGATATTGCTAAGCAATTACATGCGATTATCAACCAATTGTTTACTTTGAGTATATCGATATTCAGGTGAACTATCAAAGTGACTCTAAGAAGGTATTTATATAACTAGTTGATCATTTTGAAAACTTTTTCCAAAACAGGAATTTGAATTAATTGCGACACATGAAATGCTATAATTGAGTTGAAAATAAAAGAATTAAACTAGAAAAGAAGGTATATCATGTCAACA
Organism: Staphylococcus taiwanensis; assembly: GCA_020544305.1. Taxonomy (NCBI): domain Bacteria; kingdom Bacillati; phylum Bacillota; class Bacilli; order Caryophanales; family Staphylococcaceae; genus Staphylococcus; species Staphylococcus taiwanensis. The sequence continues at coordinate 243,215 of CP058667.1, forward strand.
AATTATGTCATTACAAACGGCAAAATTTATACAGAAGATCAAGTTATTGAAAATGGATATCTTGTAGTAAAAGATGGCACAATAAGTGATATTCAAGCTGGGGAATACACGGGTGACTTAGAACAAATTGATGCACAGGGACACAATGTCTTATCAGGGTTTATTGATATTCACATTCATGGTGGATATGGAGAAGATGCAATGGATGCATCATATGATGGCCTGAAACATTTAGCGGAACAATTGTTATCAGAGGGCACGACGACATTTCTAGCGACAACGATGACGCAATCGGATGAGAATATTGAAAATGCGTTGAAAAATATTGTGGCCTATCAAGCTAATCAGCAACAAGGAGAAGCAGCTGAAATTGGAGGTATCCATTTAGAAGGTCCATTTATTTCAGAACATAAAGTTGGGGCGCAGAATCCTAAATACGTGCAACGTCCCTCAGCAGCAAAGATTCAACATTTCCAAGAAGTAGCGAATAATCAAATTAAAATTATCACATTTGCACCAGAAGTTGATGGTGCACACGATACATTAAATCAGTTGCATGACGATATTATTTTCTCAATGGGTCATACTGTGGCAACATTTGACGAAGCAAATGAAGCGGTTGAACATGGCGCAAAACATGTCACACATTTATATAATGCAGCAACACCATTTGAACATCGTAATCCAGGTGTCTTTGGTGCAGCGTGGACGAATGACAAACTGAATACTGAAATCATCGTTGATGGCATTCATTCACATCCAGCTTCAGTGCATATTGCATATAAACAAAAAGGGAATGAACATGTCTATCTCATCACAGATGCGATGCGTGCAAAAGGGATGCAAGACGGTGATTATGATTTAGGTGGACAAAACGTTATTGTGAAAGGTAAAGAGGCACGATTAGCTAGTGGTGCTTTAGCAGGCAGTATTTTAAAAATGAATGATGGTTTACACAATTTAATCGAATATACACATGATTCATTAGAACATTTATGGCGTGTAGCAAGTTTAAATCAAGCTATCGCACTCAATATTGATGGCCGTAAAGGTAGTCTGGCCATTGGCAAAGACGCAGATATTGTTATTACTGATGACACGATTAAAATAGACAAAACGATTAAAGCGGGCACAGTTCATCAATACTAATATAGTGCGGTACACAGCTTTTCTACCAGAGTTTAAAAGTATGCATTCTAGTGTATATAAGTAGTAAATGTTTGAAACGACAGACATATGGTGGAAGAGAGGTGTATACATATGAATAATGATTTTAGATTCCCAAATGCGAAACACTTTTTTAGTTGGTTAGCATGGTTGTCTATAATTGCTTTAATCGCACTATTAGTATTTAACTTAGTTATTTATAGTACATTTAAAAGTTTTACTAATTTTACGTTAGCATTTGAGTTTCATCAGACAGAGTTAATCTTATTAATCACATTCTCAATTGTTGCGATTATTAGTATCATTATGTATTTAATACTTAAATTATTTAAGCATTCATAAAAAAAGGAACAATATAGGATTCGATGTGTGTATTACGGATTCCTATGTTGTTCCTTTTTAATATATTGTCTTTAAAATTTATAGATTCTCAAAAATTGTATTATCAACAATGATTTCTACATTTGGATGTTGATGCAAGATAGAGGCAGGCAATGACTCTGAAGTATCTTCGTGTAACAAACGATAAATTGCATCTCGTTTACGTTCGCCAAATGCTAATAAAATGATACGTTTCGCACGCATAATTGATTTTAATCCCATAGATACTGCTTGTTTTGGCACGTCTTCAATGCGATCAAAGTGAACACTATTGGCTTTGATTGTAGATTCTGTTAAATCGACTACACGTGTCTCACTATCGAAAGATGTGCCTGGCTCGTTGAAACCGATATGACCATTTTCACCAATGCCTAAGAGTTGGATATCAGGTTCCCCGATAGACTTCAAATGTGCCTCGTAACGTTTCGTTTCGGCATCTAAATCGTCAACATCACCTTGAGGTATATGAATATGAGAGGTTTGCCAACTATCATTATGATCAAATAGTAAATGATGCATATACATATAATAACTTTGTGGATGATTTGGTGTTAAACCGACATATTCATCAAGATTAAAGGTTTGTACATTACTTAAATCAACATGGTTTGCTGTTAATAATTCTGAAAAACGAGGATAGACCTCAGTCATGGTATTACCAGTTGCTAAGCCTAATATGGCATTCGGATGATTTTGCACTAATTTTAATAATTCAATTGAAACATAGTCACTTGCGAGTGTTTGCGTCTTTAAATTTGTTATTTTCATCATATTGCGCCCCCAAATACGTATGTTGTGATTACTGGATAGCTTGTATAAAACGTTCAGTGATTAGTTTAGGACGTGTAATTGCACCGCCAACTACGGTGCAATGAACACCTAAATCATGTACTTTTTTAAACATCTCAGGTGTCAAAACATTACCTTCTGCAATTACTTTTGCATTGACTTGTTGTAATACTTCTTTTAAAAATTCAAAATCATTTTCAAAGAGAATATGTCCCTTTGTATAAGATGTATACCCATGTAATGTTGTGCCAATGTAATCAAAGTTTAAATGATCAGCATTTATTGCTTCTTCTACAGTAGAAATATCAGCCATAATTTCAACGTTTGGTGCTTTTTCACGTATATAATGTACTAATTCTTCTAGTGTTTCTTTAGGTCGTGTTTGTTGAGTCGCGTCTAAAGCAATGACGTCACAACCACTTTCAATCAATTCATCTACTTCTTTAGTCGTCGCAGTAATGAAGACATCTGATCCTTCATAATCTCGTTTTACAATTCCGATAACTGGGAGAGATACTTCTTCACGAATAGCTAAAATATCTTCTTTTGTATTTGCACGTATACCAACTGCTCCACCTTGGTAAGCAGCTAAAGCCATTTTTGACATAATAAAAGATGAATGTAACGGTTCATCAGGTAAAGCCTGACAAGACACGATTAATCCGTTTGGTAACATAAATCAACACACTCCATATTCTCAAAATTGTAAATAGAAATAACATGTAATTGAATGGTTTATTTACTCATATGATAACATTAAGAAAATATTTATCAATTTAAATTCATTATTTGAAAAATATTTTCAAAAATAATATAGTTGCTATAACACAATCACGAGGTGATGAAATGAAATTTGAAAATAGAATTCAACAGAGTCGTCATTTGTTAACAAAAATGGATAAAAAAATTATCGAGTATATTCAAACGCATGAACTCGATGATCATTTCTCAACGATAAATTCATTAGCTTATGCTATTGGTACGTCACCAGCTACCATTACAAGATTTAGTGGCAAATTAAATTACGCAAACTTTCAAGATATGAAATTTAATTTACAACATGAGAAGTCAGAGAAAGTCGTAGAAAATGCACCGCTTGTACAATTAATTCATCGTTATCATCAAAATATTATTCAACAAACAGGAGAATTTATTTCCGAGGAAAAGATTAAACGCTTAGCACATAATTTGAAAACGTGTAGACAGGTCAATTTCGCGGGATTAGGAAGTTCAGGTTTAACTGCAAGTGAATTTTACTATCGCACTATGCGTATGGGAATTAAAGGTTCGGTATCAACAGATGCGCATCAAATGAAGATATCGGCGTCATTACTAAACGCACAAGATATGTTTGTCGCGATTTCAAATAGTGGAGAGACAATTGAATTAATCGAAGCGGCTAAAATCGCGCAACAACAAGGCGCTTATGTTGTCGTCATTACTAACTTTGAAGGGAGTGCATTAACTAAAAATGCAGACTTAGTACTGATAACAACTGCACAATCCAGTAACAATGATTCTAAATTTATCAATTCTCAAATAGCGACACACTTTTTATTAGATATTGTGAGCTATTTACTACTTAAAGATCCGCATATGCATCAAGTGTATCAACAAACAAGAGCTGTTATTTTAGGAAATGAGAAAGAATGAGGGGGAGAGTGAGACAGGATTCAATTTGTTTGAATTCATTGTCCCACTCCCAATCCTCTATAAAGTTATGATTTAGTAATTGCACCAAATAGAGCAGCATGATTTTCTGTTTTAGTTGTTTGTAACCTAGCAATACCATAATCAGAAGGGAGGTAATGATGGATTTTCGGTTCTATGTATTTTAAAAGTGTCGCTCCTTGTGATGAAATACCACCACCAATTAATATGAGTCCTGGATCGTAAATAATTTGAATTTGTGCGATACCCTCAGCAACATAGTTACTCCATTCATTAAGAATATGACGTGCTTCTTCATTACCGTCCTCTGCCAAATCAAATAGTTTAGGTACATCGGTTCCAAATTCAAATCCTCTAAGCGTCATTAAGTCTTTCAGTGCGGATGTTGAGGCACGTTGTTCAAATGTTTTACCATCTGTTTCGCGATAAAGTAAATAACCAATTTCATTGGCACGATGACGTGCGCCTTGATAAATACCAGAAGTCTCGCTGTAAAATGCACCGCCAATGCCAGTTCCAAGGGTTAAGCAAAATATATTATCCTCTGTATATTGATGAAATGTAAGTTCTCCTAACAATGCAGCATCCACGTCATTATAAACAGTGATGTCAGAAGTTAAATCACTAAAGACATCAAAGAAATTTGTACCATCAAAGTTTGGAATGGTAGGACCAGTATAAATGATTTGTCCTAATTCTGAATTCACCACACCTGCACTTGAAATACCAATGGCCGATTGAGACGATATTGTTTAATAAATGATGCAACTAATTGATAAGCCTCGTCTACAATACGCACGTTAATATTATCTGGTGTTTTAATCTTCTGATAGTCTATCATGTCTAAGTTATCATCGATGACGGCTACTTTAATATTTGTTCCACCTATATCTACTGCTATTTTATACATTTAAGTACCTCCTTATTCCATTCCATTATAACGACACTTCAACTTTAAGCGTTGACTTTACTTGTAGTTGAAAATTATTTTCACTGAATTCGCAATATTTTGTTAAAACTTTTCAAAAGTAGTTGTTTAAGAAAATGATAGCGTTTACAATTCGAGATGTAAATAGAAATTTATTGTAATTGAATTTATCTCAAAAATTATAAAAATGAATTTGAATAAAAATGATTTGGAGGAACGTGACATGGAAGATAAATTAAAAGGTTTATATGCTGCATTGCTTGTACCGTTTGACGAACATGGACAAGTAAAAGAAGAGGGATTAAAACAAATTGCTAAGAACGCAATTGAAACGGAACAACTCGATGGTTTATATGTTAACGGAAGTTCTGGCGAGAATTTCTTAATTAGTAAAGAACAAAAGAAACAAATCTTTAGAGTTGTGAAAGAAACTGTTGGAGACGATGTGAACTTAATCGCTCAAATTGGATCATTAGACTTAAATGAAGCGATTGAACTTGGTAAATATGCAACAGAATTGGGCTACGATGCATTATCAGCAGTTACACCATTCTATTATCCATTCTCATTTGAAGAAATTAAGCAATACTATTTCGATATTATCGAAGCAACTCAAAACAATATGATTATTTATGCAATCCCTGATTTAACAGGTGTGAATATTAGCATTGAACAATTTGGCGAGCTGTTCAACCATGAAAAAGTGGTTGGTGTGAAATACACGGCACCTAATTTCTTCTTACTAGAACGAATTCGTAAAGCATTCCCTAACAAATTAATATTATCTGGATTTGATGAAATGTTAGTACAAGCCACAATCTCAGTTGTCGATGGGGCGATTGGTTCAACATACAATGTCAATGGTCGTCGTGCACGTCAAATCTTTGATTTAGCACGTGAAGGCAAAATTGACGAAGCATATCAAATACAACACGATACAAATGACATTATTGAAACGGTATTAAGTATGGGGATTTATCCTACTTTGAAAGAAATATTGAAGTCTCGTGGTATCGATGGCGGTCTACCTAAACGTCCATTCCAACCGTTTGATGAAAAACATCGTGAAGCATTAGATAATCTCATAAAAACATACGATTTATAAACGAACACAGTGCACTTAGACAACAGAATATGAAATACAAGGGGTGTTGATTATGCATCAAATCGGTTTTGGGGCATGGAACTGGGTAGCCGTGATTGGTTATCTTGTTATTATGTTATTAATTGGAGCTTACTTTACGAAAAGAGCAAGTAAAGATACGGATAGTTTCTTTACAGCGAGTGGTCGCTTGCCTTCATGGGCAATTGGTTTCTCAATTTATGCGACAACATTAAGTGCCATTACCTTTATGTCTACACCGGAAAAAGCCTTTTTAACAGACTGGGCGTACATCGCAGGAAATATTGCCATAGTTGCTATTATTCCAATTTTAATCGCGTTCTATGTACCATTCTTTAAAAAGTTACGTGTAACATCGGCGTACGAATATTTAGAAGCACGATTCGGACCAAGTATCCGTGTCATCGGTTCTTTATTATTTGTTATTTTCCATTTAGGACGCATCGCCATAGTAATTTATTTGCCAACATTAGCCATTACAGCTGTATCCGATATGAATCCATATATTGTAGCTAGTTTAGTCGGTATTTTATGTATTCTTTATACGTTTTTAGGTGGATTCGAGGGTGTTGTATGGAGCGACTTTATCCAAGGTGTCATTTTATTAGGTGGGGCGTTAATGATTATCATCATTGGTGCATTTGAAATCAAAGGTGGTTTCGGCACAATCGTCAGTGATGCGATAGCGAATAAAAAGTTTATTAGTGCGGATAATTGGAAATTGAATTCAGCAGCGGCTGCGATTCCAATTATTTTCCTTGGAAATATCTTTAACAACTTACACCAATATACGGCGAGTCAAGATGTTGTTCAACGTTATCAAGCATCCGATTCAATGGATGAAACGAAGAAATCATTATGGACAAATGGTGTATTAGCATTGATTTCTGCACCAATCTTCTACGGAATGGGAACAATGATGTATTCATTCTATCAACATGAACAAGTCTTACCTAAAGGCTTTAATACATCATCTATCGTTCCATATTTCATCTTAACTGAAATGCCACCATTTGTAGGTGGATTACTGATAGCAGCTATTTTCGCAGCTGCACAATCAACGATTTCATCAAGCTTGAACTCTATCTCTGCTTGTATTTCGGAAGATATTAAACACCGTTTCTTTGGAAAAGGTGCAGATAAAGCAGAAGTTAACTTTGCACGATTAGTCATTATCGTGGCCGGTTTATTGAGTTATGGTATTTCAATGTATCTTATCGCCGCAGATTCAAATAATTTATGGGATTTATTCTTATTAATCACTGGATTATTTGGTGTACCGCTGGCTGGTATCTTTGCCGTAGGTATTTTTACAAAACGAGCGAATACATTTGGTGTCTTAGTAGGATTAGTAGCAGGTGTAATCATAGCTTATGTATTGAATGGCGTCGGTGGAGGTAACTCTCCATTCTATGTATCAATTATTTCTTTCGTCGTGGCCTTCGTCTTCGGCTACTTAGTAAGTCTGGTTGTACCAGCTAAAAATGCGAAAGATATTACCGGATTAACAATCTTCGATAAAGATAAACCATCAACATATATTTCTAAAGTAGTAGAGAAAAAATAATATTTTGTATGCGAGTTGGACACAACTTTTTGTTCGACTCGTATTTTATGCCTCTAGAGTTATGCTAAGATAAAAATGAAAGATAAAACAAATAGAGGTATAACCATGAAATTATTAAAAATCATAGGTATGTTCATTCTAGCACTACTAATCATGAGCATTACGCAAGGCATTGCATCCATCTTTAGTGACTTAATTCCATTTCTAGGTATAGACGCTATTTTACAAGGGGTATTATATGTCATCTTTTCATTTCTCGTTGTTCGATTATTCATAACGCGTGTGTTTAAAGATAATTTGAAAGCGTATCGCATCACGAAACCTAAATTTAATGTCATCTATGTGGTATTAGGTATAGGTTTACCAGTGGCAGTTTATGCGGTATATTTCATCTTTGTACCAGGTGATTTCATCGTACATCATTTTAGTACTTTGAATGATACATTGCACACGTTTTTCTGGTCTATCTTTGTAACAGCCATTGGTGGCGCAATCGTTGAAGAAATGGTATGCAGAGGTTTGTTGATGGGCTATGTTGAGAAGAAGACCAATATCAAAGTTGCTATTATTTCCACGGCAATATTTTTTGGTGCCATTCATTTATTAAACGGTGGACTAAATGTAACTAGTTTCTTCTTATTATTAATTAGCGGTTCGTTAGTAGGCATCATGTTTGGTTTAGCGACTTATAAATTCAATACGATTTGGGCAAGCATTACGTTACATTTTTGCTGGAATTTATCCCAAATTTTATTCATCACTGAAAAGGAAAGCAAGTATAGCATATGGCAGTATGTCGTACATACTAAGAACATAGCTATAACAGGCAATCAATTTGGTTATGAAGCATCAGTGATATCCATCGCTGGATATGTATGCATGATTTTAATTTTACTAACAATTAAGCGAAAGCAAGCATAATCAAAGGGAGTGGGACAGAATTCTTTTTAAATTCGTCTTCCCACCCCCGCAAGGATAACTAGAACTGAGAAAAGCTTGATTTAAGCGCCTTCTCAGTTCAGTTAGCTACTGCGGATTTGCAAAATAACATTAATATATAATTTATATCCCAGGCTTTTAGTTATTTATATCGAACGTTCATATTTTTTAGTCAACGTCAAGAGCATACTAATTATAGTTATACCATTTAAGTTTTCAATTCTGTTTATTTATATAATTTTGTACGATATACTCTGACTGTGAATATATTTAATACTGATAAATAAAAAAGGAGATTTGATATGAAAAAGTTTATATTATTCATTTCAACATTAGTATTAACCCTTTCATTAGTAGGATGTTCGTCATCATCAGACGAGAAAAATTCTAAAGACACATCTTCAGATAATAAGCAGTCACACAATAGTGCTAATCATAATCACAAAATACCAAAACATATTTTTGATAAAACAACTAAAGATCAGAAAATTTCTGAAAGTACGATTAAAAAAGATATTAAAACCTATTTAGATACCGATAGAAAATTAACAGATGCTAGAGAGCCATACGAGGACAAGTTAGACTCTGACGAAAAGTTATCTAAAAAGAAAGAACAAAAATTCAATCATATTGTTGACTTACAAGAACGAAATTTAAAAAACTTTGCCAATTACATAAAAAATAATCAAATGCCTAACAAAGAATATGAACAATACACTAAAAAGATAAGTAATTATATGATAGCAACATATCAAACAAATCAACGTGCGTTAAATTTAGATGAAGATGCATCATTAAAAGATATTCTTGATGTCAATAAAGACAAGGCGATTGCAAATGGTCGAGAACAAGCTAAAATTGAGAAATTCTTGAAAGAGAAAAATATAAAGACCATTGCATTTGATAAATAAAAATAAGCAGGACTTCGACGGAATGAAGTCCTGCTTTTATCTTTATAGTAATGTATTCATTTCTAAATTAAGAAACATTTAAGATTAAATTGAATCGAAATTTGTTAAGTTATAAATAGAAGGTTAGTTCAATCATTAACTAAAAAATACCATGAAATAACCATATAAAATCATAATACCACTGACACCGTTATGAATCATGTGAACCATCATGCTATCTCTTACGTTACCTCGACGATGGTAAGCAAGGTAGAAGATCATTCCCATCAATGTATACATAATAATGGCAACCCAGTTTGAAATGCCATGTTGAGAAGCAAAGATTAAAGATGACAAGATAAACGGTAACCAGAAACGTGTGCGTTTGAAAAGTCTTTCTTTAAAAATGCCACGATAAACCAGTTCCTCTAAATAGGGAGTTATGAATGTAATGGTAAGTACGAATATGATTAATGGAAAGACTTGACCTAATTGATCTGGCGTAGGTTTAGCAGCATTCATGTCACCAAGTAATAATTTATCGTTCTGTGTTTGCATTGAGCCTGTCGCAAACAACATTAAATAAGACATGCCGATGACAATTACGCGTAGTAAAGCTGCCCAACCAATATTGACTGCGATATCTTTGCCTTTAAACTTTTTAGGTGTTTCATAGCTATGACGTTTGTAATACCGTCTAACAAGCCATACCACGATGGCAGCTAATAATAGGTAGACAATTGAGGCAAGCGTCGCCGACATGCCATCCATTTTTACAGAAAAAGAATAAATAAACATGATAGTGACTAAAGGAATTTGAATGAGAAGCATCCAACCGATAAAGATTAAAGCATTTACTACTTTATTCCCGGTAGGATGGCGTTCATCAGTATGTATTGCAGGGTGTTCATGTGAATGCTGTGATGATGAAGCATTTGTATTCAGATTTTCATAATCAGTCATAATAAACCCACCTTTATTCAGAATTAATTAAATTTGAAAATGAATAACCCTAAAGTGAATGTAACATATATTTGACATTCTTAATAGAGCAATTTTGAAAATAACCTATTTTATCGAATATTTAACAAATATATTTATGATATGAGGAGGCTAATCATGTCTGATAACATGTCGAATCAAAAACATAAACATTTCCAAATTTCACAGAAACCCTATTGGAAGTTGCTATTACAATCCATTTTCTTAATTCTAATACTCTTTATGGCTGAATCGATGGTTATCTATTTAGTAGAGAAGCCGAGATACTTTTGGATTGCCATTATAGCCGTCATCATTGCGCTTTTAATTTTGAAAATGAGTAAATTACATCTATTTCAATTGACGCAAATAACGAAAAAACAATGGCTATTTATTATCATTGGATTCATTCTTGCTAATGGAGCAGATTATATTTATTTCGAATTTATGCCTATTACAGGAAATGAAAAAGAATTAGAACAAAGTTATCAAAATGTGCCACTTTATTTACAATTGATTGCGATAGGTATTTTAGGCCCTATTTTGGAAGAGATAATCTTTAGAGGGTTGTTGATTAAAGGCATATTCAGAGGTGCACCTATAATCGGCGGAATCGTGTCCGTTATCTTATTCGCTGGTGCCCATGGGCCAAGTAACATAGGTGAATGGTTCATTTATGGTTTTTCAGGTTTAATTTTCGTTATTGCATACTTGAGAACGGGTCGACTCGAAGTATCTATGATTATGCACATGCTTGGTAATATATTTGCTACATTCCAAAATTATTTTTGGTAGAGGAGAGATAAAAAGTGAATCAACAGACGCAATACGAATCATTTGAACTTTCACATAAACCTTATTGGAAATTACTGTTACAAACCATTCTGCTTATCATTTTAGTGAGTATTAGCTATGTAGTGTCTGGCGATATACTTTACAGTCTATCTAGCGGTTTAATAGGTATTGCTATACTGATAATTGCATTTTTAATAAGTAAATGGCTAAAGATCAAACTATTTCGTTTTAATAAACTTTCCCAGCGACAATTGATTTATATCGTCGTTGGTGTCATAGTATGCCAATTAATTTATTTTGTGCTGAGTCAACCTATTTCAATAACAGAAAACCAACAAGAACTTAATGACATGTTAAAAGGAAAACCGTTTATTTTGCAATTAAGCGTTGTTGGTATTATCGGTCCACTATGCCAGGAAGGCTGTTTAATAAATAAGGATCATGCGTGATTACGATTAGCTGTAACTTATTGAATTCTTGCAAACATTTGAATGATTGTCTCTTCGTAATGACATCAAGATTGGTTGTCGCCTCATCTAGAATTAATATATCGGGTTCAACTAATAATGCTTTCGCAATTCCACAATCGTTGGAATTGACCACCACTTAGGGTGCTCACTTTTTTTAGGTAATAAACTTTGATCGAGTTTGCATTGTTTCATTACTTCCGTTACCTGTCTTCATGTTGGATTTTAGGAATATAAGTGTTTTTAAAGGTTGTTTTAAGATCCACGACACCGTTTTTTTAGGATCCAATGTATTCGTGTTATATTGAGGTACATATTGAATATGTTTAACCCAGTCATGGCGAGATACTTGGCCAAGTGTTAAATCTTTGTAACTCACGACACCTTGATAATCATCATCTAACCCTGCAATAATTTGAGCGAGGGTAGACTTACCGCTCCCACTAACACCACTAATAATTAAATGCTCATGCGTATTCATCTCTAAATCAAAATGTTTAAAGATTTGTTTATCTGAAATGATTTACTGAGTTGGTTAATCCGTAACATAGTGATTTCTCCTATTCGCAAGTTCAATCAGTTGTTGAGTATAGGGATGTTGAGGGGATTCTAAAATGTCTTTAGCATGTCCGCTTTCAATGATATGACCTTCATGCATCACACTAATATGTGTAGCGTAATCCTTAACTAAACTTAAATCATGTGTAATAAATAAAATTGTCATATCATGTTGTTTCACAACATGGTTTAGGAGCCACATCAGATTATTGCGATTATCATAGTCTAACGCGCTAGTTGGTTCATCAGCAATTAAGAATCGTGCTTCGCGAACAATGGACATAACTAAAGCGATACGTTGCGCCATACCACCACTTAACTGAAATGGATAATAGGTTAATAATTCTTGTGGATGATCTAAGCCAAGATGCGTAAATTGTCGCTTCACAAATTCATGTTGTTCTGTACGAGACAATTTAGAATTTAGTGAATCGAATAATGCATCAAAGTGTTTACTAATACGTACATTTTGAAAGAAATTACTACTCGTATCTTGAAACATTGCATCTGTGTCATCCAAGTTTATGTCTATTTGACCTGTGATAGATAATTGCGTATTTGCCATGCCTAACGCCACTCTTGAAAGTAGGGATTTACCACTGCCACTTTCTCCTACTAAACAATGAAAACTTCCCTCTAGCACATTTAAATTAATTTGATTGAGTAAAGACATAGCGCCATCATGGGCAGAGACATTTTCCAAATGTAAAACAGAATCTAACGAATGTAGCGACGGTTGAGTATTTGACATATGAGTGCGAAACCTCCTAATAGAATCCCTGGGAAGAAGAATAACCAAGGTGCTGAATAGAAATAACTCTTACCATCATAGAGAATGGCGCCTAATTCTGGTAAGGGTGGTTTAACGCCTAACCCAATAAAGGCTAATCCGGAAATGCTAAGCATCAATTTACCGAAATCTGCAGTTATTAATGCCATCACGTTACTGAGGAGGTGAGGCACGATATGAAAGAGTGTTGTCTGTGACTTAGATAACCCACTTAAAGCTGCGTATTTCACAAAAGGCTGCGTCTTAGCATCGCGTGCGAGATTTCTAAAGTAACGTAGATAGCGTCCTAACCAACCGATGATTAAGGCTAGGCATAAACCAATAATTGAATTATTGACGAAACCAAGTATCACTAAGGCGATAATGATTGAAGGTAAAGCAATTAACATATCAGCAAACGCCATCATAATGGAATCGAACCAACGTCCGATAAGGGCAGACATTAATCCTAAAATCAATCCAAGTATCACAGTACCAATTAAAATAAGCGTCGTTAATCCAAGTGTTACCATGCTACCTACAAACAGGCGCGTTAGGAAATCACGACCTAAATCATCCGTACCTAAAAGGTGATGAAGACTAGGTGGTAATAACGCTTCTGATTGATGAATCGTATTTGCTTTGTCATATAACAGATAAGCAAATATTGCTAAAACGAGAACGATAATCGGCCATATCCAATATTTAATCTTCATATGTTATACGGCCTCCTAACGATTTCGACATTCTCAGACGTGGGTCGCTTTTCTCAAGTAAAATATCGCCGAAGAAATTAAGTACCATAATCATTACAATAATAATCATGAGAATACCTTGAGTTAAAGGATAATCTCGTAAATTTATGCCATTAATTAATAGCTTGCCTAGTCCAGAAATACTAAATATGACTTCTAAGATAATCACGCGGCTAAACAAATGAATGAAATTGTTAATGGTAATAGTTAACAGTGGTGCTAGAATTTCTTTCACTTGGACATAGATGCGATCTTTTAATTTGAAATGACGTAGTTGTGCTAATTGATATGGTTGACTGTGTAACGTATTTTCGAAAAGATGACTACTTAACAAAATCATATGACTACCTTCAACGAGCACCAAAATGGTTATCGGCAGCACAAAGTACGCCCAGCTATTACTACCTACAAACGGGAATATATGCCACTTAACGCCGAAATAATAAATGAAAATAATAGCTAACCAATACTCAGGTAACGATGTAATGATTTGTGAAACACGGGTGATAACGAATGACCATGTTTTACGTGGATGATTGCCACATAGATAACCGATGATATACCCCAATGGGAATAGGATAATGGCTGAACCTAAAATTAATTTAAGTGTTGGCACAATCGCAAGTGCAATGCGATCGATCACAGGTTCACCATTACTAAAGCTTGTTCCAAGGTCACCTGTAAAGGCATTACCAAGCCATTGTACATAACGAATCGGCATTGCTTGGCTAAGACCTAACTTGTCTTGCGCCATTTTAATTCGCTCTGGTGTAATTTGTGAGACACCATGTTCTTGTAAATATTGGACAGCTGGGTTGCCGGTTGTATTTTCTAAAAGAACAAACAAAATAAATGAAATAACAACTAAATATATGATTAATTTAATGAAATGTTTAGCGATATTAATCATGATTCGATACCTTCAATTTATCAAAGTTTATAGGTGCATCCGTTTGTCCTGAGAATTGGAAATGCTTAATTTTAGGACTCGTAACGAATGTTTCATTAGGATAAGAAATTGGCACTTCTAAGTATTGGTTCTCAATATAGTTAGATAGTTTATTGAACGCTTGTTGACGTTCATCCTGAGTAATCTTCGTTGGGAATTGTTGAATCATTGATGTTAATTTCGAGTCATTGGCGAAAGCACCAGGTTGCTTACCGTCTTGTTTAAAACGCGCATTCAAGAAATTATAAGGCATTAAGGCATTTGTATAGGTACGATAATATGCTAAATCAAAGTCTTTACGCACCGTTAAAGTTTCATAGTATGTTTGTGAATCTAAGATATTAATGTTCAGTTTAATTCCAACTTTTTTCAGTGTTTGTTGCATAATTTCTGCTTTTGTTTTCCACTCAGGAAATTCTTCTGTTTGAAGTGCGAGACTTAGTGAGAGTACCTTGCCGTCCTTTTCAAAATAGCCATTTGAATTCATCTTATAACCTAATGAATGAATTAATTTCTTAGCTTCCGAAGGTGCATACTGATGTTTCGGTTGATTATCAGCATTAACATACTGAACACCACTCTGGAATAGGCCTTTAAGTTTCTTCTTATGTGAAAGGTCATCCGTGTTAATGGCTTTACTGATTGCTTCACGCATCGTCTTATCTTGTAACACTTTATTCTTAGGATTGAAGACCATGAACTGTGTTTCAGTGCTTGGCCATTCATGCACAGTTAAATGGTTATTACGATGAGACTCTTTCACTTGTTGAGGTGTCATTTGTCCTAAGGAACCACCAGTAATATCTATGGAGTTACTTTCAATTGCGAGATGACGAGAGTCACTATCTTCAATCGTCTGGAATGTTAAATGATAATTCAAAGGGTGACCATTATGATAATACTTGTTCGGTTTAAATGACACTGTCTCATTAGTTGAATCAGCCACTTTGAAAGGTCCTGTGCCTATAGCTTTCTCAAATTTGCCAGTCGTTTTGCCATCTTTAACGGCATGTGGACTCATAATCCGAAGCGGTCTAATTTGAGTTAACTCAGGTAATACTTGGTTAGATGGTTCTTTTAATTTGATTTCAACAGTATATTTATCTTTAATATTTACCGACTGTAGCTTATCTAGCGTTTCCATAGGATCCGTCTTATCCGTCGCCTTCGCCCTCTCTATTGAAAATTTAACCGCCGACGCGTCAAAATGAGAGCCATCATTAAATTTCACATGGCGCTTTAGATGAAACGTGTAGTCTTTACCATCATCAGATGATTCCCATGATGTCGCAAGACCTGGCTCGATTTTGCCACCTTTACCATACGTCACAAGTGATTGATAGACCGCACTATACACAGGCATAGGTGCATCAAATGCTTGTGCATCCAGCTTGTTCGGATTAAATTCACGGGGTAGTGAGACTTTAACCTCTTTATGCGAATGATCTTCATGTTGATGTTGAGCACAGCCACTTAATATGAGCATCGCACACATAGAAAGTGAACATACCATGCGCTTCTTCAAAGTCTTACCTTCTTTCGATTGTAATATGTATTTTTATATTTAAGTTCACGTGTAAAATATAATATTTTAGTAATAGACATTATTATATGATACACCCTTGAGATACACATTTAAATGATAAATCCCTAACAAATAAGGTTGCATTCGACGTAAAGAGATTGATTGTGCAATCAAAAAAAGCAGAACAGTAATCCATTATTTGTAGAAATGAATTCATCGTTCTGCTTTAGATAATATGTTTAGGGTTGATAGTGATTTGAAATGAAGCGGTCACTTATGAAAAGTGAGTGTGATAAAATTCTTTAGTGTGTTTCACCTAATGCTACTTTAACGTCTTGTTCTCTTGAAATAGCTTTAATGGCAGCAGTTAAACCTTGCGTGATAGTATCGATAGACATTGATGGTTTCTCAGGTTTATCAGTCACTTGTTCTGGTATAAATGGGACATGAATAAAGCCAAATAATAGTCCAGGGTAAGATTTGTCTGCGAGATATCCTAATTGATATAAGATGTGATTGCATACGAAAGTACCTGCAGTGTTTGAAAGACTTGCTGGTACGCCAGCTTGTTTGATAGCTTCAGTCATTTTCTTCACTGGTAAGTTTGAAAAGTAAGCAGGTGCACCATCATCTTGAATGGCAACATCGATAGGCTGATTGCCTTTATTATCTGGAATACGTGCATCATCTATGTTGATACCCACACGTTCAGGAGTAAGGTCATAACGGCCACCAGCTTGACCAATCGCTAGTACGGCATCGTAATTGCCGTTAGACAGTTCCTTATCGATGACGTTTTTTGATTCGTGAAAAACAGTTGGAATTTCTAACTTTGTAATTGTATGATTGCCAATCGTATCCTCCAATTGCTTTACTGCCTCTAATGCAGGATTAATCTTTTCCCCACCAAATGGATCAAATGCTGTAACTAAAATCTTCATCATTCATTTCCTCCTTTGAATTGTTTAAAATGCCCAGAAATACATTAGAGATATGTGAATTACTATAAGTGCTAATGCAATAGGCGCCTGTGCTTTAATTACACCAAATTCTTGTTTCATCTCAAGTAGTGCGACAGGTAGTGTGTTGAAATTGGCTGCCATAGGCGTTAACAACGTTCCGCAGAAACCACCAGTCATGGCAAGTGCGCCTGCTATGATTGGATCTCCACCCTGTGCTATGACAAAAGGAATACCAATACTTGCTGTAATAACAGTAAATGCAGCGAAAGCATTACCCATAAGCATTGTGAAAAGAACCATACCTAATATATATGCAATTGCACCTATTAAATGGTTACCTTCAGGTAAAAATGAAGATATACCTTTTGAAATGACTTGACCTACACCACTAGCAGTAAAAAGTACGCCAAGTGCTGCTAAGAATTGTGGTAATATACCTGTCGTTCCAACTTGTTGCGTTAAACGGTCACTATCATACAATGTATAAGATAATTTTGGTTTTATAATAATGAGTGCTGCAATTAAACCTACAACAGATGAAATACCTAAACCAATTGCACCGCCAAGTGGTGTCCAATTTGAAACAACTACTGCTACGACAGCTAAGACAATTGCTGGAATAAAAAGCTTATTGCCATATTTAGCAGAACCTTTTTCAACTTCTTTGTCATTGACATCAATAATATTTTTAATTTTAACTTGTCTGAAAAGAGTTAAAACACCCATAGCTAAAACAAGTAACCCATTTATTGCGTTAGGGATATATGGCCCGCCTATGAATAAAATAGCTAAAATTGTCCAAAATGCTGATGTACCTATGCTTTTAGTTTTATCTTGTGAACGTAAAGCACGATAAGCAGTATATAGAAATTGTAGTCCAATAAGTATGTAAAATATTTCTAAAATATGGTTTAAAGTTGTTTCACTCATGATTTTTCACCTCGTTGTGTCCATATTTTTTATTGAAGTAACGATCGAGTAAAATATTTTTAATCCAAACTAAGATAAGTGTGATGATAGCAATAGGAATTGAAGCGAGCACTAAACTCATTGCATTCACTTTGATGTCTAGAGATTGGAAAGTCCCGACCATTAACAAGACACCCGCAGCACCAACAAATAAGTTTTGACCGAAGAAATTACCATAGTTTTCCATAGCTGATGCTTCGGCTTTTAACTTCTCAATATCTTTTTCATCAATATCTTTATCTGAGAGATTATAACGTGTTCGAAGAGCACCTTGAACCATTGGATTGATTAAAGGTCTAACAAATTGAGGATGACCACCGATACGTATTGAAGCCACGCCAGCGATTTCTCGAATAATTAAATATAAAGTAAGAAGGCGACCGGTTGTTATTTTCTTAACGTTACTAATTAGTTTAGAAGCTTGTTGCTTCAAACCAAAACGTTCAATTAAACCAACCATAGGAAGTGTAAGCATAAATAAAGTTACAAGACGTTGATCCACAAAGGCTTTTCCAAGTGTAGAAAGTACTTCAACGATATCCATACCAGCAACTAAACCAGTTACAACAGCAGCAATTAAAATAATCGCTATTGTATCAAATTTTAAGATAAACCCAATAATGATAATTAAAATACCAATTAATTTAATCCATTCCATATGAACACTCCTTTGATGTATTAACTATAATAAAAAATAAAAAGTTATAATTTTCTTAATATTAGCACAACTATTTTCTATATAGAAGAGGATATAAAATAAAAAGATTAATATTTTAATATGTGCTCATATTAATGAAAAATTGTATAAAATCATAAAATATTTTATGAGAATTTTATGAACATAAGTATTTATTAATGTATTATTATACTTATATGATAAAATTTACTTATAAATTAAAGGAGGAATGTATTATGGCAAAAACAGCAGTTATTACAGGGTCAGCCGCGGGATTAGGTAAAGGAATTGCAGAACGTTTAGCAAATGAAGGGTTTAATATTGTGCTTCAAGATATTAACCAAGATACATTATTAAAAACCGAAGAAGAATTTAAAGACAAAGGTTTTAATGTTGTAGCTTTCCATAGTGACGTTTCTAAAAAGAAAGAACAAGAGGAATTAGTTCAATTTGCAGTTGCAGAATTTGGTCAAATTGATGTCTTTGTAAACAATGCTGGCGTAGATGCTGTATCTTCAATTTTAGAAATTACTGAAGACGAATTAGATAAATTATTCCATATTAACGTTTATGGAACGCTTTTCGGCATTCAAGCAGCAGCGAAACAATTTATTAAGCAAAATAGTAAAGGTAAAATTATTAACGCATGTAGTATCGCCGGACACGAATCTTATGAAGTGTTAGGTACATATTGTGCTACAAAATATTCAGTACGTTCATTCACACAAACAGCAGCTAAAGAATTAGCTGAAAAAGGTATTACAGTGAATGCATACTGTCCGGGCGTAGCTAAAACTGAAATGTGGGATCGTATCGATGCAGCCATGGTTGAATTAGATGACAATTTGAAACCAGGCGATGCATTTGAGCAATTCTCATCAGCAATCAAATTAGGACGCTACCAAGAACCAAAAGATGTAGCTGCTTTAGTAGCATTCTTAGCATCGCCGGATTCTGACTATATTACAGGACAAGCTATCCTAACAGACGGTGGATTAGTGTATAGATAAATCGAGTATTGACACTGGAGAGTATAATATAAAGTACAAGCGTGACTGTTCAATCAGCCACGCTTGTTTATTTATGGTAAATTAATTAACTTTATCGGTAGACAATCCTTGAGGTATAGGATCAAAAATAACTAAATCGTTGCTGTTTAGTAAATCCTCTGTTAATTGTAACTCAGCGATACGATTAGAATTGTAATACTTCACATACAACGTACGCGTTGATAAGTTAAATACAGTTTGGTACAGCGTATAGTGGAATTCATTTTCAGAAGGGCGAACAGCACCTTTAGGAATGCTAACACTATCTAGAATTCTAAAAGCATCAAGTACCGCATCATCGCCATCGTCAGGTAACATATTACTTACGAGATATGCTGCTCTTACATAACGTTCTGCTGATGTATATCCACCTGGCAGGCCAGATGTGCCACTTTCATTTCCTATATATAAATTCTCAAATCGCTTATATTGCGGTTTGTATGGCGTTATATTCGCAAAATTCTTCAAGTTCTCATAATGCCAATTTAAATCTGGACTATTGGTAAGCACGCCAACAGGATTGTCATGGACAACAATGCGTCCTTCGACAAACGTAATTTCTGCAGTACGACCTGTGGCATCAGACACGTGATAATGTAATGGTGGCGCTTCATTGATATCGTTTAAAGTATGCGCAACGACATTGACTTGATTAGACTGTTCAATAAGTTCAGCAATCGATTGATTATATCCAAGAACCCATGTTAATACTTCAGTTTGTGAAATATTGATATAGCCATCGCGTATTTCATTAGAATATGACGCATAACCTCGGTCATATTGATTAGAAATTGCGAGTCCGTGCTCATTTACACCATCACCGAAAATAAACCCTTCCATATCAGACCCAGCACCGGTAAAGCCATACTTTGTTGTGCTTTTATAATCTACACGTGATTCCCAATAGAAATGACGTGGTTGCACAGCAGGATGACCAGTTAGTGGATAATCGTAATCCATAGTGCGACCTAAAATAATGTCGCCATTTTTAGCTTGAAACGTAAAACCCGTACACATATGTAGAAACCTCCATTGTTTAAAATGAGAATTATTATCAATTATAAAGTTTCTATTTATCCATTTCAATTTTTAAAGTTTTTCGGAAAAAAAGTCCTAATATAAAAGTTAATACATACATACTAAAACAAATAATATAGGCCCAAATAATACCATAATAGTCAACAATCACTGATATAACAAAAGTTCCAATAGCGAAGAAAATACTATTGAATAAATTGTTTAGTATGTAGGTAGAAGTAAGAATCTCTTTAGGCGTATAACGTTGAACCATCGAATTGAAAGAAATATAACGCATATCTTCGAAAATGCCCATAAACAATGAAAATAGTAGGGCAACCATTATTGAATGATGGAGAATAAAACTTAAATTAATGAATGCTAAAAGTAACGGAACGTAAATAATAATTGAATAGTTCATTTGGGTGAAGAAGCGGTCCTTATAATTAATCCAAAGGCCTGCAATTATTGTCCCAGTAAAGAAAAGGGCATTAATCAGTCCAAACCAATAATCAGGGACGTGTAAATAGGTTCTTGTATAAGTTAAAATGAACGCTGCGATCCAAATGGTCGTCGCGAAAGATTCAAAAATTGTAGAAATGTTTAAAAATAAACTCAGTTTATCACGATAATTATCATGAACTACTGTTTTAAAACTACTAAAAATATTCTCCTTTTCTCTTTTATAAATATGACGTTCTGAAAGGCGTAAAATAAAAAAATAACTTATCATTTCAAGTACTAGCGCAAATAAAAATAAGTATTTTGCACCGATAAGACTCATTAAAATACCGCCCAATGCCCAAGTAGACAGTTGAATAATGCTACTCATCATATTCATTAAAGCATTTGCTGATGTGATTGCTTCTTTGTGCTCAATAAAAGGAATCATTGAATTCTTAATTGGGTTTGTGAACCCATCAAACATAGCATTAAAAAAGAGTAAAACAAAAATAAAGAAGGGTGATATGCCAAATATTAATAAACCAGCGATACTTGCTAAACTTACTAATTTAAGACCTTGAAATATAGATAAGACTTGCTTTTGCGTAAAATATTGATAAATATAATTGGAAATAAAACTACTCACAAAAATGCCAGATGTAAAGATAATGGGAATCATTGAGGCAGCAGTCGTTTTAGATGTCATATTAAAAACAATAGCAATAAGGCCGACAATCGTTAAAACATCACCAGTGTTAGCAAATAACTGACTATAAAATAGATAGAAGTAATCTTTACTATGTTTTTTCATATGGCTACACCTCCCAATGATTATCGTAATTTTACACTATTATAGCATTAGTTAGGCATAAAAATATCCCTTATGAGCTAATTAAAACTCATAAGGGATTTGATTCATATATTAAGCATGTGCGTGTTCTGGTACGTCTTTAAAGTTTTCTAAACGACGATTCCATTCTTCATCGCTAATGTTGTTTTTAGCTACATAACGGTTACGTTCATGTTTGGCACAGTCATAAGAACAAGCACCAAGATATTTGTCTTCATTTTCCTCTGAAACAAGAATTTGCTTGTTACATTCAGGGTTTGAGCAGTTAATATAACGTTCGCAAGGTGTACCGTCAAAGTGTTCTTTACCGATTACTGTTTTCTCAACTTGGTTAACATCAACGCTAATACGTTCATCAAAGACGTACATTTTACCGTCCCAATATTGACCTTTTGTTTCAGGGTCTTTACCGTAAGTTGCAATACCACCGTGTAGCTGTCCTACATTCTCAAAGCCTTCTTTAACTAACCAACCAGAGAATTTTTCGCAACGAATACCACCAGTACAATATGTCACAATGTTTTTACCGTCTAATTGGTCTTTGTTCTCACGAATCCAGTCTGGTAAGTCTCTGAAACGTGTAATATCTGGACGAATGGCACCGCGGAAGTGACCGAGATCAAATTCGTAGTCATTTCGTGCATCTAAGATAACAGTATCTTCATCTTCTAATGCTTCTTTAAATTCACTAGGAGAGTAATATTTACCAGTTGTGACACGTGGATCAACATCATCTTCTAAGCCTAAAGCAACGATTTCATTTCTAGGACGTACGTGCATTTTTTTGAAAGCATGGCCTTCAGCTTCATCAATTTTGAACGTCATATCTGCGAAACGTTCATCTGCATGCATATGTTCAATATATTTATCTGTATCTTCTTTCGTACCAGACAATGTGCCATTGATACCTTCTGTAGAAACTAGAATTCTACCTTTTAAGTTGTTCGCTTTACAGAATTCTAAATGCTCAGCTGCAAATGTTTCGGGGTCATCAATTGTTGTATATTTGTAATATAATAACACTCTATAATCCATTTTCTAATTCTCCTCTAAAAATTGTAATATATCGTAAGGGCAAACCGTATCATATAAATATTAGTTCGTTTCTCTTTTTATAAAAATCAACATTATATTATTTTACCAAATTTACAATAACTTTCAATATTTCGGTCTATAAAATAGGGCAACAAACCTATGCTATAAGTAATTTTACTTTTTGAAAGCGATTACATGTAGTACGATAAGTAGTAAGTGTATTAAAGGATTATAATGAGATAAGACTATACTTTTCGAAAAGGGAGGAATTGTTAATTATGACAAATCAATCATTACCAAAATTAACATATACAGGAGTATCTAAAAGTGCAGTGCCCATTATTTCTGAAAATGAATTACAAACGGTAACTGCAGAACCTTGGCTGAAAATTTCAGATGAAGGACTTCAATTAGAAGGGTTAATCTTTGATAGAGATCATAATTTGTTCTTATGTGAAGTATTTGACGGTAAAATTTTTAAAGTTGATCTAAACACAAAAGAAGTTTCAACAGCGTTTCAATCAACAAAACAAAATCCAGCTGCAGTCAAAATACATAAAGATGGACGATTATTTACATGCTATTTAGGTGACTTTGAGTCAACAGGTGGCATCTTCGCCACAGATGAACACGGTGAACAATTTGAAGAGATTATTTCGGAACTTAACACGGAATATTGTATCGATGACATGGTCTTTGATAGTAAAGGTGGTTTCTATTTCACTGATTTCAGAGGGTATTCTACAAATCCTAAAGGTGGCGTCTACTACGTTTCGCCTGACTTCAAGACAGTGACCCCAGTCATTCAGAACATTTCAGTAGCGAATGGTGTAGCGTTAAGTACGGATGAAAAAGTACTATGGGTTACGGAAACGACGACAAACCGACTTCATCGTATTCAATTAGAGGACGATGGCGTGACAATTGCACCATTTGGTGCAACGATTCCATATTACTTTACTGGTCATGAAGGGCCAGATTCAGTATGTATTGATAGCGATGATAATTTATATGTCGCGATGTATGGACAAGGTCGTGTTTTAGTCTTTAATAAACGTGGCTATCCTATTGGTCAAATCTTAATGCCAGGGCGTGATGAAGGTAAAATGTTACGTTCAACACATCCACAATTTATTCCTGGAACAAACCAATTGCTCATTTGTACCAATGACATTGAGAATGGCTCAGAAGGTGGTTCTATGATTTATACCGTCGAAGCCTTTGCGAAAGGTCATGAAAGCTATCAATTTCAGTAAGTAATAAAAACTCAGAAAGATAGTAAATATAAATTATTTTAGAGTAAACAAAACAGTTTTCTATAAATAATCGTGAATTTATTAATTTAAATATTAATGTAGCATTTAATATATAAAAATTTGCAACGTAGAGTGATTTTACACTTTGGTGCTATAATCAAGGCGTCGCTAGCTCTTCCGGCGGTAATTTCGACGGAAGGAGGTGTGATGCCAATGGAGTTAATTTTTTTAACCATCATTGGTCCTGTTATTAAAGGATGTACTATTACGGCTTTTAAATATTGGTTAGACAACCGTAATAAGAAATAAGCGACATCGTCTAACACACCATAAAACCCCTCACTATCGACCTAGTGAGGGGTTTGGTGTTGCCAATGGAATTAATTTATGAATGTATTATATCACTATGAGTAACTTATTGCAAGTTTAATTCGTCCAGCATAAATGATTACTAAGTAATGCTTATTTTCTAATCCAATGAAACTTTTTCGAATATCCAGTATACTGTAATAGAATAATAAGACATCCGCATAAGTATGAAAGGAGTATATGATGAAAGACAATTGGATGAAATATAAAGATGACAGTCTTGTAGCATCATTCTATGATAGCCAGACCACGACGTTTCAAGAACAGGGATTTGAAACTGAATTAGCATTTGGTACTGCAGGTATTCGTGGCCAGTTTGGACTGGGTCCAGGTCGTTTAAATCGCTATACCATACAACGTTTGGCTTTAGGAATTGCTAATTACTTAAAAGATAAAGAAGATAATCCTTCAATTGTCATTCACTATGATATCCGTCATTTATCTTCAGAATTCGCGCATATTATTACGCAAATTTTGACTTCGAATGATATCAAAGTTTATCTGGCAGATGGGTATAAAACAACGCCACAACTATCTTATGCTGTGCGATATTTGCAAACATCTGCGGGTATCATGATTACAGCAAGCCACAACCCTAAAGATTATAACGGTATCAAAGTTTATGGTGCAGATGGCGCGCAATTAGATGAGGATACGTCATTAGAAGTTGCTGAATATATCAATAACTTAGGTAATCCACTTGAGTTAAATATTAAATTAAACCAAGAACGTGTTGAGCAGAACACTATTGATTTACCAAAAGCGGTTTATGGTAGTTACATAAATGAAATTACAAATCTTATAGGCGATATTCCACAATCTGATTTAAAGCTCGTTTATACGAGTTTGCATGGTACTGGTGTGCCGATTATTCCAGACGTTTTAAAGCATCTCAATTTCAAGAATGTAAGCCTAGTTCAATCACAATGTGAACTTGATCCGAATTTTAGTTCCGTGAAAAGTGCGAATCCCGAAGAACGCGAAGCCTTTGATTTAGCAATTCAACAAGCTCATGATATCGACGCTAATTTAATTATTGCAACAGATCCTGACGTGGATCGAATGGGCTTTGTAGAACGAAATACAAATGGTCGTACATATTACTTTGGTGGCAGTGAGATCGGTGCATTACTCATTAAATATCTGCTCGAATACACGAATGTGCCGAATCATTCGGTTGTCATTCAATCTATCGTAAGTGGCGAGTTAGGTAAACGTCTTGCACAACAACATGGGGTCACTGTGAAGGAAGTCTTAATCGGATTTAAACACATTGCTAAAGCCATTCGTGAATTAGATGACACAGAATCATTTTTATTTGCTTATGAAGAAAGCTATGGCTATTTAGCCGATGATTTCGTGCGAGACAAAGACGCCATTCAAATTGTGCCATTGATTATTAAGTATGCTTCTATTTTGAAAAATGAAGGCAAAACACTGCACGATGCATTAAAAGAAATCCATAAAGAAGTAGGCCAGTATCGTGATAAACCGATGTCTAAAGTCTTTGAAGGTAAAGAAGGACAACAACAGATTAATGAATTAATGAATCAGTTAAGACAAAATATTCCTGAAACCATAGCAGGTTTAAAAGTTGTTGCAGTAGAAGATTATGAGACATTAAAACGCCTAAATAAAGAAGATAATACCGAAGAAACAATATCATTACCACAAGCAAATGTGATTCGAATTATCTTTAATGAAGGATTTATTGCCTTAAGACCATCAGGCACAGAACCCAAACTGAAATTCTATCTGTCACTCAATGTCGATAACTTCGAACAAGTATCACAAGACATATATAAATATATATTTGGCGATACCGAATAGCCTGACCAATTTATCTTTCCTAGTACAACTACGTCGCATTGATGGCAAGACGCTACTAGGAATCGCATACGTCTTAAGACAAAAATGAAAACAAAAGCGATGAATCATGACCATATAGTCTTTGTAAAAGGATGGTCAAGCGATTCATCGCTTTTCCTTACTCAAAACAACTTAGTTCCACAGTAGCTGATTGGGAGTGGGACGACGAATTTAAAAAGAATTCTATCTCACTCCAAAACTATGCCTAGAGCAAGCGAACCTAATCAACACAAAGTATTAAATACATTCCCGCGCCAATCCATTTTCAAAAATAAATACTGTCTTTATTCCTAAAAAACACCTACAAATTTGTGACTAAAGAACATTTTTTAAGGTGTTTTTTATAATTTAATAAAAAAAGAATTATAAAATATAAAATGATGTATTATGCAATATTAATTCAGGGTATCTAAATAATATATTAGTTATTATTTAGGGTGGGATGATACATATGAAAAACTTAGAAAGTGAATTTACTGGATGGTTAATTGGTAAAAACAAGGCTAGCGAAAAAACAATTCATCATTATATTCATACGCTAAGTGTCATTGGTGAATTTTTAAATAGTGAAATGAAAGAAAACTATTATAATAAAAATTTTTTACAGTACACTTCTAGTAAATTGTTTAGGAATATATATCAATCTATATTAGAGGATGATACTGAAACTATAATTGAAATTGTAAAAGGGAAAAGACCTAAATATAGTGAAAACCAAAACGAATTGTTTAATAAGTTTATGGAGTATGAAAAACAAAATCATCCGACAGAAATTGTGTTTGAGGACTTCAAATTTGGCAGTGTTCTTAGAACGTATCTGACATTTTTATACGAATTTAATCATATTGATATTGAAGAAGAGATTTTAAATGAACAACAGTTAATTAAACAAGAAACTGGAGAAATCCTAAACACTAATAATTTATATATCAATCCAGAATTACCGCATCCCGTGATGTACTATGTAGATTATGTAACCGGTGATAATTTGTCATATGATGATGAAACATATAAGAAGTATCGATTTATAAAAGGGTTAAAATATGTAGATAATGATAAGTATATTAACAGTGAGGATAAAGAAAAGTTCCATCAATTTTTAGAAGAATTTGGTAATATTCCTGGTTATAGTAAATGTATTCTTCACTTATTAAATAGTGACTATGGAGGCAAGATTCTATTAGCATCAATACCAAGTTCTAAAATTGATAAAGTAAGCATTACAAATAAAGTTGTAGACTATGTTTGTAATAAGGATGCGCGTTTTATTAATGCGAATAATTTAATTCAAAAAGTAAATAATACAGAAACTGCACATGAAAAAAGTGGAACTAGAAATTGGCAAGACCAATTACAAAGTCTAAGTGTTAACACAATACCTAAAGAATATAAAAATTACCCGATTCTAGTTATAGATGATGTTATGACTTCTGGGAGTTCATTTATAGCAATCTATAAATTATTAATCCAATCACTTGGAATCGATAAAGAAAATATTTATTTTTATAGCTATGGCCGTACAATAAAACATGACAATTATATTATGTTAAATACAACTAAAAATATACCTAAGCAAAATCAATCAATAGATGGTATCATTTTTGATTTAGACCAAACAATTTTTGATAATAGTATACTGTTTAATTATGATATGAAAGAACAAAACAGTAGAGGATTAGTTACTGAAATGTTGAATGATAAGAAGATTAAATTGTTTGATGAAATTAAAGAATTGATGTCTATTGTTCAAACTAATAAAAATTTAAAAATTGCTTTTGTCAGTAATAGAGGTAAAACAGCTCAAACAATGTTAGATTATTTTAAAGATGAATTATATATCACAAATGATAATTCAGATACCAACTTTTTATTATCATTTAAAGATTGTATAGTTGAAGATGAAGAACAAAAGCTTTTTAGAATGAAACCAGACAGTTATTTAATAGATGAAGCAATCAAAAAAATGGGGCTTAATACAGAAACAAATAGAGTGATAGGTATTGGTAATGCATTAAATGATATATCAGCTTATAACAATGCAAATATTGAAAGTGTATTAGTTAACTGGGGAAATGATCAAATTATTGATAATGATTTAGGTGCTAACTATGTGTTTGATACAGTAAATGAATTTAAATCATTTATTGCTAATAATCTCCCTAAATAATATGTAATTGAGGTAATACAATGGATAAAATATCGATTTTTATTTTGGCATTAAGCAGCTTTAAAAGAGTAGGCGATGCGACAGTTAAATCTGTTTTAGAAGAAGTAAATGTTGATGAAGATATATTAGATTATAACTACTTATCTAAATTAGAGGGGAAAAAAATACAGAATTTAATTAATGACAAAATCACTAATGAAGAGATTTGGTTATCATCAGTTGAGAAAGCTAAAGCACAAATGATTAATTCAGAAGAGCAAGGTATTTCAGTCATTAACTTTAGTGAGAAACTTTATCCCCAAAATTTATTAAAACAAAAGAAATACCCTCTGATTATATATGTAAAAGGCAATTTGTCTATTTTAAATAATGAAAAAACTGTAGCGATTATTGGTACAAGAAACGCTACAATTTTAGGTAAAAAAATGAATGAACGTATTAGCAAACATTTTTATGAGCGAGGATACACTGTTGTAAGTGGCCTTGCAAAGGGTCATGATGCAATCGCTCATCAAGTAGGTGTGCAGATGACTGGAAAAACAGTTGCCATTCTTGCACATGGTTTAGATCAACCTGTTTATCCTAAGGAAAATAGACGTTTAGCTGATGAAATATTAGAGGCTGGTGGTGCTTGGTTAAGTACTTATCCACTTGGTCAAAAATTGGTGCCCCAATTTTTAGTAGCAAGAGATGAATGGCAAACATCTATGAGTAATGGTGTAATTGCAGTTGAAACAGGAATAAAAGGTGGAACAAATCATGCTTTGAACCATGGTCTAAAACAAAATAAACCAGTGGGCATGTTAGACCATACTAAATTTCCAAAGTTAAGCAATGAAGAACGAAACAACACAGAACAAATACAAGGGAATTTAAAGAGAATTAATGATAATGAAGTGTATCCATTATATGAGTTAAGTAGTATTGAACATTTCGATGAATTAATGCAAACATATTATAATGATTCAAATGTTAATTTTGAAAAAGATAAAAAACAAATGTCACAATCTAAACCAGTGAAAACTGATAATCAAGAAAGTAATAATGTAGAACAATTAGGTTTTGATTTTTAAGTAGACATTAATATATAGACCTGTTTATTTAAAAATAAATTCTTTCTTGATTACTGAAAAAACACCTTATAGTACGCTCATTATTCGCACTATAAGGTGTTATTAGTTTAAATATTAATACTTTCTTAAAAAGTCTAATTGACGATCATATAACTTATTCGCAATATAAGATTGCACCGTATTCAGAATCTCTTCAATTTCCTGGGTCATATTTGATAACACACGCACAGTAAAGCCATGTGTCGGTAATTGTGTTATTCCAAGGCGACAATCATACTGCTGCGTATAATCTTTGATTTCCTCATACACTTCTTCGATTAGCTTTTGCGTCACATCAGGATGAATAAAGTAAGCTGAACCTAAATGCGTATAGTTCTCCATGTAACCAATCGCACTTATCTTCGTTTCACTCGGATGCATACGCAAATTGTCATACACGACAAGTTCATCATCTACATAAATTTCATTTAGTAAATGCATATAGTCATAGGTGAAATGCGCCTCACTGGAAGAATAGCCAGGTGTAAGAATATCTGTGTAGAACATTGACGCCGTTGCATCCAATTTAAATACATTATGTTGGAAGAACTTCGCATGCTCATATGCAATAATCGGGTCACCAACATATTCCATATAACCATCTTTTGCTATATGAAATGTTTGATACTGTTCCACACGATCATTCAACGTCTTGTAAATCTTCGTAGCACCTTGCGATGTTAACGTTACAGCAGCCGCTTCATCTACATTGATGTTCATACGATATCGGTCACCATCTAAGTAACCACCACCAACATTCACAATATAGAACGTTGGAATTGTCGATTGATTTAAATAAACAGGTCGAATGACTTTCAATGCTTTTTCAAAAAAGATATCACGTGCTACCGAACGTTTACCATTATTGAATACTGTCAGGTCAAGCTGGCCAGTCCAAGATTGTTCAGTATCTTGCTTCATTTCTTCAGTCATTAAGCTAACCCTTTAAGGAATACGTCACGTTCAATCCATTCAAGCACATTATCTAAACCTTCATCTGTTTTTAAGTTTGTAAAAGTAAATGGACGATTACCACGGAACGTCTTTGTATCTTCTGCCATTTGGTCTAATGACGCACCTACAAATTCAGCTAAGTCTGTTTTATTAATGATAAAGTAGTCAGATTTAATCATCCCTTGACCACCTTTACGTGGAATCTTCTCGCCTTGAGCAACGTCGATAATGTAGATAGAGAAATCAACTAATTCAGGGCTGAATGTAGCAGCTAAATTATCGCCACCAGATTCAATGAAGATCAGTTCGATATCATCATTACGTTCTAATAATTCATCAATGGCCGCAAAGTTCATTGAAGCATCTTCACGAATAGCTGTATGAGGGCAACCACCAGTTTCAACACCGATGATTCTATCTTCAGCTAACACACCAGTGTTAACTAAGATTTTTTGGTCTTCTTTGGTATAAATATCGTTTGTAATAACGCCGATACTTAAATCTTTAGACAGACGGCGCACTAATTTTTCTACTAATTGTGTTTTACCTGCGCCAACAGGACCGCCTATACCAATTTTAATTGGATTTGCCATAAACAATAACCTCCTATGAAATAAAGATTCTCACATTAACATTCTCATGTTCCATTTGGTTAAGCTCTAATCCTGGAGCTGTTATACCAAAGTCTTCTTTGCTTAATGTGAAAATGTGTTGACGTGTACGTTCGATATGTGGAATCATTTCCGTCACAACTTGTTGACCTGTCGTTTGGCCAAGTGGAATCGCACGTACCGCATTTTGTGTTAAACTTGAAACATTTTGATACAAGTAATAGTCAATAATTGTTTCGATATCAACGCCTAAATGATGACCTAGCATGGTAAAACAAATTGCCGGATGTAACTTAGCACGTTTTTCAGTCATTTGCGTATGGTACCAAGTAATCCATTCACTATCATAGAGTTCCATAGCAAGCTTTGCCATACGCGTTCCCATCTGTTTCGTACCTACACGTGTTTCGCGTGGGAGACTTTGAACGAAGATTAAACGATCGATGTTTAACACTTCATTTGTATCATCATTATCTAAAGCTTGATAAACAAGACGCATTGCTAAACCGTCAGAGTACGTTAACTGTTCATTTAAGAAAAGTTGAAGCCATTCTTTAAATGAAGCAGCATCATGTACGGCATCGCGTTGAATATAAGTTTCAAGACCGAACGAGTGACTGAATGCACCGGTAGGGAATTGTGAATCACAGAACTGAAAAAGTCTTAACTGAGCATGCTCAATCATGTGAATGTCCTATATGTCTAAACGCTTTGTTTACTTTACGATCTTCATGACTATAAGGAATGCCTAAGGTTTTAAGCAAGTCTTCTACTAAATAGTCATATTGGACTAACATTTCAGTTTCTGTAAATTGTGCCGGTAAGTGACGGTTACCAAGTTGATGGGCAATGTCTCCCATCTCTTGCAATGTACGTGGTTTAATAACTAGTAAATCCTCAGAATTGACGTCAACCACAATCATATTAGTATCATCTTGATAAAGAATATCGCCATATTGTAAATCAATGGGTTGTTTTAAACGAATACCAACTTCAGTGCCGTGATCAGTAGTAACACGTTGAATACGTTTAACTAAATCAGAATTCTCTAAATAAACTTTTTCAACGTGTTTTTGTTTATCTTCGGCAGATAAGTTAGCGATGTTGCCTTGAATTTCTTCAATAATCATTAAAAAGTGCCTCCTAGA
The DNA here is from genome assembly GCA_020544305.1 of Staphylococcus taiwanensis. Classification (NCBI taxonomy): domain Bacteria; kingdom Bacillati; phylum Bacillota; class Bacilli; order Caryophanales; family Staphylococcaceae; genus Staphylococcus; species Staphylococcus taiwanensis. The sequence goes on from CP058667.1 coordinate 275,957, forward strand.
ATAAGAAGTATCGTTGTGTTAATGGTAATTCTGTCGCAGCTTCACTTGTGACTTTTTTACCATCTACAAATACTTCATATGTTTGTGGGTCTACGTCTAATTTAGGTGTTGCATCATTATTTTTCATATCTTTTTTCGTTAAATTACGAATGCCATGCACTGGGCGAACCATACGTTGTAAGTTCAAGTGACGGTAGATGCCACTTTCAAACGCTGTTTTAGATACGAAAGTAATAGATGTATGTTGTAAGTTACCACCATATTGACCATACATTTTACGATATTTTTGAGGCTCAGATGTTGGAATAGAACCGTTAGCGTCACCGTTAACTGCAGAATTAATCATACCGCCTTTAACGATAAGATCTGGTTTCACACCAAAGAATGCTGGTTCCCACATTACTAAATCGGCTAATTTGCCACCTTCAATTGAACCAACATAGTCAGAAATACCATGTGTAATGGCAGGATTAATTGTGTATTTGGCAATGTAACGTTTGATACGATTGTTGTCGTTATATTCCGCATCGCCATCTAAGAAACCACGTTGTTCTTTCATACGGTGTGCGACTTGCCAAGTACGAATAATGACTTCGCCTACGCGTCCCATAGCTTGAGAGTCTGAGCTAACCATACTGAATACGCCCATATCTTGTAATACGTCTTCAGCTGCGATTGTTTCTTTTCTAATACGTGAATCTGCAAATGCGATATCTTCAGGAATAGATGCATTTAAATGGTGTGTAATCATCACCATATCTAAATGTTCATCTACTGTGTTATGCGTATAAGGTAATGTTGGGTTAGTAGATGAAGGTAAGATATTTGGATAAGCAGCTGATTTAATTAAATCAGGCGCATGTCCGCCACCAGCACCTTCTGTATGGTACATGTGTAATACTCGGCCCTTAACGGCTTCCATAGTATCTTCCATGAAACCTGCTTCATTTAATGTATCGGCATGAAGCGCGATTTGAACATCGGATTCGTCAGCAACTTCTAATGCATGATCTAATGCTGAAGGCGTTGCACCCCAGTCTTCATGCACTTTTAATCCGATAACGCCAGCATGGATTTGTTCAATAAGGGCAGTGTTATTAACGGCTTGACCTTTACCAGTGAAACCAACATTAATTGGTAAATTTTCAGCGGCTTCTAACATGCGGTGGATGTGCCAAGGACCAGGGGTAACGGTTGTCGCTTTGGCACCTTCCGAAGCACCTGTACCGCCACCAATATGTGTTGTAATACCACTTTCAAGTGCTACTTCTGCTTGTTCAGGGTTAATAAAGTGAACGTGCGTATCGATACCACCAGCAGTTACGATTTTACCTTCTGCTGAAATAATATCTGTTGTCGCACCGATAATAATATCAATGCCGTCCATAATATCTGGGTTACCAGCTTGTCCAATTGCAAAGATATAACCATTTTTAATACCGATATCTGCTTTAACTACTTTATCGTAATCAATGATAACAGCATTTGTAATAACTAAATCTGCAACATAACGGTCGTCACGTGTCACGTTTGGATTTTGACCCATACCATCACGGATTGATTTACCGCCACCAAATGTCACTTCATCACCATAACTTGTGTAGTCATGTTCAACTTGTGCAAATAAGTTTGTATCACCAAGACGGATTGAGTCGCCTGTAGTTGGACCATAAAGACTGGTATATTGAGATTGTGTCATTTTAAAACTCATTACGCTTTGCCACCTTTTTTATTATGATTTTCTTCACCTTCGTCACCAAATACGCCGGCATATTCATCGTTTTCATCAGTTGGACGGTACACGCGATCTTCATCAATTTGACCATTTACCATGCCTCTGAATCCGTAAATTTTACGTTGACCAGCATATTCTACTAATTGAACTTTCTTTTCATCACCAGGTTCAAAACGCACGGCAGCACCAGCGGGGATATCTAGGTGTTTGCCATAGGCTTTTTCACGTTCAAATTTTAAAGCTTTATTCGCTTCGAAAAAATGAAAATGAGAGCCTACTTGAATTGGACGGTCACCTGTATTTTTAACAGTTAATGCAGTTTCAGCTCGTCCTTTATTAATTTCGATTTCAGTATTTTTTACTTTAACTTCTCCAGGAATCATAATATGTCCTCCTTACACAATTGGATGATGGACGGCAATCAATTTCGTACCATCTGGGAATGTTGCTTCGATTTCGATTTCAGTAATCATATTTGCAACGCCTTCCATTACGTCGTCTTCGTTTAGAATGGTTTTACCGTAACTCATGAGTTCAGCAACAGTCTTACCATCACGAGCACCTTCAAGTAATTCATCACTAATTAAAGCGACGGCTTCAGGATGATTTAGTTTCAAGCCGCGTGCTTTACGACGTCTTGCAACTTCTGCAGCAACAACAATCATTAATTTATCTTGTTCACGCTGAGTAAAATGCACATTTATTCCTTCTTTCCATTTTAAGATGACTTTCGTACTCTTCATGTTAGAACGGTTGAAAAGTTTTCACAAGTAATATAGTCGTACAATAAATTTAAATATTAACTTAAAATGAATTTCTACATGATTTAATTTAGCAAAAATGTTTGTCGTACTAATGAATAGTGCTAAACTTTAAGAGAAAGAAATGTAATGATTGAAGAGTAAGGTGAGTATGTGAAGTATGTAAATATCTTTTTCAAAAATATCGCACAAGTTGTGTTTATGAATAATCAGTGGTCAGGATTATTTATTCTAATCGGTCTATTTGTTGCAAAATGGGAAATTGGTTTAGCGGCAATGATAGGTAGTGTCTTGGCACTCTTCCTGGCACCGTATTTCAATTATAGTGAAGAAGAAATAAAGGACGGTTTAGCAGGTTATAATTCTGTGTTAACTGCAATTGGTTTAGCATTGTTTTTACAATCATCCGTGATTGCATGGATTGTACTGATTTTAGCAGTTATTTTAACATTGCCAGTTGGCGCTGCCATGCGTGAGTTGCTTAAACCTTTTGGCGTGCCGATGTTAACATTTCCTTTTGTGTTGATGACATGGTTAACCTTAGCAATGACGACACAATTTTCAAAGTTAAAGGTAAATGTTGATATCCTGCCCCAACAAGTGAAACATCCTGATATTAGTCATGACCATATTAGTTGGCTAAGTGGTATTACGACCAACTTTAGTGAAATCTTTCTAGTGACTTCTGTTATCGGTAGTATATTGATTATCATTGGTATCTTTATTGGTTCAGTCAAAGGTGGTATCTTTGCGATATTATCTAGTATCTTAGCAGTGGTATTTATCGTATCACTTGGTGGCGATTATCCGTCTATTACCAATGGTTTATATGGTTATAACTCTATTTTGACAGGAATTGCATTAGGTGCGACATTTAAAACGAAATTAAATACGTATGTCGCTGTTGTGACCGGTCTATTACTGACAGTTGTTATGCATGGGGCAGTGGCAACATTGCTTGCACCGGTTGGTTTACCGGTATTTACTGCACCCTTTATCTTTGCGACATGGATAGTCATGTTTGCAGGTAGAACCACAAGTGAGCAGTAAGTAAGACATACAAAGAGTCTGGGACATAATTCCTAGAGAAATAGCCAGTAAATGAGTTTTAACAAATTCATTTACTGGCTTCTTTATTTACAATACTCCGTATTGTTGGCTCGCTTTCTTAGGGGACAGCTTCAGCCTGTAGTCTTCAGCTTGTCCTGTTCCCTCAAGAGTCTCGCCAAAATACTTTGTATTTATATGTAATTTTACATTGTAATACTTTAAAAAAATAAAGCACTTTCGTATAATTTAATAAACATCACTAAACTAAATTAACGAGGTGCCTTATGTATAAAAATTATAACATGACTCAACTTACTCTACCAATGGAAACTTCAGTTCTTATCCCCACAAATGATATTTCACGACATGTAAATGATATTGTTGAAACAATTCCTGACAATGAATTCGACGAATTCAGACATCACCGTGGTGCAACTTCGTACCATCCTAAAATGATGTTAAAAGTGATTCTATATGCCTACACACAATCTGTATTCTCAGGTCGTAAAATAGAAAAAATGCTTAATGATAGCATCCGAATGATGTGGCTATCACAAAATCAAAAACCTTCTTATAAAACAATTAATCGATTTAGAGTAAATCCAAAAGTAGATGCTTTATTAGAATCTTTATTTATTCAATTTTACAGTCAGTGTATAAAACAAAATCTTATAGATGATAAAGCTATTTTTATTGATGGTACAAAAATTGAAGCAAATTCCAATCGATATACATTTGTATGGAAAAAGAGTATTCAAAACCATGAATCAAAGATGAATGAGGATTCTAAAGCCCTCTACCATGAATTGGTAACCAATAAAATCATACCGGAAATCAAAGAAGATCATGATAATGAATTAACAAAAGAAGAAATAGATTTGATTGGTAGTCATTTAGATAAAGAAATCGAAGATTTAAACCAACATATCAACAATGAAAAATGTACTAAAACAAGAAAACAAATACGTCTCAAAAGAACTAAAATCAAAAAATACAAAAAGCAAATCAATGATTATTCTGAGCGAAAGTATCGATACGAATTTCAAAAATCTATTTTAAAGGATAGAAATAGTTATTCTAAGACAGATCATGATGCGACATTTATGAGAATGAAAGAAGATCACATGAAAAATGGACAACTTAAGCCAGGGTATAATTTACAAATAGCGACAAATTCCCAATTTGTTTTATCTTATAATGTGTATCAAAATCCAACGGATACTAGAACGATGATTCCATTTTTAAATTCAATTCAAGAGACCTACGGTCATTTACCTGAATATATTGTAGCTGATGCAGGTTATGGTAGTGAATCAAATTATATGGCAATTATAGATGACTTTAATCGAACGCCACTCATAACATATGGAATGTTTATAAAAGATAAAACTAAAAAATATAAAAGTGACATCTTTAATACTCAAAATTGGGACTATGACGAAATTAATGACGAATTCATTTGTCCGAATAATAAACGGCTAGGTTTTAAAAGATATGCCTATCGTCATGATAAGTATGGTTACAAGCGAGACTTCAAATTATATGAATGTGACGATTGTTCAGAATGTCCTCTGAAAAATCAATGTATGAACTTCAATTCAAAAACAAACAAAAAAATAATGAAGAATTATAACTGGGAATATTTTAAATCCCAAATTAACAAAAAGCTTTCAGAACCAAAAACAAAAAATATCTACAGTCAAAGAAAAATTGATGTGGAACCTGTTTTTGGATTTATGAAGGCTATTTTGGGTTTCACTCGGATGTCTGTCCGAGGACTCAATAAAGTCAAAAGAGAACTTGGTTTTGTATTAATGGCACTTAATATAAGAAAAGTAGTAGCTCAACGAGCTGAAAATAATCAAAAAATTTATAAAAAAGACAATTTCTATATTATTTCAATAGAAATTGTCTTTTATTCACTTATCCAAGAACTTTATGTCCCGGACTCTTTAAATTGTTCTAATCATAATTGGGTAAGATAATATTAATAGGTTAGATAATTATAAAGAGGTGTAACATATGGAGAGACATATTTATGTTATTGGAAGCATGTCGATGGATTTAGTTGTTTCAACCGATATTGTCCCTGGAAAAGGTGAAACCGTACTTGGCAATTCATTCTTTACGACACCAGGTGGTAAAAGTGCCAATCAAGCAGTAGCAGCAGCTCGATTGGGTCAAGATGTACATATGGTAGGGCGCATTGGAAATGATACGTTTGGTGAAGACATTTTCCAAAATTTAAAAAATAATGGCGTAAACGTTGAACATGTGAAGTCAACAGCAGGACCATCAGGTACAGCGCATATTACGTTAGCTGATAATGATAATAGTATTATTGTGGTGCCTTCAGCGAATAATGAAGTGACACCCGAATATGTGAAACAAGCTTTGGAAGCTACTAAAGCGGGTGATATTGTCTTGCTTCAACAAGAAATTCCCTCTGAAACAGTTGAAGCGGCTGTGAAGTATTGTTATGAGCGTGAATTGATTTCAATCTTAAACCCAGCACCTTATAGAGACATTGCAGATGATGTGATTGAACAAGCCACATATATTACGCCAAATGAAACAGAAAGTGAGAACATGTTTGAGGGCGATGTGGACCAAGCATTGGAACGTTACCCTGATAAATTAATTGTCACGTTAGGTGAACTCGGTGCGATGTACCATGATGGTGTTGAGCAAGTCGAAATTAAAGGATTTAAGCGTGATGTTAAAGATACAACAGGTGCGGGTGATACATTTAATGGTGCATTGGCAGTGGGCTTGCAACGTGGCTACGATTTGCCAAAGGCATTGACGTTTGCTAACTTAGCGGCAAGTTATTCAGTGACAGGTATGGGGGCACAAGGTGGTATGCCGACATTAGAAGATTTAGAGGATTTAGATATATAGATAGCGAAGTTAGTGTATATAAATAATTGAGGTTCCGGCAATTGGTATTTGTCGGAACCTCGCTTATCGTTTATGTTGTTGAATTCATTATTTATCTGCTGAGTCTAATAATTTTTTCTTTAAGTCTTTACGTTCAAAGTCTAATGAATATGGATCGTTTAACCAATAAACACCTTCGTCTACTTTGAATGTATGTTTGTCTTTAACAGCTTTAGTGTTTTTCCATACGTCTTTATTTTCAAATGAAAGTTTAGCACCTTTAGCGACTGGCGTAACCACATAGTCGCCACTCATATCTGGAATTTGTTCAGCAGAAATGTCGGCTAAATCTTCTTTCTTAGTAGCACTTTCAACTTTACTTGGCATTTTTAGACCAAATGAATCGTAAAGTACTTCACTACCGTGACCATATGTTTTACCTAGGACATAGATTTTTTTGTCGAAGTCTTTGATAATTGAAACTGTGGCATCTTTACCAATTGCCTTTTTGATTTCTTTACCATCATTTTTTGTTTTTTCATCCCATTGGTCTACCCATTTTTGAGCTTTATCTTTTTTACCAATGATTTTACCTAATTCTAAGTGTTGTTCTTTGTAGTCATGTTTCATGTAATCAAAAGCAACAGTTGGTGCGATTTTTTTCAATTTCTTTAAGTTTTTATCTGTATTGTATGTGATGATTAAATCCGGTTTTTCTTTAGCGACTGCTTCAACATTTTCAGGGTCAATTTTCTTAACGCCTTTAAATTTATCTTTTAATACTGAGCTATCGTCAACATTTTTAGCAACTGCTTGGATGTTAGCATCAAGTTCTTTTAAGCCCCCAGCGTACGTAGTACCTAACACAACGATACGTTTTGGATTCTTAGGAATTTTGATTTTATCTCCAGAATCCGTTTTATACGATTTAGTCGCTTCTTTAGAATCTTTAGAAGAACTATTATCGCTATGATTACTACATGCAGCTAAGGCTAATACAAATACTAATACAGCCACAAATAACTTTTTCAAATAATCCATCTCCTTTTATATGTATAATGCAATTATATAAGAAATAATTATTCAATTAAAGGTGATAATGATGTTTTTAGATATTCATACTAAGATAGCTTTAATATTAATTTTAGCTTTTCTTTTTATCAGCACGTTTACGATGCCTGACATTTATGAATTAATGTTGAAATTAGTTATTGTTTTAGGACTAGTTGTTAATGGGGTTATACAATTTTTAAAGAAAAATAAGATATAACAATCTGATTAATCACTAAATAAATTAAATTCATGTAAAAATTCCGTTAAGTTATAGTTGATGTATTATATATAGTATAAAAATGTTATATAATAGTAAAATCAACGGCATAAAATATATTTCTTAATTTAAAGGAGCAATTGCATGACTAATAAATATTTACTTAGTGTGTTTACAGTTTTAATAGCCATTGTTTTATGTGCGTGCCAATCTACATCTCAATCAAATAATAAAGAAGCGGCATCAACGCAAAAAGATAAAAAAGAACAAGAAAATGTATATGCTAAAAAGAAAAATGATAATCAGAAAGATTGGGTTGAATATAAGGGCGACGTTGCACATGTCTTCTTCCATCCTTTAATCACTGATCCTAAAGTCGCATTCACAGGTGAACCTAATAAGGCTAAAGGTAATAATGATTGGATGATTACTGTCGATGAATTCAACCGTTCACTTGATGAGCTATATAAACATAATTACATATTGGTAGATCCGCATGATGCTTACGATTTAAATTCAAAACCAATTAAAAAGAAAACTTTAAAATTGCCAAAAGGTAAGAAACCATTAATTCTATCGATTGACGATATGAATTACTATGAATATATGAAAGGAAATGGTTATGCAGATCGTCTAGTCTTAGATAAAAACAATCACGTTGTATCTGAAACGAAAGGTAAAGATGGCAAAGTCACACAAAGTGATTCCAATGATATTGTGCCGATTTTAAATAATTTCGTGAAGAAACATCCAGACTTTTCACTTAATGGGCAAAAAGGTGTGGTCGGATTAACAGGATACAATGGTGTACTTGGATACCGCACAGACGAATTAGATAGTAAAGATTATAATAAGCGCAAAGCACAAGCCACTAAAGTCGCTAATGCGATGAAGCGTGATGGTTGGACGTTTGCGAGTCATTCATGGGGGCATATTGATTTCGCCAATAGTTCATATGAGCATATTGTTAAAGATACAGAACGCTGGCAAAAAGAAGTTACACCAATTATCGGAAAGACAGATTTATTTATCTTCCCTCATGGTGCGCAAGATAGAGGTTCAGCAGGTTATCAATATTTAGAAGATAAAGCAGGATTTAAATATTTAGCTGGTGTAGGACCTAATAACTTTACAGATATTGGCAAAGATAGTGTTTATCAAGATCGTGTTGCAATTGACGGCCTAAATTTATATGAATTTAAATATAAGTTGAAACCATTTGTAGATTTTGACAAAGTTTATAGCAAAGAAGATCGTAGCTATTTCAAAGGCGATAAAGATTATAAATAATTGGTAGATTAATAACAAACTCTGAGAAGACATCACATCCTTCTCAGAGTTTTTTAGTACTTGCTTTAAGCATTAAAAAATTGACATCGTGACCTAGGTGGTATATTTGTGAAAGAAGATAAAAATTTTTAAAATTTAAAATATAAAGAGGGATCTATATTTATGGAAATAAAAAATCTTGATCATTTAGTTTTGACTGTTTCAAATATTGACGACACAGTAGATTTTTATAGCAACGTATTGGGTATGGAAAAGATTCAATTTGGAGACAATAGAACAGCATTGAAGTTTGGAAATCAAAAGATTAATCTTCACCATGTAACGAATATCATCAAACCAAGTGCGAGTAACCCTAAACCAGGTTCGGCTGATTTGTGTTTCATTACAGAAACCCATATTGAGGAAGTGGAGGCACAGTTGAAGCAACATCGTGTGCCGATTGAGTTAGGACCCGTTAATCGAACAGGTGCTATGGGAGATATTCTGTCAATCTATGTCAGAGATTCTGATAATAATCTTATAGAAATTTCAAATTATAAACATGAATAAGATTATATGTAGTAGGTATAGTTGTAACTCGTATATGAAAGTGATATATAATTAGATACGCAATATTTTAATTATTTTAAAAAGTAGGGAATAAGATGTTTCGAAAATCAGTAAAGAGTATTGGCGTTGTAAGTTTGGCGTGCTTACTATATACAAGTACGACAATGGCTGCAGAAAAGCCGTTAGATATAGTTAACAAAGATAAAGGTGTGGAAATTAATACATCTTACCAACCGAGTGGTCTTACGGTAGCGACGCAGCAAGGTCAAATTCTGTATAATTTCCAAGGAAATAAAAAAGTAGATCCTGCTTCATTATCTAAAACGATGACCGTTTATTTAACGTTAGAAGCGGTAGAGCAAGGTAAGCTTAAATTAAATGATAAAGTAAAAATATCAGCTAAAGATGCACAAATATCTAATCTTGCTAATTTATCATCTGTACCATTAACACAAGGTGATACTTATACAATAAAAGAGCTAATTAAGCAGGCAATGTTAGCTTCTAGTAATAGTGCGGCAATTATTCTTGGTGAACAAGTGAGCGGTTCGACGTCAACTTTTACAGAAAAAATGAATCAGCAAGCAAAAGATTTTAAGATGACGAATACATCATTTATTAATCCAGCTGGTGCAGATAACGCAGCCTTAGGTAAATATGCACCTAGCAAATATCAATCACAAAGACATCCAGTAAGCACAGCAAAAGATATTAATATCTTGATGCATCACATGATCGCTAAACATCCAGAAATATTAGATATTACTAAAATGAGTCAAGATACGCAAAAAGGGAACACATTCAAAAATACGAATTTATCAGTGAAAGGTAATCCAGAATATTATAGAGGCACGGATGGCTTGAAGACTGGCACAAGCGATACAGGTTATAGTATTGCGTTGACGAATCATCGTGACCATATGCGTTTAAATGCCACAGTTATGAATGTGCAATCTTATCCAGATGATACGGCGAAAAAGAATAAAAGTATTATTGGCAATCATATGATTCAACATTATCGTCAACAATATGAATATGAAAAAGTGGTGTCTAAAGGAGACCATAAAATTGATGGCAGAACATATCATGTGAAAAAAGATTTATATGATGTTGTTCCAAAGAACAAAAAGAAATGGACATTAGCAGTTAATAACGACGGTAAAGTCTATGTTCATTATAAACGTGACTTCTTACTCGGAACGAAGTATCCTCGTGTAGCAGCAGACAAGAAATGGAAATGGTTCTAAACATTTAAAAATATAGTGCAACTGTCGATAAGCAATGACCTTGTCGACAGTTTTTTAATGGCTAGAAAAACTTTAGAGGCTGGGAGTAGGATAATAAATTTGTCCTACGCGCACTATTTCAGTTTCTTTAAATGTACCTCTCTTGCCCCACAAATCATATTAACGATTTCATTCGTTATTTTATCAATGGATTGCTGTTGGCCATGTTGAATCCAATTCGTAATCACGCTTAAAATGCCACCAGTTAAAAATTGTGCATATATCGTGACGTCTACATAAAATTGGCCGTTTTGTTTATCAAATGCGATTTGTTTTTGAACCGCTTTGTAAATTTGATCGTAAAAAATAGTATAGACTTCCCCGTAAAAATGAATCGTAATCACGCTGCGAACAATCGTTTTATTATCATAAATAAACGTTAAAATATCGTGCATCAATTTCTCAAAGAACTGTCTCGGATTATCAGGATTAATGTCTGGCAAATACAATTCTCTAAAATGGTCAATCAAAGTACCAACCACATGGTTCAATAAATCATATTTATCACTAAAATGGCGATAAAAGGTTGAGCGTCGGATATTTGCTTTCGTACATAAGTCTTGAATTGTAATATGTTCAAAGGACTTTGTTTGTAACAGTTCAGAAAATGTAGTTATTAGAGCTTGATGTGTTTTTTGGACGCGCAAATCTTGTTTGTTCAACTTAATCACTCCTCATATCGGACATTTTGACGTCATTGTCGCTTATGTTACAAACACACATAAGTGACGCACAATTCTCGCCCCTCGTCATCTTATAATACAGTCGAAGGGTAGATTAATTTCATAAAGATTACTTATAGTTTACTACTTTTCAATCTAAAAATTAAAAACTATGAAAACTTGGGAAGTGATATATATGTACTATAGTAATGGAAATTATGAAGCATTTGCACGTCCTAAAAAACCAGAAAATGTAGAACGCAAATCTGCTTATCTTATCGGATCTGGATTAGCATCGTTAGCTGCTGCATGTTTCTTGATTAGAGACGGACAAATGGATGGGTCAAAAATCCATGTGTTAGAAGAATTATCTAAACCTGGTGGAAGTTTGGACGGAGATGAACTTCCTTTAAAAGGCTATGTTGTAAGAGGCGGAAGAGAAATGGAGAATCATTTCGAATGTTTATGGGATTTATTTCGCTCCATCCCATCACTTGAAATGAAAGATGCTTCTGTATTAGATGAGTTTTATTGGTTAAATAAAGAAGATCCAAACTACTCACGATGTCGTGTTATTGAGAAAAGGGGACATCAGTTACCTACTGATGGTGACTTTACTTTAACGCAACAGGCAATTAAAGAAATCGTGCAATTATGCTTAATGAAAGAAGAGGCATTAAATGATGTGAAGATTACAGATGTCTTCTCAAATGACTTTATGCATTCGAATTTCTGGATTTATTGGAAAACGATGTTCGCATTTGAACCATGGCATTCTGCGATGGAAATGCGTCGTTATTTAATGCGATTTGTACATCATATTGGAGGATTAGCTGATTTCAGTGCCCTTAAATTCACCAAATATAATCAATATGAATCTCTCGTGCTTCCAATGATTGCATACTTAGAGTCCCACGGTGTGCAATTTGAATATGATGTGCAAGTGGTTGATATTAAAGTAGATGTCACAACGAAAGAGAAAGTTGCGCGTGAAATACAACTGAAACGTCTAGGCAAAGATGAAACCATTCATTTGACGCCTGATGATTTGGTCTTTGTTACGAATGGTAGTATTACTGAAAGTTCAACTTATGGAGATAACGATACACCGGCACCCCCTACAAAAGACATCGGTGGCAGTTGGACGTTATGGCGTAACCTTGCGAAACAAAGCCCAGAGTTTGGTTGCCCTGAGAAGTTCTATCAAAATTTACCAGACAAAAGTTGGTTTGTATCAGCGACTGCGACAACCAATAACAAGACAATCATTGAAGGAATTGAACGTATTTGTAAACGTGATCCTTTAGCAGGCAAAACCGTTACAGGTGGCATTGTTACAGTTAATGATTCTAACTGGCAAATGAGTTTTACTGTGAATCGACAACAACAATTTAAAAGCCAACCCGAAGATGAAGTAAGCGTTTGGATATATGCATTGTACTCTAACGTTAAAGGTGATTTTATCAATAAGCCGATTGTCGAATGTAGTGGAAATGAAATTTGCCAAGAATGGTTATATCATATGGGCATACTTATCAATCAAATAGAAGACCTCGCTAAAACACAATGTAATACGATTCCTGTCTATATGCCTTATATCTGTTCCTATTTTATGCCAAGAGCCGTTGGAGATAGACCACTTGTCGTGCCTAAACAATCTCGCAACATAGCCTTTATTGGTAATTTTGCAGAAACAGAAAGAGATACTGTCTTTACCACTGAATATTCGGTAAGAACTGCTATGGAAGCAGTATACCAATTGTTGGACATAGATAGAGGTGTCCCTGAAGTGGTTGCAACAGAATTTGATCTTCGCATATTGATGGAGGCCTTATACGAACTCAATGATCATAAAGATTTATTCGAACTCACCGAACAAAATAAAATACAGCAACTTGCGCTCAACGCTTTCTTGAAGAAAATTAAAGGCACCTATGTTGAAGAATTGTTGCAACAACACAAGTTACTATAAGTGTAGATAAAAATTTCACCCCCACATGACGAATTAGCATGTGGGGGTGTTTGTTTTGTTTATTTATTGACTAATATATCGCTTTAAATGTTTAGCGGTTACTGAATTTTCAATATCAAAAATACCATCGGGTTCGCCGGCATAAAGTAATTGACCGCCTTTATCACCAGCGTAAGGACCGATATCAATTAACCAATCCGCCTGAGTCATCATGGTTAAATTATGTTCAATCAAGATAACCGTATTGCCTTCTTCAATGAGATGATTAAAACAATCGATAAGAATTGGTAAATCATCCTCGTGTAACCCAGTTGTTGGCTCATCAAAGATAAAGATTTTATCAGTCACGTCTTGAGTAAGGTAACGACTTAGTTTCACACGTTGGATTTCACCACCTGAAAGGGTATCTAATGATTGTCCTAACGTCATATAATTGAGCCCCGTATCTGCCAATGCTTGAAGCGGTCGTGTAATACTTGGACTGTCGTTAAATTTCTCAATCGCCTCATCCACGGTTAATGCTAAAATGTCCGCGATAGAATAACCTTCTACTTTAGCTTCTAACACTTCTGGACGATATCGTGTACCACCACATAATTCACATACTTGGGAAAAGTCTGGCATAAACGCAAGCTCTGTTTTTAAGACCCCTTTACCATGACATTCTGGACATGCACCTTCTGAATTATAGCTGAACATACTTTTTTTAAGACCAGTATGTTGACTGAAGAAACGACGTACATCATCAAAGATATCTAAATAAGTAAGTAAATTAGAACGATTGGATGCATGAACAGGTTTTTGGTCAATAAAGATAGCTTCTTGTTCACGTTCAAATCCTGCAGTGATGAGTGAACTTTTACCAGAACCAGCAACGCCTGTAACAACTGTCATGGCATGTTTAGGTAGTTCAGTCGAGACAGTTTGTAAGTTATTACGATTGATATTAGAAATTTGGAGCATGTCTTTTGCTTTTCGTGGGCTTTTTTTAAGTTGATGTTCACGATTTAACGCTCGACCAGTACTTGTGTCCGAATTGAGTAATTCATTATACGAGCCAGTAAATGTAATTTTACCGCCATTTTTGCCTGCTAAAGGACCTAAATCAATAACATGGTCTGCAGTCTTGATAACATCTGGATCATGTTCCACGACGAGTACTGTATTGCCTTTATCTTTTAATGATTGAATAATTTCATTTATACGCTGTATATCTTCAGGATGTAGCCCAACACTTGGTTCATCGATAATATATACAAGGTCGCTTAAGGGACTATTAAGATGACGAATGAGTTTAATACGCTGTGATTCACCACCTGATAGGGAAGTCGTTTCACGCGCAAGTGTTAAATAGTTTAATCCGATATAACTTAAGGCTTCTAATTGTTGTTTAAGTGGCTCTATAATCACACGCGCCTTGTTAGATTTTATTTTTCTTAAAAAGGCTAACGCCTCATCAATTTGTAAATTTGTAAATTCAGCAATATTTAAACCATTGATTTTACAACTTAACACAGTGTCATTCAATCGTTGACCATGACAACTAGGACAATCATGCTTAGATACGACACGGTCTATGTCTTCCTTAAAACGTTTCTTTTCAAAATTATCATTGAGTAGAAATGAGCGACGAAAACGATGAATTAATCCTTCAAATTTCGCTGTTCTCGGCCAATTTGATGGTGGATTTTTTAATTTAGTCGGTTCGGTATAAAGAAAAGTATCCATCTCCTCTTTCGTGTAATCCTTTAATTTCTTATCATTATCAAATAAACCAGTGTATAAATAACGTTTACCACGCCAACTGTCCGGTCTAAATGAAGGGAACTTAATCGCATCCTCATTCAGTGATTTATCATAATCAAGTAGTTCATTTAAATCAATATCTTCGACATAACCTAAACCTGAACAAGTTTCACACATACCTTTAGGGTTATTAAATGAAAAGATATCTGAATAGCCAACAAAGGGTTCGCCAATACGTGACCATAGAAGACGTACGGATGCGTAAATATCAGAAATTGTACCTACAGTTGAACGAGAGTTACCACCAAGACGTTTCTGATTAATAATCATCGCTACTGGAAGATGTTTAATTTGGTCAACATCTGGTTTCTCATATTGTGTTAGTTGATGTTGCACATAACTTGAATACGTTTCATTTAACAATCTTTCAGATTCTGCAGCTACAGTATTGAAGACGAGGGAAGACTTCCCCGAGCCTGAACGACCTGTAAATACTGTTAATTGATGCTTTGGAATCGTTACATTTATATTTTTTAAGTTGTTCTGTTTGGCACCGATAATTTCTATATTAGCCATAAATTTCACCTCATAAATCTGGAATACATCGCAAGTTGCTCATATTAAATTATGCTTCGAGTGGTTTGATTTGAACATCAAGATTAAAGTATTCTTTTAAAATATCTTGATAGTTATCAGACGTCACATCATGTTTAACTTTGCTATCTTGTTTGCTTAGCGTAAGGTGTTGTAAAGACATCGTTGCACGCCCAAATGATTGTGGTTTTGTAATGATAAGTTGTTGTACAAAGATAGATTCTGGATTACTTGAGTTATAATCAATCATCTCTTTGAAGTCATCCATTTGTTTAGGTTGGAAACGTGCTTGATAACGTGTTGTCCATTCATCATCTTCAAGCTTTTGTACGCAGTACGCGTTATTATTTTCAGAAATAGCTCTAAATTCGCCTGTGATATCAATCACTGGATGCGTTGGATCTAGATTTGTAATGGGTAATGCTTGAAGAGGTAAATCACCGAAACCTACGTCAGCTACATAATTCACGCCATTAATAGGGACTACGAGTGACATATGTGAGCCTTCAGGGCTACGCTTACCATTAGGTTGTTCGACGGTTGCAGACATCCGATATACGGTAAATCCTTTGGCTTCAAGATAAGTACCGAAGAAATGATTCATCTCATAACAGAAACCACCACGATGTCTAATTATAAATTTATCGTATAAATCATCAATTTCTACGGAGATAGGTACGCCATTTTGGACATTGATATTTTCAAAAGGCACCGTCAACATATAGTGTTTAATGTAATAATTGAGGGCTTCAAGTGACGGTTCATGATATTTTGATGCATCAATATTCAAATAGTGTTCGATAGCTTGAATATCCATTAGATGAGGACTCCTTTGTTAAACGTGTTTATTAATCCATACCCTATAATGAAAGAATGACGCATATAGGTGTTAGGTTGCATAGAAAAAGTTCTAAACACTGGATAGCGATTTCTTCCTAGTGTTTAGAACCAATTGTATGTGTATTCATGTTTTATAAATTGAGATTTATAACTCTTGCTTGTTGAAAATGGCTAATGAAACAAAGTAAGAAGCAACTAAGCAAATTATGCCTAGTAATGCATATAAACCGATAAAGATAACATCTGTAGGGTTATTTCCTAAGTCAGAAAATGAACCTGAACGTACAATGGCAGACATAATTACACCAAAGTAAGTAATAAAGAATAAAATGAGAACGATAACAGATGTTGAAATCATGATGACATTTGAATTCTCTGGACCAAATTTAAATGTTAACGGGAACATAATAGCGTATGTGCCTGCAGCACCTATACCGACTAAACCTGAAATAAGTGTTAACATTAAATTTTGATGTATTGCCAATACTGCGATTAAACCAATGATTAATCCGATGAAAATGAGTATGCCGTAAAATGCAAAGTAGCTTTTAATATAAGCGCTACGATGTGATGGCAATGTTGAGATATAATACATCCACTTAGAATCTTTTTCACGTTTCAAGTTATCCGTCACTGGTGACAATAAGAAAATCATTGGTAAGAAACATGCCATTGCTGGATTTATAAAGGCAAATAGGAAACTTGCTACAACGGCTACAATTAAATATGTGATAAGTGACTTTTTAGATGCATAGAAACTACTTAATATAAGACCTTTCATTATTTATCACCTCTCATAATTAATTTTGTTGCGTCATCAATATTGTTAAGTGGGTGCGCGTTCGTTACGCTAGACCAATCATTGATTAAGATTTGGCGTTTGCCTTGTCTTACTCTTGAGGCAATGATGATATCTTGTGGAATGTCTAAATCATCTTGTTCATCAATTTCAACAATACCGTATTGATTTAACAATTCTTTCTTACTTTCTTGAAGTACAATTTCACCATCACGCATAAAGATCAATTGTGTGGCAAGATGTTCAATGTCTTCAGAAATGTGAGATGAAATGAGTATGCCATTACCTTCTGAAATATAGTCTTCTAACATTTCAATGACTTCTTCACGTCCAGATACGTCCATACCAGCAGTAGCCTCATCCAGAATGAGTAGCTTTGTATCATGGGCTAAAGCCATAGCTAAGGCTGCTTTCATGCGCATTCCTCTTGAGAACGTCTTAATTTGAGCATTAGTTGGTAATTCGAAGCGTTGAATCACTTCAAAGAAACGATCACTATTCCATGTTTTGAAAATATTCGCAAAAACCTTATCCATATCTTTGATTTCGAGTTTATCAGGCACACGTAAGTCATCAAATACAACGCCAATATGTTCTTTGTATGCATGATCTTTATCAGAGACAACTTGATCAAAAAATGAAATCTCACCAGAATCTTTAAAACGGTTACCTACTAAAGTGTTAATCAATGTTGATTTGCCTGAACCATTCTTACCAATTAAACCAATCACTTCGCCAGGTTGAAGTGTTAAAGAAATATCTTTCAAATGGAAATTCGATTTCTTATACGACTTGTTGAGATGTTGCACTTGCAAAAGATGTTCCATAATAATCCTCTCTTTCTGTTGATTAGGTTTTGGATTTAATTCAAATAAAGATTAGTTACTTTTATCATAATATAGATTAATTAATAAATAACTATGATTTGTAAAATTTACGTACTTTTAACATATAACCTAGGCTGTTGTATGCGAAAATAATGATTAAGAATAATATGCCAAGTGTTTGATTTGAGCCAGTATCAATTGAAAAAAGACCTAAAAATATAATTGCTAACATGAGTAGTGATAGATTTACTACGTAGTTTTTATACATACTTACTAGATTGATATGACGCTCACCTTCATCCAAAATGGCTAAAGTTTTTTCGGTATAATTTTTTTCTCCTATTTTAGGATAGCGTGAATCGAAATGACGATTAAAAAAGCCCATCATTATTGAAGGCATGATGGTCAACATAATAGGGATGATCGCGTACGATACATCATATGTTGAACCATGGCCGAATACGATTAATAAAAGCGCAATAAAGCTTATAATCATCTGAATATATATGATGATACTAGATTTATTAAAGTTTAAATAGGATTTCTTTTCGTATAAATCGGCATCATCATCTTCAATTGAATTCAAACTTTGTGATTTAAATTTAAGCGCATCTTTTTGAACTTTCCATAAATAAAATGTAAGACTAATGATAAGTAGTGATGAAATGATACAAATAATTAACCCAATATGGCTATGCGCAAAATTAACATTTGATAGAAACGTACTAATACGTCCCATTGAAGAACCTACAATACCACCAATAATTCCACCGAGTACAAGTAAAAGTAAATAGCGCTTTACTTTCATAAATCTCCCTCCTCAAATATAAAGACATTTTCAACTGGTTCATTGAATATACGCGCAATTTTAACGGCTGTTAAAATGGACGGCATAAAATCATTCCGTTCAATCAAAGAAACTGTTTGCCGTGAGATACCGGCTTTCTTAGCGAGTTGTGTTTGATTGAAGCCATCGCGAGCACGCAATTCTTTAAGACGATTTCGCAATATTCATCAACTCCTTGACTATTACGTTACATTATCTTTGTCATTTTGACAACTATATTAGTCAAAAAGACCTATATTTTTGTCAAAATATGCATAAAAGTAGCCTTCGGGTTGTCTGAAGTTAGACATCCTGGAGGCTTGTTTTACCGTACTTTGCGATTTGATAGGACCCATTGATTTAGATCGTTAAGATGATATTTTGTGACGATGGTTTGATTCACTTCATCCAATGTAATTGAAGATAAAGTGGAGATAAGTGTATGTTCAATTGTATTTAAAGCATGACTAACTACACATATTTCTGCTTTTTGGCCTTCTTTTTCACCTAAGAAAGGTTTCAATAATTGCTGACTTGCAAAAATTATGTCGCGCCCTTCTATTGCTAGAAAAACATCATAAAACGTGATTTGATTTAAAGGTTTGCTTAATGAGAAACCACCATGCTTGCCTGTAGTAGAATTGACTAGTCCTTCTTTAACAAGTGCTTTAATAATCTTCTTTAAATAAGAATCAGAAACATTTAAACGATCACTTAAAGCAGTAGAGGTCATCACGCTATGTTTGGGTAGTAGATTCAGCATTAATAGAACATAGACGGCTTGTTCCCATCCTTTAGATAATTTCATAACAGTCCTCCAATGATAGACGTTTCTTTCATTATAAAATATAATATAAAATTTTTATATATTATGATTGAAAAATAGAAAGGGTGCATTATAATACTATTTAAAGACAACGAATATCTTAATTATCTTTAATAAATGACTTGGAGATGACATCTATGAATTTACATCAACGTTCGCATTTATACTTCTATATATGTATTATTTTAACGACCCTATGTATGGGCTCTTCTTTTCCAACTGGGAAGTACCTCATCTCAATTGAACACGTGCCACCTATGTTACTAGGTGGATGGCGTTTTACCATCGCAGGATGCATTATCTTATTGGTCTTACTTATGAAAAGGGGAATTAAAAACGTATTGCCTTCAATTGATCATAATAGTTATAAAGGCTTTATATTTGTCGCTACAATCGGTTTATTACAAACGGCTGGAACAATGGGATTGTTAAATATAGCAATGTCATTGGGTGTATCCTCTTCAATGTCTGCTGTTTTACTGTTTACCAATCCATTATGGTTAGCTGTTCTTGCGCATTTCATACTGAAAGAGCGATTAACAATGATTAAAATAGTTGCACTCGTGATTGGTGTGATTGGGGTTACGATATGTCTAGGGTTAGACCGTACTTTGTTAGGGTGGGGTGCGTGTGTCGCATTACTTGGTTCACTATGTTGGTCATGTAATACTGTCGTGACTAAGCAATTTAAATTTGATAAAGGTGCATGGGTATTAACGGGATGGCAGCTATTATTTGGTGGCATCATCATGTTCTTGATTAGCCAATTGTTAGGAGAGCACTATCACATTGAACAATTGAATGGTTGGGGATGGTTATGGTTTTGGTGGCTTGTGTTTCCTGCGTCTATTGGATCATTTGGATTATGGTTTAGCAGTTTAAATTTAAGAGGTGCTACGATTTCGAGCAGTTTTCTATTTTTAGTGCCCTTATTTTCGACCATTTTCTCTGTGATTGGATTAGGTGAACCCTTCACATTACACATTATGATAGGTGGCTTGTGTGTTGTGATCGCATTGATTGTGATTAATTATTCACCACATCACTTAAGAAATTAAGGTATTAAATGTTTGAAAAATCGTATCATCGCACTACATAATTCTGGGATAAAGTTGATTACGACTTCCCAGAATGTATTTTTTGTCTTCTCTTTTTTATATTCAGGCACCGAATCACTCCTTTTGTAATAAGATTAACATAGTCATTTTTTGATTGAAAATGACACGTAGATAGAATAGTTTTCGGGAAAGTTTAATGCGTCTATTACAAAATATAATTTTATAAGACTTTCTTCATACTTAAAATTGTCTTAATTTTAATACAATGAAAATATATGAAAACTTGCGAATACTGACTTAAGAAAAATAAAAAAATTTGAACAAACCTCTTCACATGGTATCTAATTTTTTGTAATATAGCACTCGTATTATTTTTGAGAGCGACTAAAAAGGAGGTAGCAATGATGAAAGGTAACAGAATGATGTTCTTCATATTCATGTTAGGTACATTTACAGTCGGTATGGCAGAATATGTGGTGACAGGATTATTAACTCAAATCGCAAGTGATATGAAAGTTTCAATTTCAAGTGCAGGATTATTAATTAGTGTGTATGCCGTGAGTGTTGCGTTAATTGGACCATTCATGCGTATATTTACAATGAATGTACGTGCCAAACGCTTATTACCTATTTTAGTTGCCATTTTTATCGGTAGCAATGTGATAGGTATGTTGGCACCTAATTTTCAAGTATTACTGTTATCTAGATTGTTGTCAGCGTCAATGCATGCACCGTTCTTTGGCGTGTGTATGAGTGTCGCTGCAGCTGTTGCACCTCGTGGTAGACAACCACAAGCCATTGCACTCGTTCAAGCAGGCTTAACCATTGCGGTTATGATTGGTGTACCATTTGGTTCATTCTTGGGTGGATTTGCAAACTGGAGAGTCGTCTTTGGCGTTATGATTGGTTTAGCTGTGATTACGATGCTAGGTATGTTGAAATTTGTGCCAGATGTATCTTTAAGCACAGAATCAAATGTAAAAAATGAAATGAAAGTATTTAAAAACCCACACATTTTAATTGTAATGTCTATTATCGTCTTTGGATATTCAGGTGTATTCACAACATACACGTTTATGGAGCCAATGATTCATGACTTTGCACCTTTTAAAATAGTAGGGTTAACCATTTGTCTATTTATGTTTGGTTTAGGTGGTGTGTTAGGTAACTTAATTACAGGAAATGTGCCAGAACCTAAACTAACTAAATATCTATTCTATACGTTTTTATTACTATTTTTAACCATCGTACTATTTGTCACTTTCGTGCATAATGCAATTTTAGCAATTATAATTTGTTTCTTATTCGGATTTGGTACATTTGGTACGACACCATTATTAAATAGTAAGATTATATTAAGTGCCAAAGAAGCACCATTACTTGCGAGCACACTAGCTGCGTCTATTTTTAATGTAGCTAACTTCTTAGGCGCAATTATTGGTTCAATATTACTATCAGTCGGATTACCTTATTTAATGATTACCTTTGTATCAGGTGGCATTATTATTCTAGGTATTTTAATTAATACAGTTAATTATTTTTATGAAAAGAAACATATCCAATTTGAAGCATGAAAGTTGAGTTGAAGAAACACCTCTAATGTCAGTAGGTCATTTTACTGATGTTAGAGGTGTTTGATTATATTTAATCAGATTCGAATTTTAACGTTGGTTCGTACATCTCATGATTGAAGTGGCGTTTAGAAAATTGACGTAAATCATTAATAAATGTATTTATATTACGGTCTAATTTTTCTTTAGTTTTAACAATGATAATACGTTTTTCTTCCGAGTTGGTTTCATACTTATCATCATAGATTCTCGCAGCTACTGAGAACTTAGAAATATAATGCTCCAAAGACTCATAGCAATTTAATAAATCACGAATAGGTTTATTTGAGTCTTCTTCATGGTGACTCATAGTACCCAATAATTCTTGAATTTGATCATCTAATTTTACAAAAAGTTCCTCCACGTCATCACACTTCTCTAACGTATGGGGTTTGTTAATTAAAGCATTAGTTTCACTTAAATGAATTTTACTTATTTTAGATGCTTTGTATGCAGTTAAATCAATCATACTCAAAATGTCATTTTTATAATCTTCACGTTTTTCTTCTTTCTCTTTAGTGATTTGATATTTAATCCCCCAAAATGTACCAATTAGCGCAAAGATACCTCCGACAATGGCTGCTAAAAATTCACTCATAATAATAAACTCCTTTTTCGATGAGAATATTTACACTTATAATTGTACATTATTTCAACGCTATAAGAGAAAAAATTATTGTTCGACTTTGAAGTTAAGGACTTGAGGTATATTAGACATATCATTATTGGTAATGAAATCAATTAAAAGTTGTGCGCCTTCTTCTTGAATATCTTTGACAACAGGTGCCTCGGCGAACATGTTGTAATTACCACCGCCTACAGCTCGATAGTTATTGACGCAAATGGTATAAGTTTTATCGCTGTTAAGTGGTTCACTTCCAACTTTAATGTCAGTTACACGTTGACCAATAGGTTCTCTAACATGAATGGTATAAGTGATACCACCGTACATGTCATAGTTGAAATGTTGTGGTTTCGGATATAAAAATGCGTCATTAATGATTATTTCGTTTGTGTCGTTAAGTGCGAAATAGCTTGCTGATTTTTCTAAAGCGTCTTTAATACTTGCACCAGTTAGTTTCAAAACTTGGAACGTATTTGGAAATGGATAATTATTGATGATATCTCGCATTGTAATACGTGTATTAAATCCTGCTGCCGAGTCAAAGAGTGCCGTACTTGCTATATCAGCATCACTCTTCTCTAATAACATAACATTAATTAAATTAACAAGTGGGTGCGGTGTGATGCGTGCCATAAACTTGTCCTTTACTAACATAGGTTCGGATAGCGTTGTGATTTCAGTATCTAACCAATCTTCTAAATTTGTTAATAGCTTAGTATCGTCTAGTGAAAGATTAAATTCTGAATCCGCTACTATCGGTATCAATTCGCTTTGTTTATGAATAATTTGATTATGATCATCAATCGTTAGCGTTATTTTACCGACTTGAGTGGCACGAGTTCCAGGTTGTATAACGGCGGTGTCATACTTCACTGTTGCGATATCTCGGTGTTGATGACCTGTAATTAAGACATCGATACTTTCATGGAAACGATGCAGAATTTCAGATGCTTCATTTTCCCCAGTTAAATCTTCAGTTGGCTCATCTGTATCTATATCACACTCGAATCCGCCATGGTATGACACGACGACGATGTCAGCTTTATTACGGACATTTGGTAATACTTGTGTGAGTGTTTCAACTGCGCTTTTAAATGTTAAGCCCTCGATGTGATGTGGTTGTTCCCAGTTTGGAATATTTTGTGTAGTTAGACCAATCACGCCCACGGTTAGGTCTCCCTTTTCAAAATAATGCACACCTTCACCTGTAAAAGGGTGTTGTTTTGAGTCTAAAATATTAGCACAAAGCACTGGATGGTTAAGGTTTGGTAGTGTGTCTTTAAGGTATGGTAAGCCATAGTTAAATTCATGATTACCAATCGTTCCCAAATCAAAATTTAAGCGGTTATATATCGCTGTTAATGGTTTGCTAGAGCGTAACTCTGATACTAAATAGTTGCATAAAGGTGCCCCTTGTAGAAAATCGCCATTATCAATTTTGAAGTGAATATCGTCATGTTTACTTGATTTTTCAATTAACTGATTCGCATATAATAAACCCATAGGTAACTGTTGGTTTGCTTGTGAAAAATCAGTAGGAAAAATATAGCCGTGTACATCACTAACGATATAAAAACCGAGTTGCGTCATATGAAACATCCTTTCATTGAAGACAGTAATTAATACTTATCATTATAAGATATGCATGTGAATGCGTCTTGAATAAATGTTATATAAAGAAATTATAGTAAAAAAGTTAGACAGATTAGATTTTAAAGAGAATTTTTAGAAATAATTTACAATAGTTTAAAGATATAAATATATTTTATATAAATTTCACAATAATTAAATACTATTTGCATTAATATTGTGCTAATCTTATGTTGTCATAAGAATTGACAAATTACACGAAATTTATACATATTGAACGGGGGCATTACAGTTATGAAGCAATTGAAGTATCTCTTAGTACTTGCTTTAACAGTTATTATTTTTGCAGCGGCGTGTGGAAATAATAGCTCATTAGACAGCAAGAATAAAAGCGCTGATAGTGGTTCAGATTCAGGAAAAGATGGTTACAAACCTAAAGAATTGACGGTACAATTCGTGCCTTCTCAAAATGCGGATACACTTGAAGCAAAAGCGAAACCACTTGAAAAATTATTATCAAAAAAATTAGGTATTCCAGTAAAAGTATCTGTATCAACTAACTACAATACAATCGTAGAAGCGATGAAATCTAAAAAAGTAGACGTTGGCTTCTTACCACCAACAGCGTACACGTTAGCACATGATCAAAAAGCAGCAAACTTGTTATTACAAGCACAACGTTATGGTGTAAACAAAGACGGTTCTAACTCAGATAAACTAGTTAAAGACTACAAATCAGAAATATTAGTCAAAAAAGATTCTGGAATTAAAGATTTGAAAGATTTAAAAGGTAAAAAAATCGCATTACAAGATGTAACTTCTACAGCAGGTTACACGTTCCCAATTGCGACACTTAAAGAAGCGGCTGGTATTAACGCTACGAAAGATATGAAAATTGTAAATATGAAAGGGCATGACCAAGCAGTCATTTCATTACTTAATGGTGACGTTGACGCGGCAGCAGTATTCCAAGATGCACGTAACATTGTAAAAAAAGATCAACCTAATGTATTTAAAGACACTAAGATTATTAAATTAACTGAGCCTATTCCAAACGACACAATCTCAGTACGTCCGGATATGGATAAAGATTTCCAAGCTAAACTTAAAAAAGCATTTAAAGATATCGCAAAAACAAAAGAAGGTCACAAAATTATCAGTGAAGTTTATTCTCATGAAGGATACACAAGCGCGAAAGATTCAGACTTTGATATTGTGAGAAAGTATGAAAAACAAGTTCAAGATATGAAATAAGCGTAGAGTCATGTTAAAGAGAAATAGAAACTTTATTACTACTAAAAAAAGTATGTAAATTTAGACGAATAAACATTGTAGATTAACAAGAAACAAAGAAGGGCAAGGTCAAAAATAATATTTTTGAGGCTACTCAGCAAATTCGCAGTAGCTGACTGAACTGAGATGGCGCTTAAATCAAGCTTTCTCAGTTCTAGTCATTCATGCGGCCGGGGACCCAACATAAAAAATCGCGAAAGAGATTCAACAAGCAAAGCAAGTTGGGGATAAGACGTATTCTTGAAGAATTCTGTCTCATGCCCTTCTTTGCAAAAATAAAGGGTGTTATTTAAATGAGTCAAATAGAATTTAAAGATGTCAGCAAAGTTTATCCAAATGGACATGTGGGGTTAAAGGACATCAATTTAAATATTGAAAAGGGAGATTTTGCCGTCATTGTTGGTCTTTCAGGTGCAGGTAAATCAACGCTATTAAGATCCGTCAATCGGTTACATGATATTACTTCAGGTGAAATTACAATTGAAGGCAAATCCATCACTAAAGCTAAAGGAAAAGAATTATTAATGATGCGTCGTAATATTGGTATGATTTTTCAACATTTTAATCTAGTGAAACGATCATCTGTATTACGTAATGTCCTAAGTGGACGTGTAGGCTATCATCCAACTTGGAAGATGGTGTTGGGACTTTTTCCAAAAGAAGATAAGATTAAAGCGATGAATGCGTTAGAGCGTGTAAATATTCTAGATAAATATGATCAACGTTCCGATGAATTGTCTGGTGGTCAGCAACAACGTATTTCAATTGCGCGAGCGTTGGCTCAAGAGCCTGCAATTATATTAGCCGATGAACCTGTTGCGTCACTTGATCCTTTGACAACAAAGCAAGTGATGGACGATTTAAAGAAAATCAATGAAGAATTAGGGATTACGATTCTTATTAACTTACACTTTGTAGATTTAGCGCTTGAATATGGTACACGAATTATAGGTCTTCGTGCAGGAGAACTTGTATATGATGGGCCAACTGAAGAAGCAACAGAAGAGGTCTTTAATGATATTTACGGTCGTAAACTTAAAGATGATGAGAAATTAGGGGTGGATTGATATGGCAACACCTACTACTCATAAATATGATCAGTATTTGAATAAAAAAATGTCGCTTAAAACAAGTTTCACAATACTTATTATTGTTGCTTTAGTTGTATGGAGTTTCTTATATACAGGGTTTAGCTTTGGAGATTTAATGGTTGGTTTACCTCAAATTAGTTCGTTCTTCGGACAAATGGTTCCACCAGATTGGGGCTATTTAAGTACAATTTTAAAACCCATGTTAGATACTATTCGAATGGCTATCGTTGGTACATTCTTAGGTGCGATTGTGTCTGTACCAATTGCGCTAATTTGTGCGAGTAATATTGTGAAGACGAAATGGATTACTATTCCTGCTCGATTTATTTTAAATATTGTGCGTACGATTCCTGATTTATTATTAGCTGCTGTATTCGTAGCTGTCTTTGGTATCGGCCAAATTCCAGGGGTGTTAGCACTTTTTATATTAACAATTTGTGTCATAGCTAAGTTATTATATGAATCTCTTGAAACGATTGATTCAGGGCCAATGGAAGCTATGACGGCAGCTGGTGCTAATAAAGTAAAGTGGATTATGTTTGGTGTTGTACCTCAAATACTTTCAACTTTCTTTTCATATGTACTATTTGCATTTGAAATTAATATCCGTGCATCCGCTGTATTAGGACTTGTAGGTGCCGGTGGTATTGGATTATTTTATGACTCGACGTTAGGGTTATTCCAATATCCTAAAACAGCGATGATTATCTTATTTACATTAGTCATTGTCGTTATCATTGATTATGTAAGTACGAAAGTGAGGGAACAACTCGCATGACACAATCACAGTACAATTTAGAACATAGGTATCCAGTAAAAACGAAACAGCATAAACAAAAAATAATTAAAAATTGGGTTATCACAATAGTTGTTTTAGCAATTATTGTGTGGGGATTTGCGGGAATGCCCGCATTGGAATTAAAATCAAAATCTATTGAAATATTAAAATCAATTTTTAACGGACTTTTCCATCCAGATTGGGGTTATGTTTATATTCCAGCTGGTGAAGATTTATTACGTGGATTACTTGAAACATTTGCAATCGCGGTGATAGGTACATTTATTGCTGCTATTATTTGTATTCCATTTGCCTTTTTAGGTGCACGAAATTTAATCAAAGTACGCCCAGTAACAGGTGTTACAAAATTTATCCTTAGTGTCATCCGTGTGTTTCCAGAGATTGTCATGGCTTTAATCTTCATTAAGGCGGTTGGTCCTGGATCATTTTCAGGTGTATTAGCATTAGGTATTCATTCAGTCGGTATGCTTGGAAAATTATTCGTCGAAGATATTGAAAGATTAGATTTTACTTCAGTAGAAGCTTTAAAAGCGAGTGGTGCGAATAAGACGAAGACACTTATCTTTGCAGTCATACCACAAATATTACCATCATTTCTATCACTCGTATTATATCGTTTCGAGTTAAATTTACGTTCAGCCTCGATTTTAGGATTGATTGGTGCTGGCGGTATCGGTACACCTTTAATTTTTGCACTTCAAACACGTTCTTGGGACCGTGTAGGAATTATTTTAATTGGTTTAGTGATTATGGTAGCCATTGTTGATTTAATTTCAGGTGCTATACGTAAACGAATTGTATAGATTGGATAGGGTCGAGTAAATATTAAAACGTATTTATTCGACTCTTTTTATATAGAGATGTTTAAAATATAGAGAGTCGGTAATACATAGAGTAGTTAATAAAATGCATGCACATGCATGAATGTGGGTGTGCATTTTCAAAATGAAAGGAGATATATAATGAATGTATTAGTTGTAGGCGCAAACGGTGCTGTAGGACGTAAAGTAGTAGCGCAGTTGAAAGACACTGAACATAAATCCGTAGCTTTGGTACGTAAAGACGAACAAGTATCTGAATTAGAAAGTGTAGGCGCAGATAAAGTCGTAGTTGCTGACTTAGAAGGTGACATCTCTAATGCCTTTGATGGCGTTGATGCAGTTATCTTTGCAGCTGGATCTGGTGGTAGTACTGGCGCAGATAAAACACTTCTTGTGGACCTTTGGGGTTCTAAAAAAGTGGTCGATGCAGCAAGCAAAAATGGCGTGAAAAAATTAGTACAATTAAGTGCGACAGATAGTCCAGACCCAGATAACGAGTCCGATGTGATGAGACCATACGCTGTTGCTAAACATATGTCTGATTATTATATTGAACAATCAGACTTGAATTATACAATCGTACGTCCAGGACCATTACAAGATGATGAAGGTACTGGCAAAATCGATGCTTCTTTCTCAATTGAAGGAGATCCAAATGGCTACACAATCCCACGTGATGACGTTGCAACAACATTAATCAACGCATTAGACGTAGCGAAGTTAGATAAACAAGTGGTTTATATCCAATCAGGTAATACAAACGTAAGAGAAGCCTTAGAGCAATTGTAATTAAGTAGCGACATTGATATAGGTAATGAGGATATTAAAAGGCACCCCGTTAAGTTGCAGTAATGAACCAACTTAACGGGGTGACTATTTATGTGTATCCATTTTATCGCATTTATTTAAAAACATTGCGTAGCGTTTCTTCAAAAGTTACTTTTACTTCATCATAAAAGTGATGACCCTTGTCTGTAAGCGCTGCATAGACACCACGTCTATCGTCCCCATAGCCTTGACGACGTATGACGCCACAGTCTTTTGATTCCATTCTAGTCGCAAGACGTGACATTGCACTTTGACTTAATCCCACTTTGTTTTGTAATTCTTTTAATGGCAACTGATTATTCTCAGCACAATCTAAATACATCAAGACATAGAATTCTTTTAACGCAAGATTATGGCGAGACATCAAATCATGCTCAAGTTGTTTTGAAACGCTATTATATTTTGACGTAAACGCTAACCATTCACTTACTAATTGATCTGCCATAGTATTGCCTCACATTTTCTTCATAAGTTTAATAATTGTATTATAACAATAAATAAAATGTGGTAGCGACATAATTATTTTAATTTGTACTAGAAATAGCATTTGATTATATTTTTTTAGGATGTGAATCATGGTTTAATTTTTAGCAGAAAATGTATTTGATTAAATTAAAAAGGTACTTGAAACTTACAGAGTTGTAATTTTGGACGGTTATCCTAATAATTACTCACTAAATGTGTTTATATTTAAGTGAGGTGATTAAATATGGAGAATATAAGACATCGTCATTATTATAAACAAGATAACTATTATGGCAGTAGAAATGAAAATATTGCATCTTCAATTAGTTATTTAAGTGTATTTTTCGCACCTGTACTTTTACCCATTGTCATGTGGATTATCGCTGACAAACCAGTTTCAACACATGCACGTAACGCATTATTTAATCATATATTCACTTGGGTTTGTTTTGCATTAGCACCACTAGCATTAATGTTATCTGCTGGTGTCATGGGAAATGCCTCAACAAATGTAGAAAGCTGGATCGTATTTGGTTCATGGACAGTAGCGGTGATATTAGCTGTTACAGGTGTATATCTATTTATCTTAAATATTGTTAGAGGTATTAAATTATTATTAGTTTAATTTTTTGGAAAATAAGAGAGCTATTGCGCTTGTCATCTTCACAAGGGCAATAGCTCTTTTAAAATTAATAGGCATAAAAGAAATGTTTAAGTAATAAAAGTAACAGTTACTTAGAAATAAATAGTTATTGTTTTTTTGACATTATACGTCTAAGGCTCATGACACCTACACCTAATATAAATGATAAAATACTGATAACTAACGGTGTAGTAGAAGTGCGTTCGCCTGTTACAGGTAATTCGTGATGTGATGAAGTGTGATTCATTTGTTCATCATGTTTTGCTTGTGTACTAAGGGGAGTATTCGTTTGTAAATTTGATGATTGCGCTTGTTGTTTAATTAAATCATGCTTTTCGACGTAGCCATTGAATCCCATGTCGTTATTTTCGGCTTGGTATTTATCAGGATCTTGTTGTGAATTATTTGCAGGTTGGTTTTTAACTAAACCTTGTTGTTCAGCGTAGCCATTGAATCCCATGTCGTTATTTTCAGCTTGATGTTTAGCAGAATCTTGTTGTGTTGCCATCACTGGGGCAGTATTTTGCTGCTCAGCATTTTCCAAATAAATAATATTACCATTTTCATCTGTTGTCTCGCCGAAGCCATAATGTATGTCATCGATTGAAGGGAAAGTTCCAGGTTCATCTAATGTGTCGTTATATACGCCGTCAGCATTAGTATCTTCACTGATAATGTCATCATGATTGTAACCAGCATCAGTATCATTGCTGTCATCAACATCGTTATTGTATCCAGGGTCAACGTTGTCGCTATCATCTGAAGCAGTATCTACGTTACTGTTTACATCATGATTGTAACCAGCATCAGTGTCGTTATTGTCATCAACATCGTGATTGTAACTAGCGTCAACATTGTTATTACTATCCTGCGTTGTAACGGGTTGGCCGTCATTATCATGGTTAAACGCATTATCAGTATTATTTGTTGCCGCAAAAGCATGACCATGTGACATCAGTAATAATGACGAGGTAACAAGCGTTGTTCCAAAAGCATATTTAAAACGTTTGTTAATCAAGAAATCACTCCTTAGTATTTAACGTGTTACATACACAAATATAATAATTTAACATTTTTAAATATCATAATTATGTATATTTATAACTTAACACAATAAATCAAATACAACCTTAATAACTTCTATCAACTGAATGACATTTTTGTTATATACTGAGATCATAAATGCATGTATTACTTTAATAGAACTTTTCAAATTTTAATGGGGGAATGTAGTATGAAATTTCGTAAGGTAAATAAAGAGGATTATTCGACAATTGTTGAATTGGAGAATCAAGGGTTTACACCCGATGAAGCGGCTACACCTCAAGCCATTGAAGAACGTATTAATATCATTCCTGATACATTTATTATTGCTGAAAAAGACGGACAAATTGCGGGATATATCAATGGACCAGTCATTTCTAAAAAATATATCACTGATGACTTGTTTGAGACAATTAAACCTAATCCAGATATAGGAGGTTATATTTCTATATTAGGACTTGTGGTTGCTAAAGATTATCAAAGACAAGGCTTAGCTGGTCAACTTCTAACTCAATTTGAAAACCTTGCTAAACAACAGTCAAGACACGGTGTGACGCTCACATGTCGTCAAGAACTTGTTCCATTATATGAAAAATATGGTTATATCAATGAAGGCGAATCAGAGTCTCAACATGCCGGTCTCAAATGGTACAATTTAGTGAAAGAAGTATAGAGAAGGCGGCAGAGTTCAATTTGAAGTTATTAATTTATCTCAACTTCCTTTATTTATAAATCTCCACTTGATATAGAAATTTACGATAAGAAAGTGGCTATAACTGAGAAAGATATCTTATCTCGGTTATAGCACTCTATTATAAATCTAAAATAAATAAATTTGTTTTAACGACACTTTAGTTTAAGTTCTAATCGTATCTATAGATTATCCAGATGACGTACATCAACTTTTGATACATTCCCATTTTGATCAAGTAACGGCGTAATTCCACCTCCTGAACCTATCCAATTAGACAAATATTGAACACCTGTTTCTTTATCAGTTAAAATATAACAGCTTACATGGGTGTCTCCTCCAGCCTTTTCAACTATAAAACGACTATCTTCTTTCTTAGTAATAAACATCACCACGCACCTCCTTTATTTTTAAAAATTTCACAAATTATAAATTATAAACATATCGTTATTCATTTCTAATAAAAGTTTAGTATAGATTTTTAAAATTTATATTTAAATAGGAAGAAACTAGGTTTATTTTAATATTTAGTATGAACACAACTTAGTTTAATAAATACTGGAAAATATATAGGTTATTGCCAATGAATATGCAGAAATTGTACTGAACCCTTGTTATTGAAGTATTTATTGATTAAATATCGATAGTTTTGAAAGGTATAACAAAATTGTTATAAGACGATAATATTGAATTTTAAACCATTAATATGAATGAATAACCATTTTTTGAAATATATTAGAAATGGCCATAAACATTGATTTGACGGCTTTATACTTACGATTTTTCAATAGGCAATATTATTTTTCAGAAATATACATGTATAAAATTTGTCGTAATTAAAAATTACACAATCTGATTGTGAGAAATTATCTTTAAATTTTACATTTATAACATTGCTATTTACATATAAAGGCGCATATAATGTATAAATCACATGGGAGTGTTAGTAATTCAATTTAACGAATTACTTTTGTTACGAATCATATGTTTGTAACTTGAGAGGAGAGTATTATGTCTAAAAGAGAAAGAGACTTCAAACGGTCGTTTGGTCAAGAAAAAGCAAGAGTT
Organism: Staphylococcus taiwanensis; assembly: GCA_020544305.1. Lineage (NCBI taxonomy): Bacteria > Bacillati > Bacillota > Bacilli > Caryophanales > Staphylococcaceae > Staphylococcus > Staphylococcus taiwanensis. Next base: position 309,496 of record CP058667.1, read on the forward strand.
AAACTTTACAAATCCGGTAAACATTGGGTGAAAGCCGGAATTAAAGAAATGCAATTGCTTAAAATGTTAGGGTTACCATTTTTAAATAAAGAAGTGGAAAATATTAACGACCTACAAGATAAAAATGTAAAAGACTTTAAAAAGCAAGCTTTGAGAACGACTGGCCTAGTAGGTGGTGCGTTTACATTTACAATGTTAAATGATCATCATGCTTTCGCAGCGTCAGAAACCCCTTTGACGTCAGAAATTTCATCTACTAGTGCGACTGTAGCTAATCAAAATTCAACAGAAATTTCAAAATCAGAAACTACAGAATCTACTTCTAAAGCAAGCACATCAACTAGTAATGATATCAGTAGTACTTCTGCAACCAAAGATGAGACGAATTCATCATCAAGTATAGCGTCAACATCAGATAAAGTCGATTCTACTTCAGAGGCTAAAGATTCAAATAGTACCTCTTCAACTTCTGAGAAAAATACTGATCAACATTCTTCAAGTACTTCAAAGGATAATGTGAGCAGCACTTCTGAAGACAAGAGCACGACTTCCTCAACAAGTACAACGGATAAATCAGAAAATAGTAAGTCTGTCAGTACATCTGAAACAAAAGAGAAATCAACAGTAGGTAATACGTCAACTAAAGAAGATACCTCAAAATCAACAAGCAGTACTTCAGATAAAGCTAATGCGACTGAATCAACAAATAGTACTTCTAATAAAGAAGATATATCAAAATCAACAGATTCAACTGATGGATCATTGTCAAATGAAACTAATAAATCGACTTCTAATACTATTGCTAAATCAACAACGAATACAACAGAAAGTAATGCACATAATGATTTAGGCTCAACATTACTTATAAATAATTCTACTAGTACAAGTACGTCAACAAGTACAACTAAATTGCGAACATTTAGCAAATTAGCCGTTCAGTCATTTGCAGCTGCAGCAGCAACGAGTAGTCAAACTAGCACATACACTGGAGTAGGCTCTACAAAATTTACTAACGGTACAAATTTTCCGATTTACTATAAGGTAACAGTAACTAATAATGGAAACGGAACAGTAACGTTTAGATATACAATCACCTATGATAATCCAGCTACTCCTAACGTTGAAAAACCAGCAGTGACAACAGATACTAATGTAACTAATCCTAGTAAGCCGATGATTACTTTAGGTAGTGGTTATGGTGCAATAACAAAAATTACGCAAGGATACACTGATTCAAATGGTAATTTCATTACAACTGTTAATACTACTAATCCAACTGTCGTAAAAAGCGGAACTGGATATACATGGACTGGGGCAACTTTAAGTAAATATTATGTGGGGCAAGGAAATGGTGTTACTGCTGAATTTACAGTACCTATAAATAATGCTAGCGGAGATTTATCATTTAATTTATCTCCTTCTGCTAGCTATGCATTAGATTCATCATATGTGAACTATTTTGACAACAGTACTATTAATAATACGGAACCAAGTACCTCAACAAGTCAATCAACTAGCAAATCTAATAGTGTAGTAAATAGCCAAAGTACATCAACGAGTACGGTAAATAGCACCAGTACCTCAACGAGCAAGGCAAACAGCCAAAGCACATCAACGAGCATAGCAAATAGCCAAAGTACGTCAACGAGCACAGCGAATAGCCAAAGCACGTCAACGAGTACGGCAAATAGCCAAAGTACGTCAACAAGCACGGCAAATAGCCAAAGCACATCAACGAGCACAGCAAATAGCCAAAGCGCGTCAACGAGCACAGCGAATAGCCAAAGTGCATCAACAAGCACAGCGAATAGCCAAAGCACGTCAACAAGCACGGCGAATAGCCAAAGCACGTCAACAAGTACAGCGAATAGCCAAAGCGCATCAACAAGCACGGCGAATAGCCAAAGTGCATCAACGAGCACAGCGAATAGCCAAAGTGCATCAACAAGCACGGCGAATAGCCAAAGCGCGTCAACGAGCACAGCGAATAGCCAAAGTGCATCAACAAGCACAGCGAATAGCCAAAGCACGTCAACAAGTACATCTAATAGTCAAAGTGCGTCAACAAGCACGGCGAATAGCCAAAGCGCATCAACAAGCACGGCGAATAGCCAAAGCGCGTCAACGAGCACAGCGAATAGCCAAAGCACGTCAACAAGTACATCTAATAGTCAAAGTGCGTCAACAAGCACGGCGAATAGCCAAAGTGCATCAACAAGCACATCAACATCAACAAGTGTGAGTGACTCAAACAGTGCAAGCACATCGACAAGTACATCAACATCCACAAGTGATAGCGACTCAACAAGTGCAAGTACGTCGTTAAGTGGGTCACAAAGTGTGAGTCTTTCAGACTCATTAAGCGCAAGCACATCGACAAGTACATCAACATCTACAAGTGATAGCAATTCAACAAGTGCAAGTACGTCGTTAAGTGGGTCACAAAGTGTGAGTCTTTCAGACTCATTAAGCGCAAGCACATCGACAAGTACATCAACATCCACAAGTGATAGCGACTCAACAAGTGCAAGTACGTCGTTAAGTGGGTCACAAAGTGTGAGTCTTTCAGACTCATTAAGCGCAAGCACATCGACAAGTACATCAACATCTACAAGTGATAGCAATTCAACAAGTGCAAGTACGTCGTTAAGTGGGTCACAAAGTGTGAGTCTTTCAGACTCATTAAGCGCAAGCACATCGACAAGTACATCAACATCTACAAGTGATAGCAATTCAACAAGTGCAAGTACGTCGTTAAGTGGGTCACAAAGTGTGAGTCTTTCAGACTCATTAAGCGCAAGCACATCGACAAGTACATCAACATCCACAAGTGACAGCGATTCAACAAGTGCAAGTACGTCATTAAGTGGATCACAAAGTGCGAGTCTTTCAGACTCAGTAAGTACATCAATATCAGATAGTGATTCGGCATCAACAAGTGTGAGTAACTCAAACAGTGCAAGTGCATCCGATAGTGTATCAACATCCACAAGTGATAGTGATTCAATAAGTACGAGTGCGTCGCTAAGTGAATCGCAAAGTGAAAGTCTTTCAGACTCAGTAAGCGCAAGCACATCAGATAGTGATTCGGCATCAACAAGTGTGAGTGACTCAAACAGTGCAAGTGCATCCGATAGTGTATCAACATCCACAAGTGACAGCGATTCAACAAGTACAAGTGCGTGGTTAAGTGAATCACAAAGTGAGAGTCTTTCAGACTCAGCAAGTACATCAACATCGAATAGTGACTCAGCATCAACGAGTACAAGTGAATCTAATAGCACAAGCACATCGACAAGTACATCAACATCCACAAGTGACAGCGATTCAACAAGTACAAGTGCGTCGTTAAGTGGATCGCAAAGTGAAAGTCTTTCAGACTCAGTAAGTACATCAACATCAGGTAGTGATTCAGCATCAACAAGTGTGAGTGACTCAAACAGTGCAAGTGCATCCGATAGTGTGTCAACATCCATAAGTGACAGCGATTCAACAAGTACAAGTACGTCGCTAAGCGGATCGCAAAGTGAAAGTCTTTCAGACTCAGCAAGTACATCAACATCGAATAGTGACTCAGCATCAACGAGTGTGAGTAACTCAAACAGTGCAAGTGCATCGACAAGTACATCAACATCCACAAGTGATAGTGACTCAACAAGTACAAGTACGTCGTTAAGTGGGTCACAAAGTGCGAGTCTTTCAGACTCAGTAAGCGCAAGCACATCAGATAGTGGCTCAGCGTCAACAAGTGTGAGTGACTCAAACAGTGCAAGTGCATCCGATAGTGTATCAACTTCCACAAGTGATAGCGACTCAACAAGTACAAGTACGTCGTTAAGTGGGTCACAAAGTGAGAGTCTTTCAGACTCAGTAAGCGCAAGCACATCAGATAGTGGCTCAGCGTCAACAAGTGTGAGTGGCTCAAACAGTGCGAGCACATCGTTAAGCGGATCACAAAGTGAGAGTCTTTCAGACTCAGTAAGTACATCAACATCAGATAGTGATTCGGCATCAACGAGTGTGAGTGACTCAAACAGTGCAAGTGCATCCGATAGTGTATCAACATCCACAAGTGACAGCGACTCAACAAGTACAAGTGCGTCGTTAAGTGAATCACAAAGTGAGAGTCTTTCAGACTCAGTAAGTACATCAACATCAGATAGTGATTCGGCATCAACAAGTGTGAGTGACTCAAACAGTGCAAGCACATCGTTAAGTGGATCGCAAAGTGAGAGTCTTTCAGACTCAGTAAGCGCAAGCACATCAGATAGTGGCTCAGCTTCAACGAGTGTGAGTAACTCAAACAGTGCAAGTGCATCCGATAGTGTATCAACATCCACAAGTGACAGCGACTCAACAAGTACAAGTGCGTCGTTAAGTGGATCGCAAAGTGAAAGTCTTTCAGACTCAGTAAGTACATCAACATCAGATAGTGATTCGGCATCAACAAGTGTGAGTGACTCAAACAGTGCAAGCACATCCGATAGTGTATCAACATCCACAAGTGACAGCGACTCAACAAGTACAAGTACGTCGTTAAGTGGATCACAAAGTGAGAGTCTTTCAGACTCAGTAAGCGCAAGCACATCAGATAGTGACTCAGCGTCAACAAGCGTGAGTGACTCAAACAGTGCAAGTGCGTCCGATAGTGTGTCAACATCCACAAGTGACAGCGATTCAACAAGTACAAGTACGTCGCTAAGTGAATCGCAAAGTGAAAGTCTTTCAAACTCAGTAAGTACATCAATATCGAATAGTGACTCAATGTCAACGAGTACAAGTGAATCAAATAGCACAAGTGCATCGACAAGCACATCAATGTCAGCAAGTGTGAGTGACTCAAACAGTGCAAGTACATCCGATAGTGTGTCAACATCCACAAGTGATAGCGACTCAACAAGTACGAGTGCCTCGCTAAGTGGATTACAAAGTGAAAGTCTTTCAGACTCAGTAAGTACATCAACATCAAGCAGTGATTCAGCATCAATAAGTGTGAGTGACTCAAACAGTGCAAGTGCATCCGATAGTGTGTCAATATCAATAAGTGGCAGTGATTCAACAAGTACGAGCACGTCGTTAAGTAGTTCGCAAAGTGAGAGTCTCTCAGACTCAGTAAGTACATCAACATCAGGTAGTGATTCAGCATCAACGAGTGTGAGTGACTCAAACAGCACAAGCGCATCTTTAAATTCAACATCAATAAATACAAGTGATTCAATATCAAATAGTAATTCAATATCAACAAGTGTTGGCACATCTATGAGTGATTCTATATCAATAAGTGAAAGTAATTCAGATAGAGTGAGTACATCATTGAGTGATTCAACGTCAACAAGTGGAAGTAATTCAGACAGTACAAGCACGTCATTAAGCAACTCAATGTCAACAAGTGGAAGTAATTCAGATAGTGCAAGTACGTCATTAAGTGATTCAACATCAATAAGTGTAAGCAACTCAGATAGTGCAAGCACATCATTAAGCGACTCAACGTCAACAAGTGAAAGTAACTCAGATAGTGCAAGCACGTCGTTAAGTGACTCAGCATCAACAAGTGTAAGCAACTCAGATAGTGCAAGTACCTCATTAAGCGACTCAACGACAACAAGTGAAAGTAACTCAGATAGTGCAAGTACGTCATTAAGCGACTCAACGTCAACAAGTGTAAGTAATAGTGCAAGTACGTCATTAAGTGACTCAACGTCAACAAGTGTAAGTGACTCAAACAATGTAAGCACATCATTGAGTGGTTCAACATCAACAAGTGAAAGTAACTCAGATAGCGTAAGCACATCATTAAGTGACTCAGCGTCAACAAGCGAAAGTAACTCAGACAGTGCAAGCAAATCATTGAGTGGTTCAACATCAACGAGTGTGAGTGACTCAAACAGTGTAAGCACATCATTAAGTGACTCAACGTCAACAAGTGAAAGTAACTCAGACAGTGCAAGCACATCATTAAGTGACTCAGCGTCAACAAGCGAAAGTAACTCAGACAGTGCAAGCACATCATTAAGTGACTCAACATCAACAAGTGAAAGTAATTCAGATAGTACAAGCACATCATTAAGTGACTCAACATCAACAAGTGTGAGTGATTCAAGCAGCACGAGCACATCATTGAGTGGATCACAAGGTGCGAGTCTTTCAGACTCAGTAAGTACATCAACATCAGGTAGTACATCATTATCAACAAGCGTGAGTGACTCAATAGCATAAGCACATCATTGAGTGGATCACAAAGTGCGAGTACTTCAGACTCAGTAAGTACATCGATATCTAATAGCACGTCATTATCAACAAGCGAGAGCGACTCAAAACAGTACAAGCACATCATTGAGTAATTCATCATCAACGAGCCAATCAGACTCATCAAGTACAAGCACATCAATTTCTGATTCTACTTCTACATCAGTAAGTACATCAGAATCTAAAAATGGTTCACACTCAATCAGTCATTCAAATAGTGCTTCAAGTTCAGGTAGTACTTCATATTCAGGTTCAAATACAACATCACAAAGTCATTCAGCATCGATAAGTATGAGTAACTCAACAAGTACAAGTGCATCACATACATTGAGCACTTCGCACTCAGGAATTGTTTCTAATTCAATGAGCACTTCGCATTCAAGTAGCACTTCAAATTCAATGAGTACATCTCATTCACAATTTGATTCAACTTCAAGCTCAACAAGTGCGAGTGGTTCAAATAGTGCAAGTACATCATTAAGTGGTTCAACGTCAACAAGTGTAAGTGATGTATCAAGCGCAAACACATCAACATCAATGTCAGAAAGTACATCAACAAGCACTTCAATGAGCACTTCAGAATCACAAAGCAACACGGATTCACAAATGCATAGCAACACACAACATCATGATGCTAAAGATGATTTACCAGAAACAGGTGGTAGTGATTCTAACTCAACAGGATTAGTATCAGCGGTTGTAGCAATGTTAGCGGGATTAGGATTAGTTAAAAAATCTCGTAGAAATAAGAAAGATAAAAGAATAAAGGATCAGAACAATAAAGTGATGTAATAGTGTAGTGAAATACATTTTTATAATCATTACTTTCCAGTAAGTTTATTGTCTAATTCTAAAAAAGAGGCTAAAGTATAATTATGGTTGAATCATTATATGTTTATACCAAAATAATTAACGTCTTTAGCCTCTTTGATATAATATAGGAAACTTTATTTTTTAAAATTTGGGTGAAATTATGTTTAAGGAGCAAGAAGTTAAGACTTTATACAAACGGATTTTATTTACATGTTTTATATTAATTATCTACATTTTCGGAAGTAATATTTCAATTGTAAGTTCGAAAGGTGTTTATGATAACAAGGATACATTTTTCAAGCTAGCAGTTTCAAATGTAGGTGGAGATCTTCATACGTTAAATATATTTTCATTAGGTCTTGGTCCATGGCTAACGTCACTTGTCATTATCATGTTACTGAATTATCGTAATTTAGACCAAGCAACGAAGCAAACGCGTTCTGAAAAGCATTATAAAGAGAGAATTATAACGATAGTGTTTGCTATTTTTCAAAGTTATTTTGTCATTCATACTTATATTAATAATAACTTTATTAAAGATACCAATATTATTTTACTCATGTTAATTCTTGTTACTGGAACAATGTTATTGGTTTGGTTAGCTGATCAAAATTTCACATACGGAATTGCTGGACCGATGCCTATTGTCTTAACAAGTTTGATTAAGTCGTTATTTAGTAATCAACACTTTGTCAAACTAGATGTAAACATCATATTGTTAATATTTGTAATTGTGACTTTAGCTATTGCGTTACTTTTCCTATTATTTATAGAGTTATCAGAATATCGATTGAATTATAAAGATATTATGAATAATTCAACGCATAAGACACCTACATACTTAGCATGGAAATTAAATCCTGCAGGCAGTATTTCGATTATGATTAGTTTGTCAGTTTATGTATTATTGAACAACTTAATTAATTTAATCATGTCGATGTTTGGTGTAAATGGGAATTTAGAATTTCTAAGTTTTGCTAATCCAATCGGCATCACAGTTTATGTTGTACTACAAATTATTTTGAGTTATTTATTATCACGTTTTTTAATCAATACAAAGAAAAAATCGAAAGAATTTCTTAAAAATGGAAATTATTTTGATGCTGTACGTCCGGGATATGATACAGAACATTATCTAAACAGTAAAGCACGAAGAGTATGTTGGACAGGTGCAATTTTAGTGTCATTAATTTTGGCTGTACCTTTATATTCGACATTACTCGTACCGCATCTGTCGACAGAAATTTACTTTTCAATGCAGTTAATCATTTTAGTGTACATTAGTATAAATATAGGTGAAACGATACGTACATATTTATACTTTGACCGTTACAAGCAAATCTTGAATAAATATTGGTAGGCGATAGTTATGAAACAGTTTATACCTGCATGGTATGATTCAAAAAATTGGTGGGATAGTACTGTTGAGCCATTTTTCAGGAAAAGAAAAACCACAGAATTTGACGACATGGTAAGTTTGATGTCGATGCATCATAAAAACAATGAAGTATTTAACACGATCGTATTAAACTATAATCCGATGTTACGATTATTTTTACATCGTCGTGAACTTTACGAAATAAATTATTGGGCGCTGTTTGATGATATACAAGGCGCAGCACATCTCACACCTGTAGCGATTGACTATAGAGATTTAAATTGGCCAGAAGCGACAGAATTTATTTATACACCATTCCAAGTAATGGCAATAACAGATGATAACCACTTTTCTAAAATCATATTTAGTCAGGAAGGTTATTTACTCTTTATCGAAGATTACGAAAATAAGACACTACAACGTAAGTTTATATTTGATGATAGGGGATTTATCTCTTCTATTGAAACCTATACTACTTATCAAGAACCTAAAACTAGATATTATTTAGATATAGAAGGTCGTCTGATAATGACTCAAAATTTCATGACACAAAAAGTAACGATACAGTCGGAATTTTATAGTCTTTTTCAAAAAACAGAATATGACAATATGGATGCGTTAATTCATGAAAAAATTCAACAATACAATGTTGCCAATTTAGAAGATGACGACAAAATAATTATTGCTGTGGATCAGCGACACAATGGTTTGTTAACGCACACATTTAAACCTGAAAATATTTGTTTCTCAATCTTCAAACAAAGAAATCAACAAATTGATGTTACGTTGTTAGAAGGTATAGGTAAAGCGAATCAATGTTTAGTTGATACTGAAGATAATGAAACGACAGTACAACAATATATCACGCAATATCCCAAGTATCAGCCATTCAAGATGTTACGTGTCACACCATTTGATGCACAAATGTTACCAAATATAAGTAGTCAATTATATGAAACGCATGTGGGTGTTTGGATAGATGGGCTTAATAATGAGGAATTAAAGAATATAATGCATTATCTAAGTCAATATGTAGAACACCACGATACTACCTTAATTCATTTGTTAACTCGACTGAATGAACCAGACATACCTCAATGGTTAAAAGATGAAGTAGAACAACGCAACACCGCATTAAATAAATCAAAAGATACATTCTCGCCAGAAGTGCAGGATATTTTACAAACTGAACTTGAAGAAGATATAGAGACATTTAAAATTGTCTATGTACCATTTGAAGAAGATTTAATGAAAGCAATGTCCCAACTACGGGTTATTGTAGATTTGAATAAAGAACCAGATTTATATTTACAAATTTCAAGTATTAGTGCTGGGGTTCCTCAAATTAATATGCGTGAAACGGATTATGTTGATGATAAATTAAATGGTTTAATTATTGAAGATGTTCAAGACCTACATACAGCTTTGAATTATTTCTTACTCAATTTAAAAAATTGGAACTATTCTTTTGCACATTCTATAAAATTGAGCGATGAATTTAGTTCGGAATTTATTATTCAACAGCTTAATAGCTTAATTGAAGGTGATACAAATGCCACGTAAGTTTAGAGTCTTACAAATAGGCGGAGAAGATTTAGAATCCTTATTTGAAAATAAAAAAAATGTAGAATGGGATTATTTAGATAATGCACTATTTACATTTGAAAGTGGTTATATTGATGCAGTTAAAAGTATTATAGACACTTATGGAAATTTTGATCTAGTGTTTGTGCAAAGTGACTACTCAACTAAATTGATGGATTTATTACATCTTGTCACAACCCCACACAATACAGTCATCGACGCCCAAATGTGGTCATCAGAATATGATGACGCACCACTGATTCAACGTAATTTTGTAAAAAAATTAAACTATCAAAATGAAGAAGCGTTGCGTAATAAATTATTAGCGGTGACATTTCCTGGGCAATATGGCGATAGAGTATCTCCAATTAAAGCGATAGTTCATCCACATTTTCAGGGGGAGTATAAATACGAAGGTAATAAATCACTTGTGTTAGAAGGAGATTTCGGTGCATCATTTAAACCAATTGTCACGTGGACGCAAAGTTTAGTGAGTGATAAGGATATGGTGAATGAACTTTGGCCGGAGTATTCATTTGAAGGTGATGTAGAAATTGAGTATACATTTAGATTAACGCCGGTTTGGTCGTCAGAATTTCCAGATATAACGTTGCGCTATGAGCATAAAGACTTAACAGCGCCTATTCAGTTGCCGATGTGGTCTGAGAAAGCGAATGTGAGTGTATCGCTTAAAGCGAAAGGTAAAGGTAAGTTGTGCATAGGTTCAATTCATAAACGTTGGTCACGACTTGAAATGGGACAATTTATTATGGGTGGTCAACGTTTTGCGGATGCGAAGCGTGACGAATTTATACATTACTTTAATCCTGGTGATATGAAACCGCCGCTAAATGTGTATTTCAGTGGGTATCGCCCCGGTGAAGGTTTCGAAGGGTATTTCATGATGAATAAGATGAATGCACCATTTATTTTAATTGGTGACCCTCGTCTTGAGGGTGGTTCATTCTATCTTGGCTCTGAAACTTTTGAAAAGGGTGTGCTTGATATAATTCGCAATGCACTTGAATTTTTAGGATTCAAACATAATGAGCTTATCTTATCTGGACTATCCATGGGATCGTTTGGTGCTTTGTATTACGCAACAAGATTAGAACCAGCTGCTGTAGTGGTAGGTAAGCCATTATTAAATATCGGTACCATTGCAGATAATATGAAACTGTTACGACCTAATGAGTTTGGTACTGCGAATGATGTGTTGTTAGCTAATGAAGGTGGCATCTCTACTGCAGATATTGAACGTTTGGATACACGTTTTTGGGAAAAGTTAAAAAATAGCAATTTATCTAATACTACATTTGCGATTGCTTACATGCGTGACGATGATTATGATGCTACGGCATTTCAGTCATTATCACCAGTGCTAAGTCAACAGCGTGCGCATGTGATGAGTCGTGGTGTGACTGGTCGACATAATGATGATTCGCCGACAATCACAAGTTGGTTCGTCAATTTTTATAATATTATCTTAAAAGATCAATTCGGGAGAGATAGCAATGTCAGCATTAAATAGTTATGCATTAGCTTGGCGACACATTAATACAACAACATTTATGTATGGTACGACATTGCGTTTTAAAGACGAAGGAACGTACTTTCATAATCCATTGATGCCGTCAGGAACAGTGATACATGATTGGCATATGTTAACTACATTTAATGAAGATAAGACTGTGCCGTATCTTCCTATTTTGAAAAAGGGGCAACAGTATAAAATTTTGTTGAATTATGATGTTCAGCCGCAAGGTGCCGCTTATGTCAAAATAACGTTTTATCGCAAAAATGATACAGAATACTCATATTTGATTATTCAAGATGATATGGCAGAATTTCAATTTCCTGTTGAAGCGTATGCATATAAAATAGAATTAATTAATGCTGGATTAACGGACCTCCTTTTCAAAAATATAAAAATAGAAGAAATGCCAACAGAAACGGATGAGAATCAAGATATCGTAGAAAATAAAGTTAATCTTAAGGTGTTAAATCGAGTGTTGTTTGATGAGAATGAGTATATGCGAGGTGGGCTAGATGGGTAATCGTGTGAATCAGGTGATCAATCAGATGCGTCTGAAACGTCTGAAGAAGCAGTTAACCGAAGTCAATCGGTTGAGCGAACATATGAAAAACTGTACAGATGAAACATTACAAGCAAAGACTGCAGAGTTTAAACAACGTTTAGAGCAGCGTGAAACGACATTGGATAAGTTATTGCCTGAAGCGTATGCTACGATTCGTGAAGCCTCTAAACGAGTGCTAGGTATGTATCCTAAAGATGTACAAGTGATGGGTGCCATCGTGATGCATCAAGGTAATATTGCAGAAATGCAAACAGGTGAAGGGAAGACATTAACGGCCACGATGCCACTATACTTAAACGCGCTTACAGGTAAAAGTGCATTTCTAATCACGACAAATGATTATTTAGCAAATCGTGATTATCAAGAAATGAGACCGTTATATGAATGGTTAGGTCTAACGGCATCGCTTGGCTTTGTGGACATTCCTGATTACGAATATGGTGATCATGAAAAACAAATGTTATATAATCACGACATTATCTATACAACCAATGGACGTTTAGGGTTTGATTATTTATTTGATAACTTAGCTGACCATATCAATGCGAAATATTTACCCGAATTGAACTTTGCGATCATTGATGAAGTTGACTCTATTATCTTAGACGCAGCGCAAACACCACTTGTTATTTCTGGTGCACCACGTGTGCAATCTAACCTATTTCATATTATAAAAATGTTTGTGGAAACGTTAGTCGAAGATGAACACTTTAAAGTAAAACTAAATAAAAAAGAAGTTTGGCTTACTGATGAGGGTATTGATGCGGCGAATCATTATTTCAAGGTAAATAACATGTATTTACCGAAACATTTTGATTTAGTGCGTGTCATCAATTTATCGTTACGAGCGAAATATCTATTCAAGGATAATTTGGATTATTTTATTTATAATGGTGAAGTTGTACTGATTGACCGCATTACTGGACGAATGTTGCCTGGTACGAAACTACAATCTGGTCTGCATCAAGCCATTGAGGCTAAAGAAGGGGTAGAATTATCACAAGATTTAAGTGTAATGGCGACAATTACCTTCCAGAATTTATTTAAATTATTTAATGACTTTTCAGGAATGACGGGAACTGGTAAGTTAGGCGAAAAAGAATTCTTTGATTTATATTCCAAATTAGTCGTGCAAATTCCAACGAATCATCCTATCATACGGCATGATAAAGAAGATCGCGTATATGCTAAATCTGAAGAGAAAAATAAAGCAATTCTTAAGAAAGTGATGGAAGTTCATGCCACAAAGCAACCAATACTTTTGATTACAAGAACGGCAGAAGCGGCCGAATATTTCTCAGCACAATTATTTAAGCAAAATATTCCAAACAATTTATTAATTGCACAAAATGTTGCGAAAGAAGCACAAATGATTGCTGAGGCAGGACAACTTGGAGCGGTTACAGTGTCTACGAGTATGGCTGGACGCGGTACGGATATTAAGCTTGGTAACGGTGTTCATGAACTCGGTGGGTTGGCTGTTATCATTAATGAACATATGGAAAATAGCAGAGTCGATAGACAATTACGAGGACGTTCAGGCCGACAAGGTGATCCAGGTGTATCGCAAATTTATGTTTCATTAGATGATTATATTGTGAAACGTTGGAGTAACGCTAAATTAGCTGAAAATGAAAAATTAGGAGACATCGACCCTGATAAATTGCAAAGTAGTCCATTTTTCAGAAATAGAGTGCGCGGCATTGTAACAAAAGCCCAACGTGTATCTGAAGAAACTGCCATGATGACACGTGAAATGGCAAATGAATTTGAAAAGAGTATTGGAATCCAACGTGATCGTGTGTACGCAGAACGTAATCGTATACTAGAAACAACAGACTTTAGCACATTTAATTTTGATACTTTAGCACGAGATGTTTTTGAACATGATTTGAGAACACAGAATATTCGTTCAGAAGATGAAATAATTCATTATATTTATAAGCAATTGAGTTTTAGTTTCAATGATGACAATATCAGCCAACACATGCAAAGTCGTGAAGATACAATTGATTATTTAGTACATCAGTTTAATCAACAACTACAAAGTAATTTACAGGTTGCCAATGATGATTATTTCAAATTACGTTTCTTACAAAAAGCGATTTTAAAAGCGATTGACTTGGAATGGATTAACCAAGTTGATCAGTTACAGCAACTTAAAGCGAGTGTCAACAATCGACAAAACGGTCAACGTAATGCGATTTTCGAGTATCATAAAGTGGCTTTGGAAACCTATGAAATGATGATGATTAAAGTGAAACGCGATATAATCCGTAATTTATGCTTGAGCATTTTAACGTTTGATAAAGACAACGATTTAGTAGTACATTTTCCTTAAAATGAGGTGTTCATAGATGACAGTATACAATATTAATTTTGGCATCGGATGGGCGAGCAGTGGTGTGGAATATGCCCAGGCCTACCGTGCGAAATTATTACGAGAGGTAAATCAGCCTGCTAAATTTATCTTTTTAGATTTTATTTCAGCTGAAAATATCCAGACTTTAACTGAGAATATTGGGTTCAAAGATAATGAAGTAATTTGGTTGTATCAATATTTTAGCGATATTCCGATTGCGCCCACAACTTATACGATTGATGATTTGATTAACGATTTAGGTAACCCAGTCACAACGCGAAATCAAACAGGGAAGGTAGTTCGTTTACATATAGGGAATGCACGTTCATATGTCAGTTGTTATTTGAAAGATGGAGACCGAGATATTGTTGACCGTGCTGAATTTGTAGTGAATGATATGTTGATTCGTAAAGATTACTACAGTTATGTACGTACATTTTCAGAGTACTACGCACCAAGTGAGAACCGTGCGAAATTGTATATGCGTCAATTTTACAATGAAGATGGTTCAATCGTTTATAAAGAATATATTGATGGCGATTCAAGTGTTTATGTCTTTGATGACGCTCGTCTATACAGTAAACAAGAATTTGTGGCTTACTTCCTGAAGAAATTACATTTAACTGCACAAGATATTGTCATTATTGATCGTTCGACTAAGTTTGGGCAAACCATTTTGGAAAATAAGGGACAAAGTAAAGTTGGTAGTGTGGTTCATGCAGAACATTTCAGTGAAAATGCGACGAATGAGCAGTATATTCTATGGAATAATTACTATGAATATATCTTTTCACAAGCACCATATATTGATTTCTATATCACAGCAACAGATTTACAAAATCAAGTCCTATCTGAACAGTTTCAAACATATACGAAACATCAACCACGGGTCCGTACGATACCTGTGGGAAGCTTACATCAATTGAGTTATCCAAGTTCAGAAAGAAAGCCGTATTCTATGCTTACAGCTTCAAGATTAGCCAGTGAGAAACATGTAGATTGGATTGTAAAAGCGGTCATTAAAGCTAAAAAAGAAGTTCCACAATTAACATTCGACATATACGGCCATGGTAACGAAAGAGCAAAAATTGAGCAGATTATCACTGAACATCATGCGCAAGATTATATTCAACTGAAAGGGCATGTGAAACTAGATGATATCTACGCCAACTATGATTTGTTTATGTCTGCATCTACAAGCGAAGGTTTCGGTTTGACATTAATGGAAGCGATCGGTTCGGGCCTAGGGATGATCGGTTTCGATGTTAACTATGGTAATCCAACATTTATTAACCATGGTGACAATGGATACCTTATACCCATCGATAAAGACAACCAAGATGTTGAGGTTATAACAGATCATATGGCTGATAAAATTGTACAATACTTTAATAATGGCCCTAAATTCCCACATGAGGCGTCTTATAAAATTGCAGAACCGTTTAAAACAGAGCATATTACGCAAAAATGGCAAAATCTAATTGATGAGGTGCTATATGATTAATTTATTTGAAAAATATGACGAAGCATCACAAAAACTTCAACGTTCACTTCAACTTGCAGGCAATCAGCATAAAACAATTGTCATGGATGACGATGGCTTTTTACCTGACGATTTTATTTCGCCTTATCAATTTTTTGCGAATTATCAACGTACTGCGCATGATAAACCAGCATTCTTCAATGACGTTCAAATACCGCCATTATGGGAAATTGAAGGCAACCATAATCAAGCAGAAATTATGGATAATGGTAAAATTAGAGGTCGTATTTTCTATCGAGAACATTTTAAAAGTAGAATTGTCAGTTTTGTGGAATGGTTTGATACGACAGGCCATCTTCGTTCTGTTGATCATTATAATAAAGATGGCTTCAAGTTTGCGGAAACCATATATGATTTAAATAATAAGGCGATTTTGAAGACATATGTGGACCGCCAAGGTAAAGAAGTGTTATATGAGAACTTTGTCACAAAAGACCTTGTATTAGATTGGCAAGGTGCATCGTATTTCTTTGCTTCTAAACACGACTTCATTGGGTTCTTTTTAGAACAGTTAGACGTTGATGCATCGAATGTTATCATTAATTCATTAGCGACACCGTTCTTTGTCATTTATGATTCATCTAGTGTGAGAAATGTAGTGCTATTCTGGCAAGAACGAAGTAATGGAAATGTCCCGGGAAATATGAAGTTATTGTTAGATAATGAAGCGCTTAATGCAAAAGTGATGATCCCAGATAGTTCAGAATTTGAAGCTATTTCATCAAATATTGGACCTCAATATCGTTCACGCATTTGTCAATCTGGTTATCTTTATGATTATCAAAAGGATAATAAATTTACAAAACGCATACTTAATTTAACAAATTCTGATGATATTCCACATTTAGAAACGATGATACAACAGTGTAATGACTATGAATTTCATATTGGTGCTATTACGGAAATGTCAGCTAAATTAACTGATTTAGGTAAATATGAGAATGTGAAACTTTATCCTACCATCACACAAGACAAAACAGATAAGTTATTTGAACTATGTGATATTTATTTAGATATCAATAATGGTGGCGAAATTGTCAATGCAGTTGAACGAGCAATGCTTAATAATCAATTAATTTTAGGTTATAACGAAACTGCACATCGTCGTTCTTTTATCGCTGAAAAGAATATGACGCAGCAAAATGAACCACAGCAATTAATAGATATACTGAGCGAAATCGCACGCGATAATGAAGCATTTAAACAACGTGTCGAGGCACAACAAGATAAGAACAATAGCATTGATCAACATACCTTTAAGAAAGCAATTAGTAATGCGATGGAATAATTCTAAAAGATGATTTTAAAATAGTTCTTAGATAGATAAACACTCACATAAGTTGCTTCGCGTTCCTAGGGTGCCGTCTCTAAAGCAGCTCTTAGATGGATAATATTCTTTTGTTGCGACGCTTTCCTGTGGGAAAGGCTCGTGCCTGTAGTCACTCGACACTTTCTTTTCCACTAGGAGTCGCGCAACGCCATTTATTATCCATCTTTAGAGCTACTTACCTAAGTGCTATTGCACTTAGGTTCATTAAAATTACTGCTCCCCTAGGAGTCTCCGCAACTCTGTTTCGTTATCTATCTTAGAACTATTTACGTAAGTGTGTGCACTTACGTTCGTCAATAATTCTAACTCCCTCAGGCGTCGCTCAACTACGTTCCATTACCCATTTTAGAACTACTTACTTAAGTACTTTAATACTTGAGTTGATATAAACATGAATGAAATTAAATAAGCCAGTAAATGGATTTATAAAAAATTCATTTGCTGGCTTATTTTTTAAAGAATGTGGACTAAGTTAAACGAATCAGTCATTAATATATAATATTACTTTGATGTTTTTTTAATACTTATTAAAGTCCCATTTGAATCAGATTCAATATTTAAACTTAAAGAGAATCTGTCACATATATTTTTAATGATAGTTAATCCTTTTGATTGTGTGGATTTATTATTAAAGCCAATGCCATTATCTTGAATTGTAATACACTCTTCATTAAGTGAGATAGTAATACGTGATGATTTCGAATGTTTATACACATTTGAAATTATGTTATCAAATAAGCGTTCATACCATAGTTGGTCACCAATCCAATAAATATTATCATGTTCAACATTTAAGACAGAGATAATATGTTTTGAATGTAAAAGATAATGCCACTTATCAAGTGTTTTATTGATACATTCTTGTATATTTACTTGATGATTAAAAGTATAAAATTTAGAAATATCATCTTTTTTAGGTAATGCCTTAATTAAATTGGAAATATAGTTTATCTTTTCGTAAGATAATTCAATATCTTTATCGTTAATTTGATATTGTATTCCAAGTTGGTATAGTTCTAAATTCAATGCCGTTAAAGGGGTATTAATATCATGAGATAGTTGATTAATGTAGTTTTGTTCATTATTTTTATTTTCAATAATTTCTATTTCTCTATATCTTAATCTATCTATTAAAACGTTAATAGATTGACCTACCATATCGATTTCATCATTTTTATTTGAAGGTATGTCTAACTTATTGGGTAGATTGTCGCTATTCGCGATTTCTAGTAATTTATTATTTAGTAAGCGAAGACGTTCAACAATTTTATATACATATCGTGAAGCTATAATAACTAATGTAAATAAAGTTAGGAAGAAAATAATATAAAAAATAATTGTAAGACCACTTGATTTGAAGTTTATATCAAGTGGGTGGTTGAAACATTTTTCAATGAATAAGATACTTAAAAGTATTAAGCTATTGATAGATAAAAAAACGAGTGGAATAGATAATAAACCCAGCCCCATAAACATATAATATTTTTTTAATAACCCCATAACTTAACCTCCATTTAATCTATAACCAATGCCATAAATTGTTTCTATAATTGTTCCAGAATCTAATAATTTAGTTCTTAATTTTTTAATATAAGCATTCAATGTATTTTCAGAAGCAGATTCAAAATTCCAAACATAATCAATTATTTGCGCTTTAGTTAAAATTAAATCTTTATTTTCATACATATAGAAAAATAATCTACGTTCTGTTTTCGTCAATGATAGTAATTCACCATCTTTAGTTTTAATGTTCCTATCTTTTGCATTAATTATAAAATCATGAAATTGAATGTCTTTATCTGAATAATAAATAATTAATAGATTATTTATTCTAGAAATAAGTTCTCTAGGATTAAATGGTTTTGTTAAATAATCATTTCCATTTTCCAGTCCTTTAACTTTAGAATCGATATCAACTCTAGCTGATAAATAAATAATAGGAACAGAGGAAATTCTTCTTATTTCGTCTGTAATAGATAAACCATCATTATTAGGTAACATGATATCCATAATAATGAGATGAATATTATCCAACACGTTAAACACATTATCGCCAGTATAATCTAGTGACACTTGTGCACCATTTAGTTCTAATATTTGTTTAAGATTTTTAGCGATTGTGTCATCGTCTTCTACTAATAAAATATGATAACCGTTCATATAATCCACCTTTATGTTTAATTGATTAATATAAATGTTGGGATATAGAATACCACGTATAATAAAAAGAATAGTATAGATAATTTAAAACTAGGAGAATAATCTTTGTCTCTTAACCACGAAAGTATTTGATAAATTCCTGTAAGAAATGCTACTGCTAAACTCCCCATTGAGATGAGTAATAATATTGAAGCTATGATATTAGTCATTTGTCTGCACTCCTTTATCTGATTTTGTAATATAAGTTTATAAACCAATTCTGAAAAAGTTATGAATAAAAAGTAATTTCTTATTAAATTGAGAGAAAAAAGTGTAGGTTAAACAAATACCAGTACGATAATTCTTATTTGTAAAGTAATTAAAAAATTTAAATTAAATATAAAAAATATATTGCTTTTCTAGTTTTTAAATATAAAATAATATATGTAAATAGTATCTTTTCAATTTACAAAAAAAAGATGAGGAGGCTAATATGAAAAGATTATTTTTTATAAGTATTATATTTTTAGTTTTTTTAGGAGGATGCTCCTTTAGTGGCAACAAAGATAAGGCAGAGGGTGAAGAATCAAATAGCAAGGCTAAAGCTACAGATAAAATGAAGAAATTTAAAATAGGTCAAGTCGTGGATGCTGACGGTGTAGATATTAAAGTGGTTAAAGCAGAATTTATTAATAACTATGATGAGTATAGTGCACCTACAAATGGCAAAGCCTTGAGAGTATACATAAAGTTTAGAAATAATAACGATGATCAAGTCTTAATGGATAATACAGATTTTAGTATGAAAGTGAATAATGAAAACTATGAAGAGTGGTATGGTAGCGAAGACATGCATGAAGGATTTAGCCATCAGTTGAATCATAATAATACAGCATCAGGCTACATTACCTATGACGTGCCAGATAGTGATCAATATACGTTAGAGTTAGATACGGTACCTAATTTTAATAAAATAAGAGCTAAGTGGGTCATTAGCAAATCAGAAATTAAAAATGCAGATAGTGCGAAAGATACTTCAGCTAATAGTTCGGTTAAAGACAGTAGCACAAGCACAGGTACAAAAGAGACAGATTCAAGTAAAAAGGAAAGCGATTCAGATCAAGCTGATGTAGGCGTGACTTATCCGGCTTATATGTATAACGAATTAGTGGACGAATATAATTCGCTTACGGATGGCGAGAAGATGAATCATGTGTCTAAAGATGTGTTAGAAATTGAATACGATCAATTAGAAGCACGTGTAGAAGCATTGTATGAAAAACAAAATGCGAAAGAACAAGCGGAATATGATAAAGCAATGCAAGATTATGAAGACCAATTAGATAAAGAAGAACAAGCTCAACAAGAAGACCAACAAGATGATACACAATCAGAAGAAGCAACTTCACAAGATGATAGTAATTCGAATGGTCCTGGATCAGATGATCCATCAGAAGCAAAGAGTACGAATGAAACAAACACTGACGATAGTGCTAGCGACGAAGATGACGCAGCTTAGAAAAGGAGACAACAATGGAAAATGTACAAATGAACAGCCCTAAACCTACGAGTATAATAATCGAAATGGTTCTTGGAATAATCGGCAGTGTTTTTGGCATTATTGGAGGATTAATAACATTAATACTCACTGATTATGATAGAAGATATGGCACTGAACTAACTGGTTTAATGACTATAGTTGCAACAAGTTCAATTGTTTTGTGTGCGATTACATTAGCACTCAGTTGTATTATTAATAAGAACAGAATTTTGGTCGGAATTTCGTTAATTATTGCATCGATTATTCATATATATTTATTAGGGTTCTTTGGTTATTTATCAGGTATTCTAATTATTGTGGCAGGTATCATTGCACTAGTTCGGAAATAAATGAGTTGTCATAAATGATAGCATAAACAGTATTAATACAAATCCGTTCAAAATTAGGGATTGAACGTACAAGACGCAAGTCGTGTATCTAAAGTGGAAGTGAAGCAAGGAATTCATTTTATAAAAATTTGAATTCTATTAGTTTCACTTCTCTTTTTTTATGGTTATGATTAACATTAAGTAATTAATAGGAGATGGGGTGTTTAACTTGGAAACGGTGTATATTGCAGGTGGATGTTTATGGGGTGTGCAAGCATTCATTAAAACATTACCAGGGGTCATCCAAACTGAAGCGGGACGTGCAAATGGTACTTCTGCGCATCGGAGTGATAACTATGATGGTTATGCAGAATGTGTAAAAACGACATTCGATCCAACGCAACTAACAATAACTGACTTAATGAACCACCTTTTCGAGATTATAGATCCATATAGTATTAATAAGCAGGGCGTAGATGAAGGACCTAAATATCGTACAGGAATTTATAGCACAGATTCAAGACATCTAGAAGAAGCACAGTATTTTATTAATCAGCGCCCTGATAAAGAACGAATTGCTATTGAGGTATTGCCTTTAAATAACTATGTTCCAAGCGCTGATGAACACCAAGACCGACTTGATAAATATCCAGAAGATATTGCATACTGCCATATTTCCCCTGAAATGTTGGAAAGACATCTTTAGTTAAAAGGTGTCGCTGTAGTTGGCCCTATCATGTATAGGTTGGTTCAATTCATTTTCATCAAAAATATATGCATAACAAGATAAATATAGGCAATACAATACTATAGCCAATTACGAAATAATAGTCACTTAAATATAAAGAGAAAGAAGCGATAGATATGACAATTTTACTTACAGGAGCGACAGGTCATCTTGGTTCACATATAACTGAACATGCGATTAAAACACAGTTGCCTGATTTTAATATTGGTATTCGCAATCCTGATAAAGTACCATCACATTGGAAAGAAAAAGTAGGCATTAGAGATTTAGATTATTTTAATAAAGAAAGTATGGTTCATGCATTCAAAGATGTTGATACAGTTATCTTTATTCCAAGTATCATACATCCGTCATTTAAACGACTTCCTGAAGTTGAGAATTTAGTGAGTGCAGCACATGAAGCAAATGTCTCACATATTATGTTTATTGGATACTATGCCGATCAACATAACAATCCATTCCATATGAGTCCATACTTTGGTTATGCGGAGCGTTTACTCGCCTCTAGCGGTATTAAATACACTTATGTCAGAATGGCGATGTACATGGATCCATTGAAACCGTATTTACCAGAACTTGCGGACATGCAGAAATTAATTTATCCAGCAGGTGATGGTCGTGTTAATTATATTTCTAGAGATGATATTGCGAGAGGAATCGTAGCATTATTACAACAACCTGAGAAATTTGGGCAAAGATATTTACTTTCTGGCTATAGCTATTCTATGACAGAGTTGGCAGCAATATTGTCTGAAGCAGCAGGTACGAAGATTCAATATGATCCTGTTTCTTTGGAAGAATTCTCAGAAATGTACGATGAACCGAAAGGATTTGGTGCATTGCTGGCGTCAATGTACGAAGCGGGTGCCCGAGGTTTACTTGATCAACATTCAGATGACTTTGAACAACTTGTCCATGATAAACCACAAACCTTCCCGGAATTCTTGAAAAGTGATAAATAAAGAAAGCAGGACGTGTGATAGCATTAATCACACGTCCTGCTTTCATATTATAGTTAAATCATATTATTTGTTATCGCAATCGAAAGTATCAGCGAAACTTAAAGCAGCTAAGCCTAATAAGTCTAAAGCGTGTTGAGCGCCTTCTTTACCATGGCCAGCTTCAAAGTGTTTATAAGTAGCAACACCTAATACGCCGAAAGTACAAATTGAACCTAAACGTGATAAGTTTTTGTTTAAGAAACTAGCAGCGAAGAAAGCGGCAGCAGCACCTTCGACAGCACCAGCTAATTTAACTGAACTTTCAGGTAAACCAAATACATTTTGGAATGTATCGATCATACCTTGATCACCTTTTAATTTTGGTTTAGCAGAGCTATATAATTCTTTAGCAAGTTTTAAATTTGCAGCATAACGTAAAATCATAATTTGAATTTCTCCTTTTTATTTGTTTTCAAAGTATTTATCAACAATAGGTTTAACGCGTTCTCCAAATAGTCGGATTGATTTCATTACATACTCATGTGGCATAGAACCTACAGGTGTATGAATCATAAAACGATTAAGACCTAGGGTTTCAACAGTATCAATAATTTTTTGGGCAACCGTTTCAGGACTACCCAAATAGATTGCACCTTGACTTCCGATTTCTCGTTCTAACATATTTTCATCGAAGCTAGGCCAACCACGTTCGCGACCTAGTACATCATGATGTGCTTTCAAAGAAGGGAAGAATTCTTTCTTTGCTTCCTCATCTGTCTCTGCTACATAACCCCATGAATGAACGGATACAGATAATTCATCTGGGTTGTGTCCATAAGATGCAGCAACAGATTTATAAATCTCAATATTGCGTGTAAATCGTCTAGGATTACCACCAATAATAGCATAGGTGATAGGTAATCCAAAGGCACCAGCTCTGAGTGATGATTCAGGAGTGCCACCCGTTGCGATGGAAATAGGTAATTTACCATGTTCCACACGAGGGTAAATAACAGTTGGGTCAAAGCTAGATCGCAATTTACCATTCCAACTCACTACGTCATGTTCATTGATCTTTAAGAGTAATTGTAATTTCTCATTAAACAAGTCTTCGTAGTCATTTAAATTATAACCGAATAATGGGAATGATTCGATGAAAGACCCTCGACCTATCATAATTTCTGCACGACCATTAGATACAGCATCTAATGTTGAGAATCTTTGATAAACACGTACTGGGTCATCAGATGATAAAACAGTTACTGCAGAAGACAATTTGATATGATTTGTACGTCCTGCAGCGGCAGCCAATACAGTGACTGGATCTGATACGGCATAATCATTACGATGATGTTCACCTAAACCATATATATCTAAGCCTAATTGATCTGCAAGTTCTATTTCTTCAACGATATCACGAATTCTTTGAGCATTTGAAACTGCTTCATGCTTACCATCAGGCATATAAATATCGCCATTGTCCGCAAATGAAGTCAATCCTAATTCTATTTTCAACACGCCACCTCCTATTGGTATAAAATTTATACTAGAAATTGTAGTCCTTATTTTGACAATAGTCAATAGAAATGTTTCGAATTAGAGATTTTATTTTTTGAAAAGATTAAACGAATTATTTCACTGCTATGATGAAACATGTTGAGTCTATCATTTTTCAATTATTAAGACTGCGGGCAGTTTTAAATTATAGATATGGTTAAGTGAGCTAATGTATGAACTT